>JANWJX010000057.1 GCA_025451725.1 Allostellaceae bacterium
CGGCGAGGCCGGCGCGGGTGGTGAACACCGTGGTGAGTACCGCGGCAATGCCGATCAGTAGCAGAATCACTGCCGCCGTCACCTCTACCGACCGGCCGAGGTCGAACAGCCGGTCGAAACGCTGGCGTGCGTCGTCGAGCATGGCGCCGGGCGCGGCGTTCGCGAGTTTGGCGCGAAGATCTTCGAAATCCGGCCGGTGCGCGACGTCGATCCGCACATCGATGAGGCGGGGCAGGGCCAATTGTCCGACCGCTTCGTCGCCGCCGAGCCACGGCTCGACCAGTTTTGCCACCGCCTCGCGCGGCAATTGGGCTGCGTGGGCGACGCCTGGCGTCGCTTGTAGCACCGCGACGACCAGCTTGATTTCCTCGGCGCCGTCCTTAGCGTTGGCGGCCGGCGGCAACTCGACCGTCATCACGCCGTTGAGGCCGCGGTTCCAGTCACCCAGCGCCGCGTCGAGAAGCAGCATGCCGGCAAGCGCGAGACCGGCGAGATAGACCATCAGCGCCACGATCCACGGTAGGAAGCGCACCGATCCGTCCCGCGCAAACGGAATGTCGAAGCGGCCACGCCCGATCATGATTCGTCCGGTGCCTCGGGCTTGAAGAGCGAGAGCTTGCCGCCGTCGAGATGAAGGCGGGGCTGGCCCATGCGTTGCGCGAGATAGTGATTATGCGTCGCGACGATGACGGTGGTGCCGAGCCGGTTCATCTCCTCGAGCAGACGCAGCAGCCGCACCGCCATCTCGTCGTCGACATTGCCAGTCGGCTCGTCCGCCAGGATCACGCTGGGCTTGCCGATAACGGCGCGCGCAATGGCGACACGCTGCTGCTGTCCACCCGACAGCGTCGGAGGCCGCGCTTGAATCTTGTCGGCGAGCCCGACCCAGGTGAGCAGTTCGGTGACGTTGGCTTTGATCTTGTCCTCGCTCTGGCCCGCGACGCGCAGCGGCAGCGCCACATTGTCGAACGTCGAGAGATGGTTGATCAGGCGGAAATCCTGGAAGATCACGCCGATGCGTCGGCGCAGCGGCGGCAATTCGCCGCGCGGCATGCTCGACACGTCGCGCTCGAACAGCGCCACCAGCCCGCGCGAAGGCCGCTCGGACATGTAAATCAACTTCAGCAGGCTCGACTTGCCGGCGCCGCTGGGGCCGGTGAGAAAATGGAACGAGCCGGCGTCGAGCCGCATGTCGATGTCGCGCAGTACCTCCGGCCCGGTGCCGTAACGCATGCCGACATTCTCGAAACGAATCATCGCGGCGACCATGGCATGGCCTCGTCAGTGGCGTAAAGCAGAGCACGGTAAAGCTTTCTTTTGATGGCGGCATCCTCTAACGTCCGCCGCGTTTCATCAACCGAGGCAGATCGCGTCATGGCCGGATTTTTTCGTATGTGCGCCGTCGTGGCCGCTCTTGTCGTCAGCCTGAATGGAGGCATCGTGAGCGCGGCCGATCTCGAAAACACCCTATACATGGATGTGCCCGCAGGGCGCGTCACCATCGAACTGCGCCCCGATCTCGCGCCGAAGACGGTGGCGCGCATCAAGGAACTGGTGCGGCAACATTTCTACGACGGCATCGTGTTCCATCGCGTCATCGACGGCTTCATGGCGCAGACCGGCGATCCGACCGGCACTGGCATGGGCGGCTCGGGCAAGAAACTCAAGGCCGAGTTCACCGACACGCCGTTCGTGCGCGGGACGCTCGGCATGGCGCGCGCACAAGACCCCGACAGCGCTGACAGCCAGTTCTTCATCTGCTTCGAGCCGTCGGATTTCCTCGACGGCAAATATACCGTGTTCGGCCAAGTAACGGCCGGCATGGAAGCGGTCGACGCGATTAAGAAAGGCGACCCGAACGACAACGGCTCGGTCAAGAGTCCCGACAAGATTATCAAAATGCAGGTCGCCGCGGACGTGAAGGGGAAGTAGCCGGAGGATTTGCCGTGCGGCCTTCGAGACGCGAGCATCGCTCGCTCTTCAGGCTGAGGACATTTCTTGGTGCGAAAACCCGTTATCCTCATGCTGAAGAGCGGCCGGAGGCTGCGTCTCGAAGCATGAACAATCGCCGCTCGGCATGACGAAGCTCGCCGACGCCTTCCGCCTTTATTCCGACCGCCGGATGGTCGCGATTCTGGCGATGGGATTTGCCAGCGGCCTGCCGCTGGCGCTCACCGGCGCAACGCTGTCGATTTGGCTCAAGGAAGACGGCATTTCGCTGACTGCGATCGGCCTCTTCGCCCAGGTCGGGCTGGCCTACAATCTCAAGTTCCTGTGGGCGCCGGTGCTCGACCGCGTGCCGCTGCCCGTCGTCACCGCGTGGCTCGGGCGGCGACGAAGCTGGGCGTTGCTCATCCAGATTCTGCTGGCGCTGTCGATCCTCGCGTTGGCGCAGGCCGATCCCGTTGTCGATGCGTGGCGCACCGCGCTCATTGCCGTCGTGGTGGCGTTTTTCTCTGCGAGCCAGGACATCGTGATCGACGCGTTCCGCGTCGAGCTGCTCGACGACAACGAGCAAGGCGCGGGCGCGGCGGCGACCCAAGTCGGCTATCGCATCGGCATGCTCGCTTCGGGCGCGGGCGCGCTTTATCTCGCCAGCGCCTTCGGCTGGCGCGGTGCATACATGGTGATGGCGTGCCTCGTCGTTGTCGGCATGGCCGCAGTGCTGATGACAAGCGAACGCGCCGCGCCGCCGGCGCCGCGCGAGAGCTGGCTGCGCGCCGCCATCGTCGAGCCGTTCGCCGATTTCATGACGCGTCACGACTGGTTGGCGATCCTGCTGTTCGTGGTGCTGTTCAAGACCGGCGACGCCGTCGCGGGCTGGATGTCCGGCCCGTTCTATATTTCGCTCGGCTTCAGCAAGGTCGAGATCGCCAGCGTCAGCAAAGTGTTCGGCCTCGTCGCCAGCATGGCCGGCGTGATCCTCGGCGGCGGGCTGGTGCTGCGCGTCGGCATCATGCGCGCGCTGCTGATCGGCGGCGTGCTCCAGGCGCTGTCGAACCTCGCCTATATCGCGCAGCTTTGGACCGGGCACGATGTCGGCATGCTTGCCGTCACCATCGCGACCGAGAACGTCACCGGGGGCATCGGTTCGGCGGCGTTCGTCGCCTACCTGTCGCGGCTGTGCAATCCCGCTTTCACCGCGACGCAATACGCACTGCTGTCGGCGCTCGCGGCGGTGTCGCGCACCTTCATCGCGTCGGGCGGCGGCTGGCTCGCGGATCGCGTCGGCTGGGCGCCGTTCTTTACGGCTTCGACGCTGCTCTGCGTGCCCGGCCTATTGTTGTTGCTGTTCTTGATGCGGCGGGTTGCTTCCGCTGCTATCCGATCCGAAGCAACCTTGCCCGGTGGCGGTTGAGCCAGTCGCGCTGACGGTCGACGCCGGGCGCGAGCTTCTCGACCAGGTTCCAGAAACGAGGCCCGTGGTTCATTTCGGCGAGATGGGCCACTTCATGTGCCACCACATATTCCAGCACGGCGTCCGGCGCCATGATGAGCCGCCAGGAAAAAGCGAGGTTACCGCTCGCCGCGCAACTGCCCCAGCGCGTCGTGGTGTCGCGCACGGTGATGCGGCCTATCTTGCGGCCGATCTGTACGGCGAGGTCGGAGGCGCGGCGTTGAAATTCGTCGCGCGCCCGCTCCTTCAGGAAATCGACGACGCGGCGCGCAATCTGGTCCGGCGCAGCGGCGACGAAAATTTTCCCGTCGTCGATCCAAACATATTGGCGCTCGCGCGCCACATCCACGCGACGGATGAGATGCGGCTCGTCGAGGATCGGTATCGTCGCGCCGTCGGCCAGCACGGTACGCGGCGGCAGCGCGGTGATGCGCTTGTCGAGCCAGGCGCGATTCTCTTCGATGAAGGCCGTCGCGCGGCGAGCGGAGATGCGGCGCGGCAGCACCAGCTCGACCGCTTCCGCTTGCGCGTCGATACGCAGCGCGAGCCGGCGCGCGCGCGGCGACATGCGCACGCGCACGGGCACTTCACCTGCGCGCAATTTGATCTGTCGCGGCAGGCTCATCAGGAACGGTGACGACGCGGGCATGCGTCACTGATAGTACGCTATCGCGCGCGCGGCAAGATGGGGTCGCGCTTGACTCGTGCGCGATTTGCGCGGCGAAAATCGAGCGATCATTTGTACTGTTTCAAATCCTGCGCCAGTGTGTCGGCGTCGATGTCGGTGTTGAAGTGGCCGACGTAACGGCCATCGCGCGCCATGAGATAGATCACCGAGGAATGGTCCATGGTGTAGTTGTTCGGCTTGTCGCCGGCGACTTTGCGATAATAGACGCGATATTCCCGCGCGACCTTGGCGATTTGATCGGCGCCGCCGGTTAGCGCGGTGAAGCGTGGATCGAACGCTTCGATGTATTGCTTGAGCTGGGCCGGCTTGTCGCGCGAGGGATCGACGGTGATGAAGATCGGCGCGAAGCGCGCGGCGTCCGGCCCGAGCTTTGCCAGCGCATCGGTCATCATGGTGAGCGTGGTCGGGCACACGTCGGGACAGAACGTGTAGCCGAAATAGATCAGCATCAGCTTGCCGCGGAAATCGCTGTCGTGCCGCGTCGCGCCGTTCTGGTCGACGAGAGTGAAGTCGCCGCCGATGCCGACCGGCGCCTGCTCGGCGGTCGAAAGCTGGCGATACGCGAAGCCGCCCAGGATCACGGCCAGTGCGACGATGAAGCCGGCAATGCCAATGCGCGCGGAATTAGTCAAACCACCGAATCCCTTGCCGTAATTTCACCGCCGGGCCGACCACCAGCATTGCCGGCGCTTCGATCTGCGCCGAGGCGGCATCGGCGGCCGCGCGCGCGAGCGTGGTCTCGACCACACTCTGTTCCGGCATGGTCGCCTTGCTGACGATGGCGGCGGGCTCGTCGCTGCCGCGTCCCGCTGCGATCAGACGTTGCGCAACATCGGCGAGATGGCCCATAGCCATATAGACCACGATCGTCGGCGCAGCGCGCGACAGCGCTTGCCAATCCACCTCGCCGGGTAAACTACCGCCGGCGCCGTGACCGGAGACGAACGCGAAACTGTGATTGACGTCGCGATGCGTCGCCGGAATCCCGGCATAAGCGAGGCCGCCGATCGCCGCCGTGATCCCGGGCACGACGCGAAACGGCACGCCGGCCCGTTTCAGCGCGATCGCTTCCTCGCCGCCGCGGCCGAACACGAACGGATCGCCTCCTTTGAGGCGCAACACGCGCCTGCCCTCGCGCGCCAGCCGGACGAGGCGGAGCGAGATGTCTTCCTGCTGCGCCGACGGACGGCCGCCGCGTTTGCCAGCGTAGTCGAGCGCCGCAGCGGCGTGTTTCAGCGCCAGCACCCGGCGATCGACCAGCGCGTCGTAGACGATCACGTCGGCGTTCGCGAGCGCATGTAGCGCCAGCGCGGTCAGCAATCCGGGATCGCCTGGCCCGGCACCGACCAGCCACACCGAACCCGGTACGAAATCGGGCAGGTCGAGCGGCGGCGATACAAGGCGGGGCATGGCGGAACAGACGGTAGTACCGCCATGCGCGCTCGTCTATCATCGCCGGAAATCGCGAGGTAGACGAATGGTATCGAGGGGGGCGTGGTTTCTGGCGGCGGTGCTTGGCGTTGGGGTCGCGGAGGCGGTGCTTCCCCGCGCGGCGCGGGCGCAGGCCGACATGAACGATTTACTGATTCTGCCGCGCGCCGCCGAGCGCAACGACTTCGATGCCGTCTTGAACATGCTTCAGCGCGGCGACACGACCGATACCGAGGGCGAGGATCGGCGCGCCGCACTGAGTTTCGCCGCGGCGAACGGCAATATGCAGATCATGAATCTGCTGCTCGATCATCTTGCCGATGTCGAGCATCGCGACCGATTCGGCGACACCGCGCTGCATTGGGCGGCGCTCAATGGACAGACCGAAGCGGTCAAGCGGCTGCTCGCGGCGAACGCTGGAATCAACGATCAGAACGGCCAGGGCGTCACCGCGTTGATGATGGCGGTCAGCAACAACCGCCGCGAGGTCGTGCGCATTCTGGTCGATGCGGGCGCCGATCTTCAGATCGAGGATTTCACCGGCCACGACGCGAACGCGATGGCGCGCGGCAAACCGTCGATTCTCGCCATCCTGGAGAAGGGTAAGCGCTGATATGGGGTTCGACGATCTGTTACGGCAAGGTGCCCTTGCCGGCGCCAGGCTCAAGGCGCGCAGCGAGACGATCGCGGTGGCGGAATCTTCGACCGGCGGATTGATCGCGGCGGCGCTGCTTTCGGTGCCGGGCGCATCGGCCTATTTCGTTGGCGGAGGCGTGATCTATACCCGCGCGTCGCGGAACGGACTGTTGCAAATTCCCGACGACGCGATGCGCGGCATGCGCGGCGCCAGCGAGCCCTATGCGCTGTTGTCGGCGCGCACGGTGCGTGAACGCTGCGCCACGGTTTGGGGCGTCGGCGAAACCGGCGCCACCGGTCCTGCCGGCAACCGCTATGGCGATGCCGCTGGCCATTCCTGCATCGCGGTGGTCGGTCCGCGCGAGCGGGTCGTCACCCTCGAGACCGGCAGCGCGGACCGCGTCGCCAACATGTACGCGTTCGCGGTCCGCGCCCTCGACTTGCTGCTGGAACAGTTGGCTTAAGCCGCCGCCGGTGCCGCGTCGCTGAAGCCCGTCACCGATCGCAGCCGCCCGTCCGAACCGCGGACGGCGAAATCGGTGCCGGCGAAATAAAGCGGCGCGTTCTCCATGCCGCCCGCGGCCCACGAAAAGCGAACATAATCGTTGTGGGCCTCGATGCCGCTGCGCAGACGGAATTGATAGCCGGCGAATCGGTCCTGCACGGCGGCGATCATCGAATCGATCTGATCGTGCCCGATGCCCTTGCGGTGTGCGTCGATATAGACGCCGTCGTCGGTCCATGTCTTGGCGATGATCTCGCGGCGCTTCTTCGCGTCCCGCTCGTTCCATGCCGCGATGTAGCCGGCGACCATTTCATTGACGTTGCTCATGGCGATGCTCCTTGATTAACGTTGCATCGCGATAATCGTGATTTGCCCGCGGTGAAGCGATTACGTCGAAGGTAAGAAAATCACCGCCGCTCGACCGCGCGCGCGGTCGCTTCGTCGGCGGGAAAGAACAGCTCGAGCGCGAGTTCCGACAACGTGACGTCGACCGGCGTGCCGAAAATCGTGGTGGTGGAGAAGAAGGAAAGAAGGCCAAGCGAGGTGCGCACCCGGAACGGCACCGCGACAGCCTGTTCGAGCGGCGCGTCGTGCGCCTCGGGCGCGGGATAGGACAAAAGCTCGCGGCGCAACGCCAGAAGTTCGGGATCGGCGGTCATGTCGATCTGCTGTTTCATCCGCGCCAAGATGTGCTCGCGCCACTCGGCAAGATTGTCGATGCGCGGCGCCATGCCCTCGGGATGAAGCGTCAGGCGCAGCCCGTTGATCGGTCGGGCGAGCAATTCCTCGGCGCAGCCTTCGTAGAGTTCGGGCAGCGCCGCGTTGCTGGCGACGATGCGCCAATGCCGATCGATGGCGAAGGCGGGGTAGGGCTTCTGCCGCTCCAGCACGAGTTCGACCGCCGACCGTACGGAGGCGAGCGCCGGGTCGTCGAGCGACCGCTCGCGGAACGACGGCGCGAAGCCGGCGGCGACCAGCAGCACGTTGCGTTCGCGCATCGGCACGTCGAGTTGTTCGGCGAGATGCAGCACCATGTCCCGGCTCGGCTGGGCGCGGCCGGTCTCGAGAAAACTCAAATGCCGGGTCGAGATGCGCGCCTCGCTGGCGAGGTCGAGCTGGGACAAGCGGCGGCGCTGGCGCCATTCGCGCAACAGCCCGCCGACCGGTCGGGCATGCAGGGATGGGGCAAGCTCGGTCATCCCAGCAGACTAGCGCCTGCCGGGCAGGCCCTCAAATTACCTTGGAGGTAAAGACGATCCGGCCCTAGACGGCTTTTAGGTTGACCGCCGAGATACGGCCTTCCTTGCCGCGCTCGATGTCGTAGCTGAGTTTTTGGCCCTCGCGCAGGCTGCCCATGCCGGAGCGCTCGACCGCCGAAATATGGACGAACACGTCCTTGGTGCCGTCTTCCGGTTGAATAAATCCATAGCCCTTTTGGCTGTTGAACCATTTCACGGTACCGCTAGCCATGGTCTGGCCTCCAAACATCTAGTCCGGCGCAATCGTCGCGCCACCGATCGGTCTTGTAGAGGTCGGGAAGGGGTCCGGCGCCGGCCGTGCCTGGCGTGGGGGAGTCTTCGGACCGCGTAAAGGCGATACGCCCTAGGATGGTAGCTGCCGCGACGGTTGGCAAGCGGTTCGCGCGCGAAAATGCCGACGCCGAAGAGGCTTGTGGCGCGAAATTTCCTTGCGTAGTATTGCGGCAGTTTAGCAGCCCAAATAGGGATTGTTACTGGTTGGCCAGGACCGAGGGGGGCCGCAAACTCGCGCTATGACTAAAACGAAGAAGAAAGCGCCCCGTTTTGCCGCTTTCGGCCGGGCCGCGTTTGTTCCGGCATTATCCGTTGCCGCCCTGACCTGCGCTCTGGCGCTGTCGGGCTGCGGCTACTCGGAGCAGGTGTGGAGTTCCATTAACGGCGACCGCGAGAGCGTCCCGGTCAGCCAGTCTTCGGGCGCGCCGGTCACATCGTCACCCTTGTCGCGGAACGGCGAGGGCAGCCAACTTGCCATGGCGGTCCCCGGCGGCGCCGATACCGGCACGTTCGTCGGCCAGAAAGTGCACGCGATTCGCGGCGATATGCAGCGCTTGTCGGAAAGCATCAATCAGCACAGCGCCGAACTTCAGCGCATGCGCGGCACCCTGGCGGCCGACGCCAGCACTTATTTCACCCTGACCGGCACCATCAATTCCCGCCTCCAGGTCGGCACCACGCCGGGCAACCCGGAGTTGCTGGCGCAGTTCAACCAGGCGCAAAATCAGCTCGACCGCATGTCGGGCGATATCGCCAATCTCAACGCCCTTTCGTCAGGCGTCGGCAACGACTTGGCGCTTGTGTCTTACGTGCTTGAGGAAATTCGCGCCGCCTTCGCGCTCCAGGGCGCGGTCGACGAGGATCACCGCCAACTCAACGCGCTCCAGGCACAAGCCAACAGCGACGTCGTCATGATCCAGCAATTGCAGCAGGCCGTGACCGACGATCTGACGCGGCAGAATGCCTATATCGGCAATGAACGGCGTAATCTCGCGACGCTGAGTCTGGCGATCAAGAACGGCCAGCTTTATGGATCGAATTTCTCCGCGCACCAGCCGACCGCGCTCGCCGGTTCCGGCACGCATTCGGCCTATGCCGCGGCGACGCCGGTCAGCGTGCGCGACCGCCGCCCGCTGGTGACGATCCGCTTCGACAAGCCGGACGTACCGTACGAACAGGCGCTTTACACCGCCGTAAGCCGCGCGCTCGAGCGGCGTCCGTCGGCGATTTTCGATCTGGTCGCCGTGTCGCCGAGCGTCGGCAGCTCCGCCCAGGTCTCGATTAATGCCGACCAGGCCAAGCGCAACGCCGAGGGCGTGATGCGCGCGCTGTCGAAGATGGGGCTGCCGGCGGACCGCGTCGCCTTATCCTCGATGACCAGCGGCAACGTTCGCGACAGCGAAGTGCAGATTTACGTGCGTTGAGCCGTGACGACCGAAGCCGCGCCCGCCTACACCAAGAATTTTCCGGTTACCTGGGACGAGCTTCATCGCCATGCGCGCGCGTTGGCGTGGCGCCTCGTCGAACTCGGGCCGTGGCAGAGCATCGTCGCGGTGACTCGCGGCGGGCTGGTGCCGGCGGCGATCGTGGCGCGCGAGCTCGACCTTCGGTTGATCGACACGGTGTGTATCGCCTCTTATGACGACCGCGAACAAGGCAAACTCAGCATCTTGAAGCGCGTGCCGGGCGACGGCACCGGCATGTTGATCATCGACGATCTGGTCGATACCGGCATCACGGCGAAGGCGGTGCGGGAAATGCTGCCCAAAGCGCATTTCGCGACTATCTATGCCAAGCCGGCTGGCCGGCCGATGGTCGACACCTTCGTCACCGAAGTCAGTCAAGACACCTGGATCCTGTTCCCGTGGGATATCGCACCTCAATTCGCCCCGCCGATCGCCAGCGTGCATCGCCGTTGATTTTGTTCCGCGTTCGTGCCGTTATTTTCGCTCTGTGCTCCGGCATTGCCGCCGCGTCGGCGCAGACACCTGCGCCGCCGCCCGAAGCTGCGACGCCGCGCACCCAACATCAGCCCGCTTTCGCGCCGCACGACATGGTAGTGGCGGCGCATCCGCTGGCGGCGGAGGCCGGCCGCCAAATCCTGCGTCAGGGCGGCAACGCGGTCGATGCGGCAATCGCGACGGCGCTGGTGCTGAATCTGGTCGAGCCGCAATCGTCAGGCGTCGGCGGCGGCGGCTTTCTGGTCTATTACGCCGCGGCGCATCGCGAGCTCGTAAGCATCGACGGACGCGAGACCGCGCCGCTCGCGGCGAAGCCGGACCGCTTCCTCAATCCTGACGGCACGCCGATGCATTTTTTTACGGCGGTGGTCGGCGGCCGCTCCATCGGCACGCCCGGCTATTTGCGCATGCTGGAAATGGCGCACCGCAAGTTCGGCAAGCTGCAGTGGTCGAGCCTGTTCCTGCCGGCGATCAAGCTTGCGACCGATGGCTTCCCGGTGTCGGAGCGTCTCCATATGCTGTTGGCGGAGGACGCGTTCCTGCCGAAATCGGAATCGGCCAAGGGATATTTCTATCATCCCGATGGCACACCGCTGGCGGCGGGCGAGACGGTCAAAAATCCGCAGCTCGCGCGCGTTTTTACCGAAGTCGCGATGCAAGGAACCAAGGCCTTTTATTCCGGCCCGATCGCGCGCGACATCGTGCGCGCGGTGCGGGACGCGACTCCGAACGGGGACATGAGCCTCGACGATCTCGCGCATTATCGCGTCAAGGAGCGCAAGGCGATCTGCGGCCCCTATCGCTCCTGGCGAGTATGCGGCATGGGCCCGCCCAGCTCCGGCGCGATCACCATGCTGCAGATTCTCGGCATGTTGCAGCATTTTCCGGCGGACCGATTGAATCTGGACGAGCCGGGCGCGGTGCATCTCTTCGCCGAAGCCGGCAAGCTCGCTTTCGCCGACAGGGATCGCTATCTCGCCGACACCGATTTCGTTCCGGCACCTATCCTGGGCCTGATCGACCCTGGTTATCTCGCTTCGCGCGCCAAGCTGATCGACCCCGAGCGCGACAACGGCATTCCGGCGTCGCCGGGCGATCCGCCGCGGCGCCACGCCGACCGGTGGAGCGATGACGCCTCGCCGGAACTGCCTTCGACGAGCGACCTCGCCGTGATTGATCGCGACGGCAACGCGGTGTCGATGACCAACTCGATCGAGAACCAGTTCGGGTCGCGCGTCATGGTCGACGGTTTTCTGCTCAACAACGAGCTGACGGATTTTTCTTTCCTGCCGGTGCGGGACGGCAAGCCGGTGGCGAATGCGGTGCAGGCCGGCAAGCGCCCGCGCAGCTCGATGTCGCCGACGATGGTGTTCGACAAGCGTGGTCTCAAGCTGATCGTCGGGTCGGCGGGCGGCCCCGCCATCATCGAAGACGTCGCCAAAACCATCATCGCCGCGCTTGACGAGCATCGCGATTTGCAGGCGGCGATGGATTTGCCGAATGTCGGCAATCGCAACGGCGGCGTTACCGAAATCGAGGTCGGGCCGTGGGCCGACGGCTTGAAGAAGGCGCTCGAGGCGCGCGGCCATCATGTCACGGTCTCGCCGCATCCCAGCGGTATCGCCGGTATCGAAGTGACAAAAAAGGGTCTTGAGGGCGCCGCCGATTCCCGTCGCGACGGAACCGGCCGCGGCGACTAATCCTTCGGCAGAATCAGCGCCAGGTTCGAGGTCCAGCCGCCGAGGCGTATCCGCCGAACCGCTATCTTGTTCGGTGCTGCGACGGCACGCGCCATCGCATGCAGCTCTTTCGCCGTCAGTAGATTGAGGTTGTCCTCGTCGGCGAAAAAGCCGCGGCCGGTCGCCGCGAGGAGAGCGCGAAACCGGCGCGGCGGCAGCCAATGCACCAGCGGCAACGTTGTGTGCAATTCCACCGGAAACCAGCGATTGGGCGTCGTCAGGAACGCAGCACGGCGGGCGACGCGATACGCTTCGGCAAGCAGCGCGGCTTGGCGCTGCCGGTCGCCGACATGCTCTATGACGGCGCTCGCATGAACGTAATCGAATGAATTGTCGGCGAAGGGCAGCGCGCGACCGTCGGCGGCGGCGAACACGGAGCGGGACAAGGCGGGATGCGACGCTGCGCCGGCGTCGAGGCCAACCGTGGTGATCGCGTCGGGCCTTTCGTGCCAGGCCTCAAGATAGTTTGAGTGGTCGTACGACCGGTCGCTGGTGACGCCGATATCGAGAATGGTGCCGGACGCGGCGCCGACGTCGAGAAACGCGCGGAACATCTTGCGCCGCTGACGTCGCGCGATCCGCGCGGCAATCGAGTCGGGACCGGAGAGGTTGTATTGCGTCTCGAACGCGCGACGGCTTGTCACGGCGCGCGATCGTTGGGCTGGTCGAGCAGATAGATAAAGAATGACGAGAAAATCAATTCGAAGCCAAGCGCTACCGCGAGGCTCGCGGCGCAGATCGTCTTGACGATTTCAGGGGTCGCGAGCGGACCGAAGGATCGCCGCGACCAGTGGAACAGGGCATAGAGCGCCGCCGCGAAGCCGACCGCGACGAGCGCGACCCCCACCGCCAAGCATCGCTCCAGCGAAAACAGGGGGCGGATCGCTCGAAACGCGGCGTCCGGGAGCAGCAAGCCCTTTTGCAAGGCGACGCTGTGCGACAGAACCCAGAACACGACGCTTTGCACCCCGATCAACGTCATGGTCGCGCTGAGGATCAGCGTGTGGAAGCTGAACACCACGGCGCCGACGCGAATATCCGTTGCGATCAACACGAGCGACAGCAGGCCGGCGGCCGTGAACATCGCCAGTCCCGGATAGAGAAACAGCCAGCGTGGGCTTAGCAGCAAGTAGAACCGCAAGCTGCGCCAGCCGTCGCGCCAACTCCTGAGATGTGGCGGGCGTCCCCGCCCGTCCGGCGACAGGGTGGTTGGCACCTCGGCGATGCGCAGACCGTGAAGCGTCGCCTTGACCACCATTTCGAGCGCGAACTCCATTCCGGCCGAATTGAGTTTCAGGCGGCGGATCGCATCGCGGCGAAAGCCGCGCAGCCCGCAATAGAAGTCGTAGATGGGCGCGTTGAAGATGGTGCGTCCGAGCAGGGTCAGCAGCGGATTGCCGACGTAGCGGTGAAGCGGCGGCATGGCGCCTTTGGCGATGCCGCCGCGGAAGCGGTTGCCGACGACGAGATCGAACCCGTCGGCCAGCCGCGCGACGAAGCCGTCGAGACGGCGAAAATCGTAGCTGTCGTCGGAATCGCCCATGATGACCAGCTCGCCGCGCGCGGCGTCAATGCCGGCCTGCAACGCGTTGCCGTAGCCCCGCGCCGGCACGGCGACGACCCGCGCGCCGAGCGATGCGGCAATATCGCGCGATCCGTCGGTGCTGCCGTTGTCGGCAACCACGATTTCGCCGGAATAAGTCTGTTCCGCGAGGAAGGCTTGTGCCTTGCGAACGCACGTTTCGAGTGTCCGCGCCTCATTGAGGCACGGCATCAAGATGGTAAGGTAAGGCGCGTCCGCCTGGGTCACGGCGATTGTCCAGTTCCAGCGCCACTCAATTCCAACTTGCATCGGTGCGCAAGACCGGCCCTTCATGATGCGATGAGCGACGATCCCAAGACTCGCCCGGTAGTGACGCTGCTGGCCGGCCATCACAAGCGGGCGCAGCAGGGCCATCCCTGGGTCTATTCCAACGAAATCGCGATGAACGCGGCGGCGAAGGCGCTTCCGCCAGGAACGCTGGTGACGTTGCAAGCCGCGTCGGGCGAGACGCTCGGCGTCGCCATGTTCAATCCGCGCCCCTTGGTCAGCGCGCGTTTCCTCGACCGCGACGCCAGCCGTGTCATCGACACGGAATTTTTCGCCGCGCGCCTCAACACAGCGCTGCGACTGCGCGAACGGCTTTACGACCGCCCATTCTATCGCCTGATCCATGCCGAGGCGGATGGTTTGCCGGGAATCGTGGTCGACCGGTTCGACGACGTGCTCGTCGCCGAGATCAACACCGCCGGGATTGACCGAATGGAAAGCGAGTTTCTTGCCGCGTGTCAGGAGGTGCTGCGGCCGCGCGCCATCGTGTTGCGCAACGACAGCGCGTCGCGCGCGCTCGAGGGCCTGCCGACGGAACAACGCGTCGTCGGCGATCTCAGCGTACCGATCGCGGTCGAGGAAAACGGTGCGCGTTTCGTCGCCGACCCGGTCGGCGGACAGAAGACCGGCTGGTTCTACGATCAGCGCGACAATCGCCGCGTCGTCGCCGCGCTGGCGCGAGGCATGCGCGTGCTCGATCTTTTTTGCTTCACCGGCGGTTTCGCCATCGCGGCGGCGGGCGCGGGCGCGCGGGAAGTCGTTGCCGTCGACCGATCGGAGCCGGCATTGGCATTGGCGCGCCAAGCGGCGGAACTAAATGGCGTCACGTCGTGCCGGTTCGAACGCGCGGAAGTGTTCGAGAAACTCGAAAGCCTCGCCGCGGAACAATTCGACATCGTCATCGCCGACCCGCCCGCCTTCGTGAAATCGCGCAAGGATCTGGGCGCCGGGTTGCGCGGCTATCGCAAGCTTGCGCGCCTCGCCGCCGCGCGCGTCGCGCCCGGCGGCTTTTTGTTCATCGCGTCATGCTCGCACAATGTCGAGGCGGGAGACTTCGCCGATTCAGTACGTCGCGGCCTCCACGATGCCGGACGCAACGGCCGTATTCTGCTGACGTCGGGCGCCGCCGCCGATCATCCGGTGCATCCGTTTCTGCCCGAAAGCGCCTATCTCAAGGCGCAGTTGCTCGCGCTCGATTGATCCTTCCGGCGTACCCCCGAATAGCTGTGAGAATTTACCGTTCGACGATGAACGCGCGCGTCGCGGCGTGATTGAGTCCGCGTGCATCTGGCGACGTGGATTCAGGCAATGGTTTTCGAGCTCGACATCTGGCAAGCGGCGAACGATCTCGTCAGCCGTTATCAACACCGCGCCGTTGTGCAGGCTGCGCGGCGGATTGACGAATGCCGGCGCTCGGGCGATTGGCGCTCCCAGGAAGCCTGGGAGACGATTCTTAAGGCGGTCGACGCCATCCAGGCGCGCAAGCCGCCGGTGACGCGCGCGACGCGATTGACCCTCCCCGCCGAACTCCGGATAATCCGCGCCAAATAACGTAACCCGGAGGTAGTAATGGCCTCATTCACACCAATTTCGGCGGCAATTGGTGGCGCGCTGATCGGATTGTCGGTCGCGCTGCTGATGCTGCTCAACGGCCGGCAGGCCGGAATCAGCGGAATCCTGGGCAATTTCATGGTGTTCCAGCGCGGCGAATGGCGCTGGGAGATCGCGTTCCTGGTCGGGCTGGTTGCGGCGCCCCTGCTGCTGCATCTCGGCGGCTACGGTCTGCCACATCCCGTCATGCCCGCAAGCTGGGGCGTGGTCATTATCGGCGGCCTCCTGGTCGGATTCGGCACGCGATGGAGCGGCGGCTGCACCAGCGGCCACGGCGTCTGCGGCATCGCGCGCTTTTCGGTGCGGTCGATCGCGGCGACCGTGATCTTCATGGTGACGGCGATGATCGTCGTCTATCTCGTCCGGCATGTCTGGGGAGGCGCGCTATGAGCCGCATTGTTTCCGCTTTGGTATGCGGACTGATCTTCGGCGCCGGCCTGTTGATCTCGGGCATGACCGAGACGCAGAAGGTCCAGGGCTTCCTCGACATCACCGGCGCGTGGGATCCGAGCCTCGCGGTGGTGATGGCGGCGGCGCTGGTCGTGACGTTCGTCGGCTTCGTGCTGGCGCGGCGGCAAGCGGCGCCCTTGTTCGAGGCGCGCGCGCTGTGGCCGACCAAACACGATATCGACGCGCCGCTCGTCGTTGGCGCGATACTGTTTGGGCTCGGTTGGGGCTTGATCGGTTTCTGCCCAGGGCCGGCGATCGCCGATCTGTCGACCGGCGCGCCCGCCGTCATCCTGTTCGTCGTCGCAATGGCGGTCGGCATGGCGGGCAACAATTTGATGCGTCGCCGCAACGCCCCGCCGGTCGGCAAGGAACCGGCGCTCGAAGCAAGCTGCGGTTAGTTCCTACTTACTCGAGCGCGGGCTGAACTAAGCCGGCAAGCTAAGCTGAAACAGCGTGCCCTTGGCGCCGCTATGGCCGAGGGCGATGTCGCCGCCATGCGCGCGCACGATCTCGCGCGCGATGGCGAGTCCGAGCCCCATGCCGCCGGGCCGCGCCGAGCCGGCGAACGGGCGGAACAAATTGTCCCTCGCTTTCGGGGGGAGGCCCGGTCCGTCGTCGGCGACGTCGATCACCACGCGGTTGTTGCCGTTATGGGCCGAAATGGTGATGCAGTTCGCGCCTGATTCGACCGCGTTGCGCGCGAGATTGAGCAGCACGCGGAACAGCTGGTCCCGGTCGGCACGAACGGCGAGGTCGGCCGGCACCTGGTCGATCAGCTTGTGCGGATCGCCCTGCACGCCGTTTTCGATCACCGGCGTCAGTTCCTTCACCAGCGATTGCAACGGAAAATCCCGAAGGTTGAGCGGCGCCGCGCCTTCACGCGTGTAGCCGAGCGTGCCGACGCACAGGGCAACGGCGCGGTCGATCGCCGCCATCAGGCCGGGCATGACGCGCTTCACTTCCGGGACTTCGATCCCCGCCAGCCCGTCCGACATCAGACGCACGGTGCTGAGCATGTTCTTGAGGTCATGACTGACCTTGGTGACGGTGGTGCCGAGCGCGACCAGCCGCTCGTTCTGCCGCAACGCGCCGAGCACCGTCTTCTGCATTCGCGCCAGCTCGCGCTGCGCGAGGCCGATCTCGTCGCCGGCGCGTGAGGGCGCAATGATTGCCGCATCCTCTGGATTATCGCGGAACGAAATCATGCTCTGCGTCAGGCGCCGCATCCGTCGCACCACGAGCCATTGGAGGCTGAAATAGAGCAGAACCGATGCGATCAGCGACGTAATCATCGAAACGGAAAGAACGCGCTCGGCGATGTTGAATAGCGCTTGGCGGATCGGCGCTTCGTCGAGCAGCGCCTCGACCACCACGCCCTTTTCCTTGGGCGACACGTCGAGCACGCGCAGCACGCGGTTGTCGCCCCGCACCAGCGTCTTGGCGGCGTCGGCGATCAACATCGGCAGCATGACGTTGCGCAAATCGTAGGTGGCGTCGACCTTGGGCGGCATCGGCGCGTCCAGCATCAGCGTGGTGTTGTCGGGTCGGTGCAGCACGATCCCGTGGGCGCCGACGCGTTGCAGCAATTTTTTCGCCAGGTCCGGGCTGACCATGTTGTTCGGCGTCGCCTCGAGCGCAAGCGCCGCGAGATGGGCCTCGCCCAGGATCATCCGTAGATAGTCGCGCCGGAACATTGCCACCGACGGCACCAGGATCAGCACCTCGCTGAGCATGAAGAATGCCACCGTGAGCAGCAGCAGCTTGACCGACAGGCTTGAGCCAGGCCGCGGCCGCGGGCGGGGCAAGGTCGGATGGTCGGGGGTCATGCCGGGATATTACGCCGAAACCGGCCGACGAGTCGCATCCGGCGAACTTGTTGCAGTGCAGCATTGGGGTTATGGTGCACCGCTTTCAAACGGGTCGGAGCAGGTCGGATGCCGGATAGTGGCGCGAGTGCCGGGGTTAAGCCCGGGTATTTTTTCGAGGATTTGGCCGTCGGCCAGTCCGCCCGGATGGAGCGGACGGTGGACGATGCCCTTATCCGGCAGTTCACCGCATTGTCCGGCGATGACAACCCCGTTCATCTGGACGAGGAGTATGCCCGCAAGACGCGGTTCGGCGGGCGGATCGCCCAGGGCATGCTGGGCGCGACGTTTATCTCGGCGGTGATCGGCAGCCGGCTCCCGGGCCATGGCACGATCTACCTGTCGCAAAGCCTCAAGTTTCTCTCGCCGGTGAAAATCGGCGATGTCGTCGTCACCGAGGCGACGGTGTCGGAATTGCGCCCGGAAAAATCGCGCGCGGTGCTGAAGACGGTCTGCCGCGTCGGCGACCGCGTCACCATCGAGGGCGAAGCGCTGGTGATGGTGCCGAAACGCGGGTAGAACCTCGCGCACCATGCAACTGTTTCGTCACGCGGATGCCGGCGTGCCCAAGGGGGCGGCGATCGCGATCGGAAATTTCGACGGGATGCATCTCGGCCACCGCGCGGTGATTGCCGAAGCGCGGCGCATCGCCGACGGCAAGCGCGCGCCGCTTGCCATCCTGACCTTCGAGCCGCATCCGCGCAGCGTGTTCGCGCCGAACGCGCCGCCGTTCCGCCTGACGCCGTTCCGTCCGAAGACCCGGCTGATCGAAGAGGCCGGCGTCGATCTCCTGTTCACGCTGCGCTTCGACCGCGCGTTCGCCGCCCGCACCGCCGAGGATTTCGTCGCCGGCCTCCTGGTCGCGAAGCTCGGCGCGGGGCACGTCGTGGTCGGCCAGGATTTCACCTTCGGCAAGGGCAGGGCCGGCAATCCCGCGCTCCTGCGCGACATGGCCGCGAAGCTCGGTTTCGGCGTTACCGTGCTCGTGCCGGAGAGCGACTCCGGCGGCAAGCATGCCTCGGCGAGCCGTATTCGCGAACATTTGGCGCAAGGCCGGCCGCGCGCGGCGGCGGAGCTGCTCGGCCGGGATTGGGAGATCGAAGGCCGCGTCGCGCAAGGCGACAAGCGCGGCCGCGAACTCGGCTTTCCGACGGCGAACCTGCCGATCGCGAATTATCTCCATCCCGCGCCGGGCGTTTATGCGGTGCGCGCGGGCGTGACGCAAAAAGACGGTGCGGTGCGCTGGTATGACGGCGTCGCCAATTTCGGCAACCGTCCGACCTTCGCCGGACAGGACTGGCGGCTCGAAACCAACATCTTCGATTTTTCCGGCGATCTTTACGGCCGGCATCTGCGCGTGGCGCTGGTCGATTTCATCCGGCCCGATATGAAGTTCGGCGGCGCCGACGAATTGATCGCGGCGATGCACGACGACGCGGCAAAAGCCCGCGCGATGCTCCGCGCCTAGGGATGTTTTTCGCCGATATCGCGCCGCTCAAGAGCCTCGACGAACGTCTGCGCCAGCTCGCGGATATGAATGTTCCAACGCCCGCCATCGAGCGCCGGCGGAATTTGCTGACGGGGTTGTTGAAAGCGGTATCCGAGCCGAGCCTAGCCCTGATTCGCGAGCGCGACGCCAATCTGATCGCGCGCGACATTCCGCAGGGCTGGTTCAAATATCTCGATTGCGGCTATTTCATCGACCACAATCTCGACGTCGCGGAACATCTCGGGCTGATCGGCGTGCCACCGCTGGCTATTCTGGATATCGGCGCGGGGGCCGGACATTTCGCGTTCGTATGCACCAGCTTCGGACATGATGCGACCGCGATCGACGTCGAAGCGCCATTGCTTGAAGAAATTGCCGCCGCGATGGGCGTATCCCGGCGGATCGCTCGCGTCGAACCGGACGCGCGGCTTCCCGATTTCGACAGAAAGTTCGACCTCGTCGTCGCTGAATCGACGATGTTCAACATAATCGGGTGGAAGTGGCGTGGCCCGCTCGAAAACGACCTGCGCAAGCCGCCTCATGCGTTCGATCGGTATTGGACCTTGGCGCAATGGCACTACCTGCTTGCGGACCTGATCGACAATCAGCTTCGTTATCCGGGCCGGATTTATTTTCATCTCAATTGCGAAATTCACCACGGCGAGCACCGGTGTAACACCGAATTGCTGAATTTTTGCGCGGCTCACGGTGCGGTAGTCCGCCATGAAGGCGGCGGCTTTATCGATTGGCGCCTGACGGAGCCGGTGACACTTGCGCCGGTCTGAAAAAGACCATCAACGTAAAATACTTGAAATTTACCGCTAAGCGCGTTATATAAAGGCAGGGCAGGGTCAGGCCGGGGTAAAATCCGACGCGTAGAAATTTTTTGCAAAACGAA
>JANWJX010000058.1 GCA_025451725.1 Allostellaceae bacterium
CATCTGCTGCGTCGGCGACGACGACCAGTCGATCTACGGCTGGCGCGGCGCCGAGGTCGACAACATCCTGCGCTTCGAGCACGACTTCCCCGGCGCCACCGTGATCCGGCTGGAGCGCAACTACCGCTCCACCGGCCACATCCTGGCCGCCGCCTCGCACCTGATCGCCCATAACGAAGGCCGGCTCGGCAAGACGCTGCGCACCGACGACGAGCTCGGCGAAAAGGTCTCCGTCACCGGCGCCTGGGATTCCGAGGAGGAGGCCCGCGCCATCGGCGAGGAGATCGAGCAGCTGCAACGAGAAGGTCCCGCCCTCAACGACATCGCGATTCTCGTCCGCGCCTCGTTCCAGATGCGCGAATTCGAGGACCGCTTCGTCACGCTCGGCCTGAACTACCGCGTCATCGGCGGCCCGCGATTCTACGAGCGCGCCGAAATCCGCGACGCGCTGGCCTATTTGCGCGTCGTCAATTCGCCGGCCGACGATCTCGCCTTCGAGCGCATCGTCAATGTGCCCAAGCGCGGGCTGGGCGACGCCACCGTGCAGCTCCTGCACGATCATGCGCGCAAGCGCCGCGTACCGCTGACCGTGGCGGCGCGCGCCATGGTGGAGACCGACGAGCTGAAACCGAAGCCGCGCGGGAGCTTGCGTGGCGTGCTCGACTCGTTCGAGCGCTGGCGCAAGCAGCGCGATGCGCTGCCGCACACCGAGTTGGCCGAAATCATCCTCGACGAGAGCGGCTACACCGAGATGTGGCAGAAGGACCGCTCCGCCGACGCCGCCGGCCGGCTGGAAAACCTGAAAGAACTCATTCGCTCGATGGACGAGTTCGAGAACTTGGCCGGCTTTCTCGAACACATCTCGCTGGTGATGGACAACGAGAAAGGCGCCGACGCCGACGCCGTCAACATCATGACGCTGCATGCGGCCAAGGGGCTCGAATTCGACACCGTGTTCCTGCCCGGCTGGGAGGAAGGCGTGTTTCCCAACCAGCGCGCGCTCGACGATCAGGGCCGCGCCGGCCTCGAGGAAGAGCGCCGGCTCGGGCATGTCGGCATCACCCGCGCGAAACGCCGCGCCAAGATCTATTTCGCCACCAACCGGCGCATGCACGGCCTGTGGCAGACCAACATTCCGTCGCGCTTTCTCGACGAGCTGCCGGAAGCCAATGTCGAGGTCACCGAGTCGCAGGCCGGCCCAGGCTTCGGCGGCTATGCGGGCTACGGCGCCTCGCGCTTCGACAGCGCCACCTCGTTCGGCTCAAGCTACAACACGCCGGGCTGGCAGCGCGCGCAAGCGAAGCGCGGCCGCGGCGGCTTTGAGGAAGACGACGACGCTTACGAAGCGGGCGAGAACGTTCGGCCGTTAGACGGCCTCTCTCCAGTGGGGAGAGGTCGACCAGAGGACTTGTCCGCCGAAGCCCGCAGAGCGAAGGCGGAAGCCCGATCCGGAGAGGGTGGCCAGCGCTCAAGCCATGGCGCGGACGACGACACTTCTTCACCCTCCCCTTGGCGCGCCCGGGACGAGCGCAGTCCCAAGCCCCGCATCCCCCTCACCATCGAAGGCGAACTCATCGCCAAATCCACCGGCACCACCTCGGCCTTCACGCTCGGCGATCGCGTCTTCCACCAGAAATTCGGCAACGGCAACGTCACCGCCATCGACGGCAACAAGCTGACGATCCAGTTCGACCGGGCCGGCGAGAAGCGCGTGGTGGATAGTTTTGTGGAGCGGGTGTGAGGGGCTAATCATCGGGCAATCATGCTCAGGGGCAAAGGGCGTCGTGCGCCAAACCCCGGTCGCTCCGAGAACGTCATGGCCGAACTTGTTCCAACCATCCACGTCTTTGTGGCGGCTCGGCCTTTAAGACGTGGATGCCCGCGACAAGCGCGGGCATGACGGCTTGTTGTTCGCCATTGCTTCCTCCCTCGTCATGGCCGGACTTGTTCCGGCCATCCACGTCTTTGCGGTGGCTGGGCCTTTAAGACGTGGATGCCCGCGACAAGCGCGGGCATGACGGCTTGTTGTTCGCCATTGCCTCCTCCCTCGTCATGTGGCAGCTCAGCCATCAAATAAGCGTGTCGTACAAATCATCCCATTCCGGGTTCATCGCGTGAATAAGGCGGACCTTCCAGGCGCGGGGCCAATGTTTGATCGTTTTTTCGCGCTGAATCGCGTAACGAATGTCGTCAAAGTGTTCTGCATAAACCAAGCGTTTCAGGCCGTGGTGTTTTGTAAATCCCCCAATCAGTCCTTCCCGATGCTCATAAGCGCGCCGTGGCAAGTTGCTCGTGACGCCGACATACAGAATGCCGTCGCGACGATTGGTCATGAAATAAACCCAGCCGCCTCTCATGGACTCGATTAAAGCAAGGCGTGGATGGCCCGGACAAGCCCGGCCATGACGGGTCGGGGAACGCGGAAAGTAAGCTGTGGCGATGATCACCCTCTACATCGACGCCGATGCCTGTCCGGTGAAGCAGGAGGTGTATCGCGTCGCCGAGCGCCATGCGGGCAAGGGCACGGCGCTGAAGGTGTTCGTCGTCAGCAACGCGCCGATCGCGGTGCCGCGCGACATGGGAGATCTGGTCGAGCGCGTCGTCGTCGGCTCCGGCATGGACGAGGCCGACAACTGGATCGCCGAGCGCGCCCGCACGGGCGATATCGTCATCACCGCGGACGTGCCGCTGGCGAGCCGCGCCTTCAAGGCGGGCGCCGAGGTCATCGCGCCGAACGGCAAGCGCTTCACCGCGGATTCGATCGGCATGACCTTGGCGACGCGCAACCTCTTGGACTCGCTGCGCTCGGCCGGCGAGATCACCGGCGGTCCGAAGCCGTTCGCGCCGCGCGACCGCTCGGCCTTCCTCGCCGCGCTCGACCAGGCCATCGTGCGCCTGACGCGCGCGGGGTTCGGGAAGGCAGCGGATTAGAGTCTCGCCGCGTTTCCCGGATGCGGTGCAGCGCGAAGCGGTGCGCCGCTGATCCGGGACCTGGGTAGGCTCAGCGTGTGTAACGATCGCGGGTCTGCAGCGCACCGCTTCGTGCTGCGCTGCGCCCGGGAAACGTTTCCGAGACCGGGATTTATCCCGCCAAATCTGCTATGGTCCCGCCAGAGGCAATGTCATGGCCGAACAGTCCAAGGAATTCCACGCCGATCTCGCGCCGGGAGACGAGCCGGTCCGCGCCGAATACGAGCGCGACTTTTATTCCTGGTCGATCGAGCAGGCGCGGCTGCTTCGTGAGGGCCGCCATGACGCGCTCGACCGCGACAATCTCGCCGAGGAGATCGAGTCTTTGGGCCGCGAGCAATTCAACAAGCTCGTCAGCGCGTTGCGCGTGGCGATGCTGCACATGCTGAAATGGGATCACCAGCCGCCGTTGCGCTCACGGTCTTGGGTGCTCTCGATCGAGGAGCAGCGTTTGGAAATTGTCGATGTGCTTGCGGACAATCCCGGCCTGAAGCCGCGCATCAACGAGGCGATCGCGCGCGCCTATCGCCGCGCGCGTATCGAGGCGGCAAAGGAGACCGGGCTGGACGAGGCGACGTTTCCGGCGACATGTCCTTATTCGTTCGACGACATCACCAAGCGCAGCTTTGCGCGATAGGTCCATCATTCCGGACTTGCCGCTTCGCCGCAATCCGGAATGACGATTGAGCACGAGCGCGCCGAAATCGCCTCACCGCATTTTTCATCGACAAAGTCCGCTCTTTTGATATAGCGGACTCATGCCGACGTTGCTCCGGTGGCTGTTTGCAGGACTGACCTTTCTGGTCCAGATGCTCGTCATCGCGTGGGCGACGCTCGCCATCTATTTTTCGAATCTGGCATGGCCGGCGCTGCGGTTGGGACTGGCGGTCGCATTCGCGGCATTCGCGATCTGGGCTTTCTGGCTGTCGCGCCGGCGGCGCATGCCGGTCGTGGCAAGCGCGGTGGTGCTCGGCATCGTCGCCTGGTGGTTCACCATCGCTCCCTCGCCCAATCGGAACTGGCGCCCGGAGGTGGCCGTCATGCCGCGCGCGTTCATCGACGGCGATCATGTGCGCATAACGGGCGTGCGCAACTTCGACTACCGCAGCCGCAACGATTTCACGGTGCATTATGAACAACGCGAGGTCGATCTCTCACATCTGATCGGCTTGGACTTCTTCGTGTCCTACTTTTTGGAAGGACCGGTGGCGCACACGTTCGTGAGTTTCATCTTCGATAACGCCGCGCCATTGAGCATCTCGATCGAGACGCGGCCGGAAGTCGGCCGCGGTTTCGAACCGATCGCCTCCATGTTCAAGCAATTCGAACTGATCTACGTGGTCGGCGAGGAGCGCGACCTGGTGGGTGTGCGCGCCATCCACCGCCACGAGCCCGTCTACCTCTATCGGCTCAACACGTCGCCCGGGGACGCGCGCCGGCTGTTCCTTGTCTATCTGGCGCGGATCAACGAACTCGCCGCCCGGCCGGAGTTCTACAATTTGCTGACCAACAGCTGCACCATCAATATCATCCGCTACGCGAACGCCGCCGGGCGGCAGGGGCGATTCGACGTCCGCCATCTCTTCAACGGCCTGATTGACAGCTACCTTTATTCCTCGGGGCGCCTCGACACGACGCTGCCGTTCGACACACTGCGGCGGCGCTCCCTGATCAACGCGGACGCAGAGGCGGCCGACAGTTCGCCGGAGCCGGAATTTTCGCAGCGCATCCGCGCATCACTGCCGAAGATTGCCCGCTGATACCGAACGCCGGGATGGAAAATCGGCCCTGAAGGCGCGACAGTCGCCTGCGTCACGGATCAGCACAGGGTGGCGGCAGCAAAATGACTCAACAACGCGAGGTCGATCTCCTGGTGGCGGGCGCCGGGCCGGCCGGCATGACGGCGGCGCTGGTGGCGAGCCTGCAGGGGCTTTCGGTGCTCGTCTGCGAGAAATCCGGACAGGTGGGCGGCACCGGATCGACCTCGGCCGGCACGCTGTGGATTCCCGGCAATCATCAGAGCCGCGACGCGGGTTTTTCCGACAGCGCCGCACAGGCCGAAACCTATCTGGACGCGCTGGTTGGCAACACGTCGGGCCGCGAGCTGCGCACGGCGTTTCTGAAAACCGGGCCGGCCGCGATCGATTGGCTGGAACGCAACAGCGCGCTGAAATTCCTGCCGTGCGGGCGGCATCCGGACTATCGCAGCAATATGAAGGGCGCTGCGGTCGCGGGCCGCGCGATCATTCCGGAGCCGTTCGACGGCCGGCTCCTGGGCGCGGATTTCGCAAAGCTGCGGCCGCCGATCCCCGAATACATGCTGTTCGGCGGCATGATGATCGCCAAGGCCGACATCCCGCCGCTGCTCGGCCGTTTCAAATCACTGGCGAATTTCGCGCACGCGGCCAAGCTGCTCGCGCGCTACGCGCTCGACCGGCTGCGCTATCCGCGCGGCACGCGCCTGACCATGGGCAATGCGCTTACCGCCCGGCTGTTCTACAGCCTGAGGCAGCGCGGCATTGAAATTCTTTTCAACACATCGATCGCCGCGATCGACTGCCGTGACGGGCGCGTCGCCGGCGCGACGATCGCAGCCGCGGACAGCGAGATTTGCGTCAAGGCCCGCAAGGGCGTGGTGCTGGCGACCGGCGGCTACGGCCACAACGCGGGCTATCGGAAGGCCTTCATGGCGCAGCCGACGCCGGTGCATTCGATGGCGAGCGAGTTCAACCAGGGCGACGGCGTCGCCATCGGCGAAAAACTCGGCGCGCGCATCGCGCCGCAGGAACATCGCCGCAGCGGATTGTGGACGCCGGCTTCGGTCACGCCGCGCGCCGACGGCAGCAAGGGGCTCTACCCGCATCTGCTGCTCGATCGCGCCAAGCCGGGCCTGATCGCCGTCAACGCGCGCGGCGAGCGCTTCGTCAACGAAGCGGTGTCGTATCACGACTTTGTCGAAGGCATGTTCGACGCCAACGCGAGCGCGCCGTCGATTCCGTGTTATCTGATCTGCGACGCGGCCTTCATCAAAAAATACGGGCTGGGTCTCGTCTATCCGGGCGCCGGGAATCTGTCGCGTCTGCTGCAAGCCGGATACCTCAAACGCGCCGAAACGCTGGAGAGCCTCGCCGCGGCGTTCGGCATCGACGGAGAGGCGCTGCGCCGCACGGTCGCGCGCCACAACGGGTTCGCGCAAACCGGCATCGACACCGATTTCGGCAAGGGCGAGACCGAGCTGAACCGCTTCAACGGCGACGATGCGCACAAGCCCAACCCGTGCATCGGCCCGATCGCCACGGCGCCCTATTACGGCATGGAAATCTGGCCCGCCGATATCGCGGTCTCGACCGGGCTGTCCACGGACGCAAACGCGCGTGTGCTCGACCAGGCCGGCCAGCCGATCGCCGGCCTCTATGCCTGCGGCAACGACATGGCGTCGATGATGCGCGGGTCGTATCCGGGACCGGGCACGACGCTCGGGCCCGGCATGGTGTTCGCGTACCGGGCGGCAACGCACGCCGCCGGAAAAGAGCCGCTGGAAGAGCCGATCGCGGGCGCCTGAACGGAGCGCC
>JANWJX010000059.1 GCA_025451725.1 Allostellaceae bacterium
CTTGTCAAGGTTGCGAGGCTTTCAGCTTTATGACGGACGTGACCCAGGAACGGATTCTCGCGGCGTTGCGCCAGGTGAAAGATCCCGAGCGCGGCAACGACATTGTCAGCCTCGGCATGGTGTCGGGCGTCCAGATCCGCGAAGGCCATGTCGGTTTCGCCATCGAGGTCGAGCCGGAGCGCGGCCCGCGCCTCGAACCGTTGCGCAAAGCGGCGGAAAAGGCCGTCGCCGATCTCGACGGGGTGCTCTCGGCCTCGGTGGTGCTGACCGCACACAAGCAGGCGGCGCGCCCGGCGGCGGCGCAACAACAAGGCCCGCATGCCGGCCATCGTCATGCGCCGCAGAAACCGCTGGTGCCGGAGGTGCGCTCGATCGTCGCGGTCGCGTCGGGCAAGGGCGGCGTCGGCAAGTCTACCGTCGCGGTCAATCTCGCCCTCGCGCTCGCCGCCAACGGGCTGAAAGTGGGATTGCTCGACGCCGATATTTACGGCCCGTCGCAGCCGCGCCTTCTTGGCCTCAAGGGCCGGCCCCACACCAAGGACGGCAAGATTCTCGAGCCGATGGAGGCGTTCGGCATCAAGACCATGTCGATCGGGTTCCTCGTGAACGAGGACCAGGCGATGATCTGGCGCGGCCCGATGGTGATGAGCGCGCTGCAACAGATGCTGCGCGACGTGAATTGGGGCGCGCTCGACGTGATGATCGTCGACATGCCGCCCGGCACCGGCGACGCCCAGCTCACCATGGCGCAGCAAGTGCCGCTCGCCGGCGCGGTCATCGTCTCGACGCCGCAGGATCTGGCGCTGCTCGACGCGCGCAAGGGCATCGCCATGTTCCGTAAGGTGGAAGTGCCGATTCTCGGAATCGTCGAGAATATGAGTTATTTCCTCTGCCCCCATTGCGGCGAGCGTACCGACATTTTCGCCCATGGCGGCGCGCGCCACGAAGCCGAGAAGCTCGGCGTTCCGTTCCTCGGCGAAGTGCCGCTCGATCTTGCGATCCGCGAGACCTCGGACGGCGGCACGCCCATCGTCGCCTCGGCGCCGCAAAGCAAATACGCCGAGATTTTCCGCGCGATGGCGGCGCAAGTTGCCAGCCAGCTCGGCGCCGAACCCCTCGCCCCGCCGAAAATCGTCGTGGAATAGCTGACGCCGAATCGCCCGCCCGCCTGTTTAGGGGGTGAGTCGCGAGGGAGTCGGCCATGAAATTTCTCGGCGTTCATCCCGGGCCGCTGATGTACACCAAGGTGTTTCTGCGGCTCGAACCGCTGGGGCTGGAGCTGGTGGCGGCGGCGGCGCGCGCCGCCGGGCACGAGACGCGCCTCATCGACCTCCAAGTCGAGGATCACGCCGCCTATCACGCGATGGTCGCGCGCTGGCGGCCGGATGTAATCGCCTTTTCCTGCAACTACCTCGCCAACGTGCCGGAGATCGTCGATCTGGCGAAGGCGACCAAGCGCGTCCTGCCCCATTGTTTCATCCTAGTCGGCGGCCACAGCGCATCGTTTACCGCGCAGGCGATCCTGGAGCATGGCGGCGGCGCCATCGACTGCGTCCTCAAAGGCGAGGGCGAGGCGGGAATGCCGAAATTGCTCGCGACGGTGGAAAGCGGCGGCGACATCGCGAAAGTTCCGGGTGCGGCCACGGTCGCCGGCGAGGGGCCGGCGCCGGGCTTCGTCGAGGATCTCGACGCGCTGACACCGGCGCGCGACTTGCTGCGCCACCGCCGCAAATATTTCATCGGCGTGCTCGATCCCTGCGCCTCGATCGAGTTTTCCCGCGGCTGTCCGTGGGATTGCGCGTTTTGCAGCGCCTGGACATTTTACGGCCGCTCCTACCGCTTGCGCCGCCCCGAGTCCGTGGTCGAGGAGCTGGCGGCGATCCGCGAGCCGGGCGTGTTCATCGTCGACGACGTGTCGTTCATTCACGAAGAACACGGCATGGCGATCGGCGAAGGCATCGCGCGTCGCGGCATCCAAAAGAAATATTATCTCGAGACGCGCGGCGACGTGCTGTTGCGCAACAAGGATGTGTTCAAGTTCTGGCGCGGCATCGGCCTCAAATATATTTTCCTCGGCCTCGAAGCGATCGACGCGGAGGGTTTGCAGAAATTCCGCAAGCGCACCTCGCTCGGCGAGAATTTCGAGGCGCTGGAATTCGCGCGTTCGCTCGGTATCGACGTCGCGATCAACATCATCGCCGACCCCGACTGGGACGAGCACCGTTTCGCGGTGGTGCGCGAATGGTGCATGGGTGTCCCGGAAGTCGTCAATCTCAGCGTCAACACACCCTATCCCGGCACCGAGACCTGGCACACCGAAAGGCGGCGACTCGCGACCCGCGATTACCGCCTGTTCGACATTCAGCATTGCGTGCTGCCGACGAAACTGCCGCTCGACAGATTCTATGACGAGCTGGTGACGACGCAGCGCGTGCTGGCGCAGAAGCATCTGAGCTGGCGCACGCTGGGCGACGCCGGCCGCATCACCGCCAAGCTGTTGATGCGCGGCCAGACCAACTTCGCCAGGAGCCTGTTCAAGTTCAACAGTGTCTACGATCCGGCGCTGCTGCTCGCCGATCACCGGCGGCCGGTCAGTTACGAACTGCCACCGCCGCCCGCGCCGCGCGCCAAGGTCGATCGCGAACTTCTGTTCGTTCACCGCACACGCCACCGCGAATCGACGGCAGCTCATTGAGATCGCGCATTACGCGGGCGGCAGCAGCGATTCGATTGGTACGCCCAGCACCTCGGCGACTTTGCGCAGCGCCGCGACGCTGCCGGGCTTGGCGCCGATTTCGATCTCGGTAAGGTAACTCGCGCTGATACCGGCGGCATCGGCCACCGCGCGCTGGCTGAGGCCGCGCCGTTCGCGCAGGATGCGGATCGGGCTGACACCGGTGCGCATCCGTTTTGTTTCAGCGACGCGGAACACGCTCAGGCGCGGCGACGATTTTTTCGGCGCGGCGGCGAGCAACAGCGCCTCAAAATCGCGGACGCTGATCGTCACCGTGCGCCCGGTCCTATAAAGTATCTTGATTTTCTTCATGTCGTCCTCGGAGGGGTATCGGGCCGCACCATGCCGGCCGGGCGCCACGGATTCCGGCTCAGTCCAATCCGCTCGGCCGCGTCGCTCGCTTGCCAGAACAGCGGCACCGCCGCGCCCCGCACCAGCGGCAGGCGCGCGGGGTCGAAACCGAGCCAGGGCAGGAACGGATTGCGCCTGCCATAGGCAAAAATCTCGACGCGCGCGGTCGGACGCGCGCTCGGCCCGCGCGCATGGAAGCCGAGCGTGTCGGCGACCACCAGCGTGTTCGCCGGCACCGCGAAGACATGGGGCGCGCCATAGCCGAGATGGCCTAGCTCCTCGGGCGAAATCCGCGGCGAGCCGCGCGACGATTGGTAATCGTCGCTGGCGGCGGCGCGGATCGAGGCGCGTTTTTCCCAAGCGAGGCGGCGCGGCGTCAGAGTGTGCGAGCCCGGCACATAGGTCAGCGGCCCGCCATCCTCGGCCACATCGGTCAGGAACAGCCAGGCCTTCACCGAGGAATGGAATGTGTCGGCATGCAGCCGCGTCTGCGGGTCGGGCGCGCCCGGCCGGATGCGCGAAAAGATCGTCTGGATATAGGTCAGCGGCTCGAGCGACGACGCGCCGACATAGCGGATGAGGCCGAGCCATTCGGGACTCTCGGCCAGCGCGCGCAGCGCCGGCCGGTCGCGCAGCAGCGCGCGGTCGAGCGCGATGCGCCGCGTCACCGTGTCGCCCTGCACCATGTCCCGCGCCGGCGCGGCACGGCTCATCGCCTCGTTGCGCAACGCCGCGAACAGATCGTCGGAGAGGAAGCCGCGCTTTTCGATAAAACCATCGCGGGCGAAGGCGGCGCCATCCTCGGCTGAGATGAGATCGGCGAGCCGGGCGCGGCGCGTTTCCGCCATACGGGCGGCGAGAAGCATGCGCGCGACATGAAGGCCGCGACGATTGAGCCGCGCGCTGCCGATGACCGGATTATCGCGAAACGATTTGGCCCCCGTCGCCAGCGCGGCGACGTGGAGCGGCGAGAACAGGCTGGCGCGCGCGCGTGCCATGCCTAGCCCCGGAACGGCGCCTCCATGCCCCATTGCACCGCGCGCACGATCTCGGGCGAGACCTTGCGCGTGCCCCAGGCGGCATCCATGAGATCGCCGTCGGTCCAGTGCTCGACCGTATGACCCCACGGATCGGCCCAGTAGTCGAAAATCTGGCTGCCGAGATAGTGGCGGCCGACGCCCCATTCATGCTTGCGCGATTTCGCGGCGAGATATTCCTTGCCGCGCATCAGGTCGTCGAGGTCGACCACTTCGAACGCGGCATGACCGAAACGGGGTCGGCCTTCGACCAGTCCGACGGTGTGATGATCGACCGGCATCGCGCCGCGGTCGCAGCGCATGAAGGCGCCGCGCGGATTTTCCTCGGGCCACTGGTCCGACGCGATGACGCCAAGCCGCGACTGCCACCATTCCTGCGCGCGCGCGAAATTGCTGACGCCGAGCACGAGATGGCCGAGCCGCTTCACATGCGACGGGCCCTGTCCGACGCGCTTCGGATTGTTCTGGCGCGGATAGAAGAACGCATCGTTGGTCGGGAATTCGCGCCTCACCGCGATCTCCGGCGCGGGCGCGCGTTCGGCGACGATCTCCAGCCGATGCCCGTCGGGGTCCTTGACCGCGACCATCTTGCCGCCGCCCGGCCCATCGAGATTGTCGACCGTGGCATTTTCCGCCTTGGCCAGTTTTTCGAGATCGGCGACGGAACTCGCGCGGAACCCGACCGCGACGAACTTCGGCTCGCCCTGGTGCGTGACATGCGCGTAGGGCTCGGGGCCGGTGCCGCGCATATAGAGCGCGTCCGCCGTGCGCCCCGCGCGCACCAGGCCGAACTCGGTGAGGAATTCCTCCATCTTGTCGAGATCGGGCGCGTTGAAGCGCACATAGGCGACGTCTTCGACCTTGATCGTGCTCATCGCTTCCTCCGCCAAGCCTATTGCCCGAAGCCTATCAGGCACTCCCGCCCTTGACCATCGCGGGCTGGCCGCGCCACGGTGCCGCCAGCCACAGGGGGAGCTTCATGGCCGACATCATCCTGCATCATTATCCGCTGTCGCCTTACGCCGAAAAAGCCCGCACCGCGCTCGGCATCAAAAGGGCGGCGTGGCGCAGCGTCATCATTCCCGTGATCATGCCCAAACCGGACCTGATGCCGCTGACTGGCGGCTATCGCAAGACGCCGGTGATGCAGATCGGCGCCGACATTTATTGCGACACGCAGCTCATCGTGCGGGAGCTGGAGCGGCGCATCCCGAGCCCGAGCTTCTATCCCGCGGGCACGCGCGGCCTCGCCGACGGCATCGGGTGGTGGGCCGAGCGCAGCCTGTTCAACGTCGCGGTCGGCGTCACTTTCGCCAAGACCGGCGACCAGTTGCCGCAAGCCTTCCGCGACGACCGCGCCAAATTCTCGGGCCGCACCTTCGACCCGGAGCGCACCCGCGCCGCGGAACCGCGCCTGCTCGCCGACTATCGCGCGCAGCTGCAATGGCTCGAGGAGAATCTTTCGGGCGGCCGCGCCTTCCTGCTGGCGGATCAGCCGTCGGCGGCCGACGTCGCGCTGTATCACATGGTCTGGTTCGTGCGCCGTCCGCGCCCGGATTTGTTCGCCAAGTTTCCGCTCGTCTCGGCCTGGGCCGACCGCATGAAAGCCGTCGGCCACGGCGCGCCGACCGAAATGGATGCGAAAGACGCGCTCGCCATCGCCAAGGCCGCGACCCCGTCGCCGGTCAAAGCGGTACATGACGGCAGCGGCCCGGCGCTCGGCTCCCAGGTCACGGTCGCGGCGGACGATTCCGGGCGCGATCCGATCAGCGGCGAATTACTGTCGCTGGCGGCTGATGAAATCGTGATACGCCGCGACGATCCCGCCGTGGGCACGATTCATCAGCATTTCCCGCGCGTGGGGTTCGTACTGACGGCGGGCTAAGTCGCTACCAGCTCGCCGGCAGCGTTTTGAGGCCGCGCAGCACGAAGGTCGGGCGCCACTCGGGATTGTCGGAATTGTCGAGCCGCAGATTGGGCAAGCGGCGCAATAGCGTCGCCAGCGCCACCTCGGCCTCGATGCGCGCCAGTTGCGCGCCGAGGCAATGGTGGATGCCGCCGCCGAACGACAGCGGGTTGATCTTGGGCCGGGTGATGTCCAGCGCGTCGGGCTCGGCGTAGGTCTCCGGGTCGCGGTTGGCCGCGCCGAGGAGACACATCACCGCTTCGCCCTTTTTGACCGGCGCGCCGTTGAGGTCCACATCCTCGAATGCAACGCGATACGTCACCTGAACCGAGGAATCGTAGCGCAGGAATTCCTCGATCGCGTTCGGCATCAGCCCCGGATTGGCGCGCAGCTTCGCGAGCTGCACCGGGTTGCGGTACAGCGCGAGCAGCCCGTTGCCGATGAGATTCACCGTGGTCTCATGCCCGGCGACGAACAGCAGGAGAATGTTGGCGATCAGCTCCTCGGGCGTGAGCTGGCTGCCCGCCTCCTCGGCGCGGAGAAGATGCGTGGTGAGATCGTCGCCCGGCTCGCGGCGGCGCAGCTCGAACAGATTGAGGAAATATCGCTCGATCTCTTTTTGCCCTTCATTGGCGGCGTCGAGTTCGGCGCGCGACATCGGCACCGGCTCGATGGCGCGGCCCGCCATGCGCGCGCCGGTCAGGAAACGCTCCTGATGATCGGCCGGAATGCCCAGCATGTCGCAGATCACCGCCACCGGCAGGCGGAAAGCGAGATCGGCGATCACGTCCATGTGGCCCTGTTTTTCGACCCGGTCGATGGCGGCGTCGACGATGGCCTGGATTCGCGGCCGCATTTCCTCGACGCGCCGCGCGGTGAAGGCCTTGACCACGAGGCCGCGCAGCCGCGTGTGGTCGGGCGGGTCCTGGGTCAGCATGGCGTGGCGCATGACGCGCAGCACCGGCTCGGTGTCGGCCTTGTCGCCGTAATTCTTGCGCGCGCGGCCCATGAAATCCTTGCCGAAGCGCTTGTCGCGCAAGACGAGGCTGACATCCTTATGCCGGGTCGAGACGCGGCCGAACGGCGACGGCCACAGCGGATCGAAATCGCGCAATTTGCGGAAGAACGGGTACGGGTCGCGGATGAATTCGGGCGACAGCGGGTTGAACACCGGCGCGGCGGTTGCGGTAGCGCTCATGGCACTCTCGGTCGTTAGCCGGCCGAGTCTGTCACGATTCGGTCATCGTCACCAATGGGCCGGCATGCGCAAAAGGCCGCGCAACACGAAGGTCGGGCGCCATTCCGGCGTCTCGATATCGTCAAGTTGGAGGCCGGGAAGGCGGCGCAGCAGGGTCGCGATGGCGATCTCGCCTTCGAGCCGCGCCAGTTGCGCGCCGAGACAGAAATGGATGCCGCCGCCGAAGGACAGCGGCTCGATTTTCTCGCGCATAATGTCGAGCCGATCGGGCTCGGCGTAGATTTCGGGGTCGCGATTGCCCGCACCCAGGAGGCACAAAACGGATTCGCCCTTCGCGATCGTGACATTGCCGACCGCAACGTCCTCGAGCGCGGTACGGCCGGTGAGCTGCACCGAGGAATCGTAGCGCAGCAATTCCTCGACGGCGTTGGCGGTCAGCTCCGGCCGTTCGCGCAACAGCCGCAACTGGTCGGGATTGCGATAGAGCGCCAACAAGCCGTTGCCGATGAGATTGACGGTGGTTTCATGGCCGGCGCCGAACAGCAGATTGATGTTGGCGACCAGTTCGTCCTCGGTGAGTTTCTGGCCTTCCTCCTCGGCCTGCACCAGTTGCGAGGTCAGGTCGTCGCCCGGCTCGGCGCGGCGCAGCGCGAACAGATGGCGGAAATAGTCGAGCGCGGCGAGACTGCGCTCGTTCGCCTTGTCGAGTTCCTCTCGCGTCATCGGCACCGGATCGAGCAGCCGCCCGCCATCGGCGTCGCGCGCCTGCTCGAAGAAATTGTCGCGGTCGGAATCGGGAATGCCGAGCATTTCGCAGATCACCGTGACCGGCAGCCGGAAGGCGAAATCCTTGATCACGTCCATCGCGCCGTCGGGCTCGATGCGGTCGATCGAAGCGTCGACGATCGCCTGGATGCGCGGCCGCATGTCGGCGACGCGGCGCGCGGTGAAGGCCTTTACGACGAGGCCGCGCAGGCGGGTGTGATCGGGCGGGTCCTGGCTCAGCATCCACAAGCCCATGTGGCGCAGCACCGGCTCCTTCATCGCGTCGTCGCCGTAACGGGCGCGGATACGGCCCGCGTAATCCTTCCCGAACTTCTTGTCGCGCAGGATCACGGCGATGTCGGCATGGCGACTGGCAAGGCGGTAGCCGAACGGCGAGCGCCACAGCGGATCGAGCCCGCGCAGCATCCGGTAATAGGGATAGGGGTCGCGGATGAATTCCGGCGACAGCGGATTGAAAGCGGGCGGCGACGGGGCCGGCACGGTGTCGGGCATGGTTCCTCCGCGCTTGAGTGTAGCGCCGGAGCAAGGTGGCGGAAATGGTCCAACATCAGACAACAGAAATCCCGTCATCGCCGGACTTCATCCGGCGATCTCAGGCCGTTTGACCGACCGGCCGGTCGCTTGCCCCAGATGGCCGGGTCAAGCCCGGCCATGACGATGCTGGGTATTTCTTGGTGCCTTGGTGTCTTGGTGGTGAAAATTCGTGGCTACCCGGCCAAGCCGGGGCATGACGGTACTTTGCCGATTGGTCTAATATCCTCCGAGGAGGACAAAGCCATGAGCGCGACAAACGGCGGCCACAATGTCGGCGGCGTGATCTATCCGCAGCCTTTCAAGATCCGACGCCTCGGCCATTTCGGTTTCAATGTCGGCAATCTCGACGCCAGCGTCGATTTCTACACGCGGCTGTTCGGCTTCCGTCTGACCGACGAGATCGATATCGGCGCCTTCGAGTTCATGCGCGAGGCGGCGAAGAAGATGAAAGAGACGCGCATCTTCTTCCTCACCTACGGCACCGATCATCACGCTTTCCTGCTCGCCGACAAGACGATGGGCGCGTTTCTCGGCGACAGCGGTCCCGACGGCGACGTCACGCTGAACCAGATCACCTGGCAGGTCGGCACGCTCGAGGAAGTGGTCAAGGCCGACGATTACCTCCGCACGCGCAACGTCGAGATGCGCCGCACCGGCCGCGACATGCCGGGCAGCAACTGGCATTGCTATTTCCGCGATCCCGACGGCCACACCATCGAGCTTTATTACGGCATGGAGCAGATCGGCTGGGACGGGCGGTCCAAGCCGCGCGCCATGTACGACCGCCGCTTCGACGAAAAACCGGCGCTGCCGCAAATCTCGGAGCAGCAGGAAGTCGCCGACGCGGTGGCGCGCGGCGTCGATATTTTCTCGGGCCAGCGCGTCGCCGACACGGGTCAAGCCAAATACAATGTCGGCGGCGTCATGCTGCCGCGCCCGTTCAAGGTGACGCGGATCGGGCCGATCGCGCTGTTCTGCAAGGATGTCGGCGCGTCCGAGGCGTTCTTCACGGAGTCGCTCGGCTTCGTCAAAACCGAGGAAGCGAATTATCGCGGCCAGACCGTGCGCTACCTCCGCAACGGCACCGAGCATCACTCGCTGGTGCTGGCGCCGCGCGCCTTGCGCGACACGTTGGGGCTAAGCTCGCACACCACCAACATGAGCATGGGGTTCGAGCTCGGCTCCTACCAGCAGCTCCGCGACGCGGTGGCGTATCTCAAGCAAAACGGCGTGCGCTTCACCGACGCAATCCCGCCCGAGCTCTATCCCGGCATCGACTATGCGGCGCACGCCATCGACCCCGACGGCCATTGCCTCCAGCTTTATTGCTACATGGAGCAGATCGGCTGGGACGGGAAGCCGCGCCCGGCGTCGCAGCGGCGTAAAGTGTCGGCGGACTGGCCCGAGACGCTGCCGCCGCTCTCCGACACCTACGCCGACCAGACCTTCCAGGGCCCGTTGGGGTAGACCGCATGCCCGCGCCGATCCGCCCGCAACTGACCCATGCCGGCATCTATGTCGACGACATCAAGACGATGCGCGACTTCTATGTCGGCGTGATCGGCCTCATCGAGACCGATCGCGGCCACGGCTTCACCTTCGACAACGATTTCGTCTTCATGTCGGCGAATCCGACGATTCATCACCAGCTCATCCTGGCGACGGGGCGCAAAGAGCGCGCGCGGGCCAGCACGGTCAACCAGCTCTCGTTCAAGGTTTCGAGCCTCGCCGAATTGCGCGCGATGGAACGGCGCGTGCGCGATTACGGCATTAGCGCCATCCGCCCGGTTAGCCACGGCAACGCCTGGTCGATTTATTTCGACGACCCCGAAGGCAACGGCGTCGAGATCTATCTCGACACGCCGTTCCATACCGCGCAGCCGCACGCCGACAAGCTCGACCTCTCGAAGTCGGACGAGGAGATCGTGCGCTGGACCGAAGAGGTCTGCGCCAAGGACCCGACCTTCACCAAGGTCGAGAACTGGAACGCGCGCATGCGCGACGCGCTCGGGAAGGAATAAGAAATTTTGAACCACCAAGCATGCCCCGGCGAAAGCCGGGGACACCAAGGCACCAAGATAATTAGAACCAACCATACCGGCGAAAGCCGGTAACCATCGTGCAGCCGCACCATGGACCCCGACTTTCGTCGGGGTGGCATTTCTTGGCGTCTTGGCGGTTCATTTTTAGTTTGAGAGAGCAGCCATGAAAAAGAACTTGCTTCGCTGGGCGATCGCGGCGGCTTTGATACCGGCGCTTGCGGTCGCCGCCGACGCGCCGGTGCAGCTCAATCCCAAGGCGGTGGCGTTCGACCTGCCGGCGCAGATTCCGTGGCAGGAGGTGAAGGCGATTCCCGGCCTCCGGATCGCGAATCTCGCGGGCGACGCCAGCAAGCCCGGCGAGCTTTATGTCCAGATGATCCACTGGCCGCCGCACACGATGAGCCATCCGCATTACCATGCGAACGCGCGCTACATCACGGTGCTGTCGGGGACATGGTGGGTCGGCACCGGCAGCAAGTTCGATCCCGACAAGACCGTGCCGATGCCGGCCGGCACGTTCGTCACCCATTTCGCGCATGAGATTCATTACGACGGCGCGAAGGACGGCGAGGCCGTCATCGAAATCGTCGGCATCGGCCCCGCCGCGCAAATCCCGGCGGAAGAGAAGTAGCGGACCAAATTTCGTCCCATCGAAATTTGGTTCCGGTCGCGACTGCGACCGCGCGCCGAATGGCGCGGAGCCTAAGCGCGCGGACGCGCGCGCCGGCGATTGAGGCTAAAAATTATGCCGCGGATTTTCCCCACAGCGCCCGCGAGGCGATATCGGCGCCGTCGCGGATCGATTTGAGCTTGAGCCACACCACCGGCGCGATCACCCATTCGCGCGCGGTGAAGGTGCCGAAGCCGCAATCGGCGCCCGCGATCACCCGCTCGCGGTCGCCGACCGCCGCCACGGCTTCCTCGATGCGCCGCGCCACGACCCGCGGATGCTCGACGAAATTGTTGGTCGAATCGACGACGCCGGGGATCAGCGCCATCGACGCCGGCAGCTTGTGTTTCTTGAATGCGTCGTATTCGTGCGCGTGGCGCGGGTTGGAAAATTCGATCGACAGCGCGCCGACCTTGGCCTGGTAAAGCGCCGGCAGAATCTGCTCGAGCGGCACGTCGTGGATATGCGGCCCGTCCCAATTGCCCCAGCAGACGTGAAGCCGCACGCGGTCGGCGGGCAGGCCTTCGATCGCCTTGTTGATCGAGGCGACATGGAGCTCGCACGCCTTGACGAAGTCGCGGTCGGAAAGGTCGCGATAGAACATGGCGCGATCCATCGCGAGATCGGGCGCGTCGATCTGGAGCACCAGTCCGGCCTCGACAATGGCGCGGTATTCGTGTGCGAGCTCCCGCGCCAGCGCCATCAGATACGCCTCGTGGCTCGGGTAATGCGCGTTGAGCATAGTCGAGGAGCAGATCCCGGGCGACGGCGCGGTCATGAAGGATTCGGGAAACGCGTCGAGCGCCTTCACCGCGCTCTGGAACCGCGCGATCTCTTCCTTGAGCGCGCCGGCGCCGGTGTAGCGGATGTCGCCTTGCGCCTCGGGCGCGTTGTTGGTGCGGCTGGGCTTGGGAAAGCGCCGCGCCAGCGCCGCCAGCAATTCGGGAAATTCCTCATAGTCGCGGCCGCGGCGGCGTTTCGATTCGCCGGCGAACCCGGTCATGCGCGACGGGATATAGGTCTGGAAGCCGACGCGCTGCTGTTCGCCGTCATTGCCGATATCGATGCCGGCTTCTTTCTGTTTTTGCACGACAAGGCGCACCGCGCCGTCGAGCGCGGCCGACATTTTGCCCGCGTCGATTTTGTCGCCGGCCTCGCGCGCGATCAGCAGCTCGCTGATCGCCTCGCCGCGCGGCAGGCTGCCGACATGGGTGGTGAGAATCCGGTCGCGGCTGTGCAGCATCGTCGCCTCCCTTGTAATTGGGGAAGATTACCCACCAAGACACCAAGGCACCAAGAAAGGCTTTCGCCGGTAAGGGAGAATTTTTTGATTCTTTGCGTCCTCGGCTTCGCCGGGGCAGACAGCTAACTTGGTGTCTTTGTGTCTTGGTGGTTTAAATTTTTTCTTTTATTCCGCCGGCTCGAGTTCGCGCTTCGGCGTCGCGGCCGGGGGCGCGGGCGCGTCGAGCCGCGCCAACAGCACCGGCCACTCGCGCTCGAATTTGTCGAGCGCGCCGAGCTTCACCGGGCCGAAGCCGCGCACCGCGTCAGGCGCCTGCGCCACCGCGAGCGCGGCGCGGTAATTCTCGGCGTTGAGCTTCACCAGCACCTGGTCGATGCCGCGCTCGTAGGTGCGGATCAACGCGCGCTCGCGCTTGCGCTCCTTCGACCAGCGGAACGGATCGAGCGGCGTCGCGCGCAAGAACTTGAACGCGGCGAGCAACCGGAACACGCGCCACAGATACGATCCGAACTTCATCTTGCGCGGCCGGCCGAGATTCTTGTCGAACTTGGCGAGCAGCGGCGGCGCGAGATGGAACGTGACGTCGGGCGAGCCCTCGAACGTCTCGCGCAGTTGCTTCTTGAAGTCGGGATGAAGGAACAGGCGCGCGACCTCGTACTCGTCCTTGTAGGCGAGCACCTTCGCGTAGTTGACCGCGACCGCGCGGGCCAGTTCCTCGCTGCCGCCGATATTGCGTTCGCGCTGGCGCACCTTGTCCACGAGCTTGCGATAGCGCGCGGCGAGTTTCCGGCCCTGATAGAGGGTCAGATGATCGCCGCGATGGCCGATGAGCTGGTCGAGCGACATGTCGTCGAGCGTGCGCGGCGGCTTCTCGCTTTCGAGCAGCGCGGCGATCTTGTCGGGGAACGCGGCGGCGTAGCGGCCCCACTCGAACGCCGCGAGGTTGAACGGCACGGCGACATTGTTGAGCTCGATGGCGCGCTTGAGGCTCGCCGCCGAGATCGGCAGCAGGCCCTGCTGGAACGCATAGCCGACCATCATCAAATTGGACGCGATCTCGTCGCCCAGCGCCTTCACCGCGAGGCGGTGGAAATCGAACGCCATGACGCCGCGGGTCGAGGCCTCGATCTCGCCCATCGAATCTTTCTGCCGGAAATCGAAATCGCGGTTGAAGATGAAATTCGCGACCGGCGTGTTGTGCGCATCGACGATGGCGAGGCTGCGCTGCGGCGACACCAGGGTCAGCGCCTCGCGCGACGAGCCGACGACGCGATCCGCCGCGAGCAGCAGATCGGCGTGGCCGAGCGGGATATGCGGCGCGGCGATGTTCTCGCTGCGCTGCCCCAACCGGATGTGCGAAATCACCGCGCCGCCTTTTTGCGCGAGACCGGACACGTCCTGAACCAGCGAGCCGACGCCGTCGAGCGACGCCGCCATGCCGACGACGCGGCCGACCGTGAGCACGCCGGTGCCGCCGACGCCGGCGACCGCGACGTTGTAGGCGGCGATGCCCGCCGGCA
>JANWJX010000060.1 GCA_025451725.1 Allostellaceae bacterium
CTGCGCGGCTGGCAATGGATGTTCATTCTCGAAGGCGTGCCGGCGGTGCTGCTGGGTCTCGCATGCCTGTTCGTGCTGAAGGATCGTCCGGCCGCCGCGACCTGGCTCTCGCCGGCGCAGCGCGACTGGCTGACGGCGCGCCTCAATGCCGAGGAACAGGCGGCGCGGCCGGTGCCGCATCAATCATTGTGGCGCGTGCTGACCAACGGCCGCGTGCTGGCGCTCGCACTGGTGCTCGCGGGCACCACCGCGAACTCCAGCGGCATCCAGCTCTGGGCGCCGCTGATGATCAAGGCTTACGGGTTGAGCAACATGCAGGTCGGCCTCGTCACCGCGATTCCCTTCGCCATCGCGTCGGTGGCGATGATCCTGTGGGGGCGCCGCTCCGACCGGCTGCATGAGCGCGTGTGGCACACCGTGCTGCCGCTGGTGCTGGTCGCGGTGAGTCTTGCCGGCGTACTGGCGTTCCGGTCGCTGACCGCAACCGTCGTCATTCTGACGCTCGCCGTGGTCGGCATCTATGCCTGCAAGGGGCCGGTCTGGGCGGTATCGACCGAGTGGCTCGCCGCCGGGGCCGCGGCCGCGGGCCTCGCCCAGATCAACGCGCTTTCCAATCTCGCCGGGTTCGGCACGATCTACGCCGTCGGCGTTATAAAGACCGCGACGGGAAGTTTCTCGCTCGGCATGTTGCCGCTGATGGCGCTCGCCGCCGCGTCGGCGGTGGCGATGTGGTGGCTCGGGCGAAGCGTCAGGCGGCTTTGAGCAGATCGGCCAACGTGCCGAACATCTGGTCGATATGCGCCTTGGTCAGCGACAGCGGCGGCGACAGCGCGATGATGTCGCCGGTGGTGCGGATCAAGAGGCCCTTCTCGTAGGCGCGCAGGAAAATATCGAAGGCGCGTTTGGTCGGCTGGCCGGCGATCGGTTCCAGCTCGATCCCGGCGATGATGCCGAGATTGCGGATGTCGATGACGTGCGGCAGGCTCCTGAGCGAATGCGCCGCGTCCTCCCAATAGCCGGACAGCGCCGTCGCGTTTTCGAACAGCCCGTCCTGCTGATAGACGTCGAGCGTGGCGAGGCCCGCGGCGCAGGCGAGCGGATGACCGGAATAAGTGTAGCCATGGAACAGTTCGATGGCGTGGTCCGGCCCCGACATGAACGCGTCGTAGATGAATTGCCGCGCGATGACGGCGCCCATCGGCACCGTCCCGGAGGTCACGCCCTTCGCCATGGTCACGATGTCGGGCATCACGCCGAACTTCTCCACCGCGAAGGCGGGGCCGAGCCGGCCGAAGCCGGTGATGACCTCGTCGAAGATCAGGAGGATGCCGTGCTTGTCGCAGATCTGGCGCAGGCGTTGGAGATAATTCTTGGGCGGGATCAGCACGCCGGTCGAGCCCGCGACCGGCTCGACGATCACCGCCGCGATGGTCGAGGCGTCATGCAGCGCGACCAGCCGCTCGAGATCGTCGGCGAGCTCCGCGCCGTGCGCCGGTTCGCCACGCGTAAAGGCGTTCTTGTCCGGCAGATGGGTGTGGCGCAGATGATCGACGCCGCCGAGCATGGGGCCGAAGAATTTACGGTTGTTGGGAATGCCGCCAACCGAGATGCCGCCAAAATTGACGCCGTGATAGCCGCGCTCGCGTCCGATCAGCCGCGTGCGCGTGCCCTGGCCGATGGTGCGTTGATACGCAATTGCGATCTTGAGCGCGGTCTCGACCGATTCGGAGCCGGAGTTGGTGTAAAACACGCGGTTGAGATCGCCCGGAAACAGCGCGGCAATGCGCGAGGCCAGCTCGAACGCCTTGGGGTGCCCCATCTGGAAGGCAGGCGCGTAATCCATTTCCGCCGCCTGAGCCTGGATCGCGCCGACGATCTTGGGGTGGCCGTGCCCCGCGTTGCAGCACCATAAGCCCGCGGTGCCGTCGAGAATCTGGCGGTTGTCGTGGCTGGTGTAGTGCATGCCCTTGGCGGCGACCAGCAGGCGCGGCCGCGCCTTGAATTGGCGGTTCGCCGTGAACGGCATCCAGAAAGATTCGAGGTCGTTCGGGACGCGGTGGGTGTCGGGCATGGCCTGCTCCAAACCTTGATCGACCAAACCTTGATCGATTGGTCAAGTTTGGCATAGGCTTCGCCCCTAAGCGAGATATTGGTGGAGGACGCCATGTCGATCCTGATTCGCGGCGGAACCGTGGTGAATGCCGATGCCAGCGCCCGGCATGACGTGCTGGTCGATGGCGGCAAGATCGTCGCAGTCGGCGCCAAGCTCGACGCGCCGGCGGGCGCCGAGATCATCGACGCGGGCGGCGCGCTGGTGATGCCCGGCGGTATCGATCCGCACACCCACATGGAACTGCCCTTCATGGGCACGACGGCGTCGGAGGATTTCTTCACCGGCACCAGCGCCGCGGTCGCGGGCGGCACCACCACCATCATCGATTTCGTAATTCCCGACCCGAAGGAAAACCTGCTCGCCGCCTACAAGAAATGGCGCGGCTGGGCGCAGAAGGCGGCGGCGGATTATTCGTTCCATGTCGCCGTGACGTGGTGGGACGAGAGCGTGCACAAGGACATGGGCACGCTGGTCGCCGAGCACGGCGTCAACAGCTTCAAGCATTTCATGGCGTACAAGAACGCCATCATGTGCGACGACGAAGTGCTGGTGAACAGCTTCACCCGCGCCCGCGAGCTCGGCGCGCTCGCCACCGTGCACGCCGAGAACGGCGAGCTGGTCTATCACCTTCAGCGCGAAATCCTGCGCCAGGGCATCACCGGCCCCGAAGGCCACCCGCTGTCGCGTCCTCCTGCTGTGGAAGGGGAGGCCGCGAACCGCGCCATCCGTCTGGCGCAGGTGCTGAACACGCCGCTCTACATCGTCCACAATTCCTGCAAGGAAGCGATCGAGGCGATTGCGCGCGCCCGCGCCGAAGGTCAGCGCGTCTATGGCGAAGTGCTGGCGGGCCATTTGCTGGTCGACGACTCGGTCTATCGCGATCCCGATTTCGGCCGCGCCGCGGCGCATGTCATGTCGCCGCCGTTCCGGCCGAAGGAAAACCAGGCGGTGCTGTGGCGCGCGCTGCAAGCCGGCATCGTGCAGACCACGGCGACCGATCATTGCTGTTTCTGCGCGCCGCAAAAGGCGATGGGCCGGAGCGACTTCACCAAGATTCCGAACGGCACCGGCGGCGTCGAGGACCGGATGCAGGTGCTGTGGCATCACGGCGTCAATGCCGGGCGCTTCACGCCCAACGAGTTCGTCGCGATCACCTCGGCCAACGCCGCCAAGATCTTCAACATCTACCCGCGCAAAGGCGCGATCGCGGTCGGCTCCGACGCCGATTTGGTGGTGTGGGACACCAAGAAAAGCCGCACGATTTCGGCCAAAACCCACCATCAGAACGTCGATTACAACATTTTCGAGGGGATGGAGGTGACGGGCGTCAATGTCATCACCTTGTCACAAGGCAAGGTTGTGTGGCGGGACGGCAACTTGCAAACGACGCGAGGAGTCGGCCGCTATATTGACCGCCCGCCCTTCCCTCCGTACCATACGGCGTTGATGAAAAAGGCGGCACTGGAACGGCCAACACCCGTTCTACGCGCCGCCGCCGCCGAGTAACCGGCTTGGGGAGCCGTTGAGACTCAGGAAACCCAGCGAGCCGGTTCGGTCGAGGAGAGCAACGCCCGAGGAAGGCATGCAAACCAACGCTTCAGAACGTCGGTTCCGATCCGCGGTCAAGCATGGTTGGATACGCTTCGTCGGCGCGACGCGCGAGAAACGCCCATTCGGGCTGCGCCGCCGCCATAAGAACCATGCCGCGGTCTTTCCGTTTTTCGACATCGTCGATCCCGTCGAGCTGACGGTAATGGCGCTGAACATCCTGGCGCCGGCGTTGAGCCGAGCCAACACCACCGGCAAAAAAGTCTCGGTCACCGTGCCCGATGACCGCACCGCGGAGATTTTCCGCGCGGCGCTGGAACAGTCGCGGCAGGTTCGGGCGACCGACCGGTTGATCGACATTGTCGTCGCCGAGACCGAGGAACCGCGCGCGCCCGAACGCGCGCTACGCCGCGCGCACTAGAAATTGCAAATGCAGGTGCGTGCTTGGAGACGCAATGCTGCGCATTGCTCCTCAGCATGAGGGTATCGGGATGATGGCACAAAGAAATATCCTCATCCTGAGGAGCGGTCCGCAGGACCGCGTCTCGAAGGATGCACGGCCATTCCCCTCCCGCGACATCGGATTTAATCCGCGATGACGACACCCTCGGCGCACGGCCGGCCGATCTTCATGCGTCATTGGCTGCGCGATCCCATCGGGATCGGCGCCCTGCTGCCGAGTACGCCGAGCGTGGCGCGCGCGCTCGCGGCGCAGATGCAACTGGGCCGGACCGGCCCGATCCTCGAACTCGGCGCCGGCACCGGCACGATCACGAGCGGATTGATCGCGGGCGGCGCGGCGCCGGAGCGCTTGATCCTGGTCGAAAGCAAGCCTGAGCTCGTCGATCATCTGCGCGCGCACTATCCCGGAACGCGCGCGATTTGCGGCGACGCGACCAGGATCGACGCGGTGCTCGGCGAGATCGGCGTCACGCAGCTCGCGACGGTGATTTCGACGCTGCCGATCAAGTGGTTCGATCTCGAGGCCCAGCGTGCGACCGTGATGCCGTGCATGAAGCGGCTCGGCCCTGGAGGCTATTTCGTCCAGATTACCAACGCGCCGACCTCGCCGATCGACTATCGGCGCTTGCGCATCAACGCGGCGCGCGTCGACGCGGTATGGTTCCATTTCCTGCCGGTGCAGGTGTGGCGCTACTGGCTCGATTAGGCGGCGCGGCTAGACGTTATGCGTGCCGGCGCCCGACGGGTTGCCGATAATCGACAGGAATTCGCGGCGGGTTGAGGCGTCGGTGCGGAACGCGCCGAGCATGCGCGACGTCACCATCGTCACGCCCGGCTTGTGGATGCCGCGCGTCGTGATGCATTGGTGCGCCGCCTCGACCACGACGGCGACGCCGCGCGGCTGCAGCACTTCCTCGAGCGTGTTGGCGATCTGCGCCGTCATCTTTTCCTGAATTTGCAGGCGATGCGCGAACACTTCGACGAGGCGCGCGAGCTTCGAGATGCCGACGACGCGCCGGTTGGGCAGATAGGCGACATGCGCCTTGCCGATGATCGGCGCGAGATGATGCTCGCAATGAGATTCGAAACGGATGTCCTTTAGCACCACGACTTCGTCGTAGCCGTCAGTCTCGTCGAAGGTACGTCCCAGAATTTCCTGGGGATCTTCGGTGTAGCCCACGAAATATTCCTCGAAGGCGCGGACCACGCGTCCCGGCGTCGCCTTGACGCCTTCGCGGTCGGGATTGTCCCCCGCCCAGCCGATCAGCGTGCGCACTGCCGCTTCCGCTTCCTCGCGCGACGGCCGTTTCGAGTTGCCATTATCCTTGGCCATTCGTCACTCCTGAAACTAGTTGAGCCGCACGCTCTGATGCGGACTATCGAGGGAAAACGCGGGGATAGCGATGTCGAAGCTCTCGCCCTGCCGCGTCTCCATCCGGTAGGTGCCGACCATGATGCCCGACGGCGTGTTGAGCGGCGTGCCGCTGGTGTATTCGAAGGATTGGCCCGGCGTCAGCACCGGCTGCTCGCCCACCACGCCCGGCCCCTTCACTTCCTGCGTCCGCCCCATCCCGTCGGTAATACGCCAGTGACGGCGCCGCAGTTGCACCGTCTCGCCGCCATTATTTTCGATGCGGACGTGATAAGCCCAGACATACCGATCCTCGGCCGGCGAGGATTGATCTTCGAGATAGGTCGGCTCGACGGTCACGGTAATGGACCGGGTGGTTTCGGAATAGGGCATGGCCAAGCGCCGTCTATATGTGCCTTTGCCGCGGCAGGCGCAATCCCGGTGGGATTACTCGGCCGGTTCCTCGACGGGCGATGTGGCGACCACGGCGACCGGGCGGCGTTTGCCGCCCAGCGACACGGCGGTGAAGATGCTGAGCATGTAGCCGATCGCCGGCAGCACGAAGACCGCGATCATCGTCTGGCGGTCGAGGAAAAAGCCGAGGATCGACGGGGTGATCGCCGAGCCGACATCGAAGCCGGAATAGACGAAGCCGAACACTTTGCCGGTCGCGCCCGGCGGCGAGGATTGGCGCACGAGGAGATCGCGCGACGGACCCGACACGCCCGAGCAGAACCCGACCGCGGCCATCATGGCGAGGAGACCGGAGTTCGGCAGGCTCAACAACCCAACCAGCAGGATCAACGTGCCGGCGCCCATGAGACTGACCGCGATGATGAGGTCGGGGCGAATCTTGCGGTCGGCGATGATGCCGCCGGTGATGATGCCGCCGGCGACGCCGACGACATAGAAGGTCAGCACCGTGCCCGCGAAATCGAGCGAGACGCCGTGGAAATTATGCAGCGTCGCCGGCAGGAAGGTCTGGATCGACGTGCCGGCGATCGACACCACGATGAAATACGCGAAGCACATCAGGATCGGCGTCGTCAGCAACGCGCGCGCCGGCGTGGTCCCGCCGCTCTTGTGCCGCGCGCGGCCCGTATTCTCGTCGAGCAGATGGCCGAACAGCGAGAGCCACACGGCAAGCGCGACGCCGAACACGCCAACCACTTGCAGCGCGTGGTTCCAGCCGATCACGCCGGTCAGGCCGAGCACCGTCATTGGCGCCAGCACCCACCCGATATTGCCCGACAGCGCATGCGCGCTATAGGCGCGCGCCATGCGGCCCGGCGTCACGTTCGCCGTCAGCACCGAGTAGTCGGCGGGATGGAACACCGAATTGCCGATACCGGCGAGGCCGGCGCACGGCAGCAGCATCCAGTATTGCGGCACCGTGCCGATCAGCGCGATGCCAATGCCGTACACCGCCAGCCCGCCCATCAGGACGCTGCGCGCGCCGAGCCGATCCACCAGGAACCCGGCCGGGGTCTGCGCCAGGCCGGAGCAGATATAGAACACCGACATCAACAGGCCGAGATCGGTGTAGGAGACGCCGAACGCGACCTTCAACACCGGCAGCAGCGGCGGCAGCGTGAGTTGATAGAAATGGCTCATGCCGTGCACCGTCGAAACCATCGAAATGGTCTTGAGGTCGCGCGCGCTGGAATTGGCGGTGATGTCGGTCATGATTTCTCCCGCGAAACCCCGATCATGGGGGTTTCGCGGGAAATGTCCAATTCAGGAATCGGATGTCAGGTATCAGGGATCAGGGATCAGAGACAAGTCTGATCCTGAATCCTGATGCCGGTCCTCTGGTCTAAAGCGCGCCGAGGATCGCTTCGGCGCTCGACACTTCGAACGCGCCGCCTTTTTCGACATTGAGCTGCTTCACCGTGCCGTCATCGACGACCATGGCGTAGCGCTGGGAGCGCTCGCCCAGGCCGAAGCCGCTGCCGTCGAGGGTGAGACCGACAGCGCGGGTGAAATCGCCGTTGCCGTCGGCGATCATCGCGATCTTGTCGCCGGCGCCCTGGTCCTTGGCCCACGCGCCCATGACGAAATGATCGTTGACCGACAGGCACGCCACCGTGTCGACGCCCTTCTTCTTCAACTCGTCATATTTCTGGATGAAGCCGGGCAGATGCTTCATCGAGCAGGTCGGGGTGAAAGCGCCCGGCACCGCGAACAGCACCACCTTCTTGCCCTTGAACAGCTCGTCGGTGGTCAGGTCCTTCGGATCGCCGCCCTGGCGCACCTTGAACTTCATGTTTGGAATCTTGTCGCCGACTTTGATGGTCATTGCCTCGCCCTTTCGGAGTGAATTCGGGCGGCTACCTTAATGGCCCGGTGGGCGAAAATCACCCCCCTTTGCGGGACCGGTCGAGCGCCGATGCGACCGCGTCGGGGGTGAGCAATTCGGGCAGCGCGCGGCCTTGCGGCAGCGCCGGCCCGTAGACTGCGTTGAACGGAATCCCGTAACGCCCGAAACCGCGCAGATAGCGTTCGATTTCGGGCGAAGGCCGCGTCCAGTCGGCCCGCATCGCCACGACGCCGTCCGCTGCGAGGCGCCGCCGCACCGATGGTGTGTCGATCGCCAACCGCTCATTGAGCTTGCAGGTGAGGCACCAATCGGCCGTGACGTCGACGAATACGACGCGGCCCTCGCTCACCAATTTTTGAATGGCGTCGGGATCGAACGGCCGCCAGAAACCGTCGACTTCCGGCTTGGCGCGCGGCGGAGCCGGCATCGCCGCCGGGATCAGAAAAGCCAACGCCACCAACGCAGCGACCGCAGCTCCGCGCGCCTGGAGATGACGTAACAGATAAAGCGCGACCGGCACCGCGAGCATCAGCACCGCGGCGGCCAATGCGGCGGCGATACCGCTTTCTTCCGACAACACCCAGGCGAGCCACACGCCGGTCGCGGCAAGCGCAATGCCGAGGATGCGGCGCAGCACGATCATCCAGCGTCCCGGCGGCGGAAGCCACGCCACCAACGCCGGCGCGGCGGCGATGGCAAGATATGGCAACGCCAGGCCGACGCCCATCGCGACGAAGATCGCCAGCGTCGCGCCGCTGCCGGCGGCCAAGGCAAAACCGACGGCGGTGCCGACGAACGGCGCGGAGCACGGCGTCGCCAACAATGTCGCGAACGCGCCGGCGGCGAAATTGCCAATGAGGCCGCGGCCGCGATCGGCGCCACCCCATTGCGCCACCGCGCTCGGCAACGGCACCTCGAACAGGCCCCAGAGATTGGCGGCGAACAATGTCACCACCGCCATCACGAAAATCAGGAACAGCGGCTGCTGGAACTGGATGCCCCACCCGACCGCGACGCCGCCGGCGCGCAACGCGATGGTGGCGAGCGCCAGCACCAGAAACGCCACGATCACGCCCGCCGCCGAGGCGAGCAATCCCCACCGGATGTGGCGCCGCTCGCGGCCGCCAGTGCCGGCGATGCCGAAGAGCTTGAGCGACAGGACCGGCAGAACGCACGGCATCACGTTCAGGATCAGGCCGCCAAGCAGCGCGACGGCGATCATGCGCGCGAAGAACGCCGCGTCGGGCGCGGGTGAGCCAAGCCGCGGCATCACCGCCGTCTCGAGCGCGCGGTCGCCTTCGACCAACGTCACGTCGACACGCTCGCCGGCGATATCCGCCTGGCGCGCACGTGGCCCGGTCATGGCAACGCGCATGACGATCTGGCCGCCGGCGCGCGACACGATTTGCGGCGCGCCGAAATCGACACCGTTCGCTTCGACAAATGCGTCGGGGTTCGCCAACGGCGGCGATGCGTCGACGCGCAGCTCCAATTGCGGATGCGCGCCGGGAATCACCGTGACATCGCGCAGCGACAACGCGGCGGTTTGCTGGCGCGACGGCTCATGCGCCGCGAAGCGCGCGATCAATCCGGCGTCGCTCGACGGCGCGCCGTCGCCCGGCGGCACATTCAGCGCGAGCTTGGTGTCGTAAGGAATACAGACGTCGTTGCACGTGAGATAGCTCAGCGCGGCTTTGAGATCGAGCGGCTGGCCGGCGCGCGCGAGCGACGCCGCGATCGGCAGAACGACGTGGCCCTCATAGCCGACGGTCTGGAGACCGAGCACCGCGAACCGCATCGGCGCGGGCCAGCCGATTGTCGCGGCGCGCAGGTTGTCCGACCCGGCCCAGTCGATGCGCGGCGGATAGCCGGCATCGCCGGGCGAGCGCCAATAGATTTTCCAGTGCGGCTTCAAGTCGAATTCGAGACCGAGAGGCACGGCAGCGGCGGCGCCGACCGAGGTCACGCCCGAAACCAGGCGGACCCGGCCTTGATCGGTAATGAACCACGGCGACGCCGTGTCCGCCGCCGCGGCCGGCAGCGCCGCGCCGAAGACACCGAGCGCCAGGACCAGGACGGGCGTTAATAAACGAGGGCGGCCGCGCCGCTTGCCGCTCCTGACAAAGCCGACCATGCCTGCTTATATAGGGCAAAGCGGGCGGCGGCGGCGCTCACAAAAGCATGAAGCCGTGCGGCCGGGCGAATTTGTCGCGCTCGCCAGAAACGACTTCGGATTGTCTCGACCATGTTCATTCCGCGGCCGGAACCGACCTTCAGCATCGTCATCCCGACCTATGGCCGGCCGCGCGGCCTCGCGCGGCTGCTGAACAGTCTCGCGCCGCAAGTGATCGGGCGGCATGGCCGCGAAGTCATCGTCGTCAATGACGGCAGCCGCGAGCCTGCCTACGAGGCGATCATCAACCGGCATCGCGGCTGGGTGAATTATATCGCGACCAAGGAAAATCGCGGCCAGAGCGCGGCGCGCAACACCGGCGTCGCCGCGGCGACCGGCAACTATCTCGTCTTTGTCGACGACGATTGCGCCGCCCCGCTCGACTGGCTCGATCAGCTCACGGCGATTTTCGCGGCCGATCCGACGCTCGACGCTGTCGGCGGCCGGACCAAGCCGCTCCAGTCGCAATATCCGCGCTGGTTCGAGAAACTGCTGATCGACGGCGGCTGTCACCCCAACCCGGTGTATTACCGGGATCAGCTCATCGTCATGGTCAGCGCATGCCTCGCGGTGCGGCGCTCCGTGTTCGATCAGCTCGGCGGCTTCGTCGAGAAAGTCACGCCGCTCGCCGAAGACCGCAATCTCACGACACGGCTGCGGCGCGCCGGCGCCAAGTGCGTGATCAAGCCGGAATGGTTCGTCTACCACGACATGACGAGCACGCCGAAACAGCATTTTCGCCGCTATTTCAATTACGGACGCGGCGTCAACAAGGCGATCGCGCTCGAGGACGTGCCGCTCGACCGCACCTACTGGCCGCCGGCGCGGCGCTCGATGGTATTCTGGTGGGCGCGCGCCTGCGCGCGGCTCCGCGAGACCCGCGCGCTAGCGGCGAAAAAACGCTCGCCGCTCGAGCGGCTGCCGCTGATCGCGCTCGCCGCCGCGACCAATCTCGCGATGGATATCGGCTACATCTATGCCGAGCGCGAGGAGCCGATGCACGCGAAGGATCCCGTCGCCTGACTCGCCGCCGCACTTGCGGAACATCCCTTCCGAGTCTATGTGAGGAATCGGAGGGACAGGAATTGCTCAGCCTTTCCGGCCAACTTCTTGTGGCGATGCCGCGAATGCAGGACCAGCGTTTCGCGCGCTCCGTCATTTTCATGTGCATGCACAATGAGGACGGTGCAATGGGGTTGGTGATCAATCGCCTGATCGACTCGCTCACGCTGCCGTCTCTGCTCGATCAGCTCGGCATTCAAGGCTCGGCGATTTCGGTCAAGACGCCCGTGCATTTCGGCGGCCCGGTCGAAGCGCATCACGGCTTCGTGCTGCATTCGGCCGACTATGTCGAGGATTGCACCCTTGTCGTGCAAGGCGGCGTCGCACTGACGGCGTCGCTTGGCATCCTGCGCGCGATGGCGGAAGGGCGCGGGCCGCGCCACAGTTTCCTTGCGCTCGGCTACGCCGGGTGGGGACCGGGCCAGCTCGATCGCGAAATGCAGGCGAACGGCTGGCTCCACGTCGCGTCCGACGAGGCGATCCTGTTCGATGCGGCGCTGCAGGACAAATGGCTCAAGGCGCTCACCAAGATGGGCGTCTCGCCGGCGTCGCTTTCGGGCGACGCCGGGCATGCTTGATTCGTAGCCCCAATCGCCGGCGCTCACGGGCGCAGTCGCGCCGGAAAGAAAACGCCCTCAATTGCCGGCGTTGGCTTCCCGATGTTCCTTGAGCCCGGCGCGCGCGAGGGCGTCGGCGCGTTCGTTCTCGGTATGGCCGGCATGGCCGCGCACCCATCGCCACGTGACGCGATGCGGCTTCAGCGCGGCTTCGAGGCGTTGCCATAGATCCTGATTCTTCACCGGCTTTTTGTCGGCGGTCTTCCAGCCCTTGGCTCGCCACGCATGGATATATTTCGTGATGCCGTCGTGGAGATACTGGCTGTCGGTGTGAAGCCGCACGTCGCTGGATTTTTTCAGCGCCTCGAGCGCGGCGATCGCCGCGAACATTTCCATTCGATTGTTGGTGGTGGCCGCCTCGCCGCCCTTCAGTTCCTTTTCCTGGCCGCGATAGCGCAGGATCGCGCCCCAGCCGCCAGGACCTGGATTGCCGCTGCAAGCCCCGTCGGTGAAAATCTCGACAATGTCGTCGCCGGCACCGGTCATTCGACGCCGTAAGCCGAGATGTTCGCGACATTGCGGTGAAAGCGCAGCTTGCGCAGATATTCGATCGGGTCCTTTGGCCGTACCAACGCGCCAGCCGGCTGGTTGAGCCAGTCGTAAAGTCGCGTCAGCAGGAAACGCAGCGCGCCGCCGCGCGCCAGCACCGGCAGTGCCGTCAATTCCGCTGCGCTCAACGGCCGCACCGCGCGATAGGCGCGGATAAAAAGACGCGCCTTGGTAACGTTGAAGCTGCCGTCATTTTCGAAGCACCAGGCGTTGAGGCAGATTGCCAGGTCGTAGGCCAACGCGTCGGTGCAGGCGAAGTAAAAATCGATCAGGCCGGAAACCTGCTGGCCGCGGAAGAAAATATTGTCGGGGAAGAGATCGGCGTGAATCACGCCGGCCGGCAGGTCGCGCGGCCAGACCTTGTCCAATGTGTCGAGCTCCGCCGCGATCTCGGCGGCAAGGCCGGCACGTACTTCGTCGGCGCGCGCGCCGGTCGCGGCGGCGAGACGGTGCCAGCCCGCGAGCGACAGATTGTTGCCCCGCTTCATCGCGAACGACGCGCCGGCGACATGCAACCGCGCCAGCGCGTCGCCGACGCCAGCGCAATGGAACGGCTGTACGCGGCGCGGCCATAGCCCGTCGAGGAAACTGACGATCACCGCGGGCCTGCCGCACAATTGGCGCAGCGCCTTGCCATCGCGCGCCTGGATCGGCGTCGGGCAGGCGATGCCGGCGCCGGCGAGATGCTCCATCAGCGCGATGAAGAACGGGAGGTCTGCCGGATCGACGCGCTTCTCGAACAGCGTCAAGAGGTAGATGCCGGCCTCGGTGCGCAGCAGGAAATTGGAATTTTCGACACCTTCGGCGATGCCTTTGCACGAGATCACGTCGCCCAGCGCGTAGTCGCGCAGGAACGCCGCCAGTTCGTCGTCGGTGACGTCGGTGTAAACCGCCATCGCGTATTGCTCGATTCCGTCACGTCCGCCTTGTCCCGGACACGGCGGTCGAATATAGAGTTGAACGCGACGTTAAACCGGAACCGAATCTGAAGGAAGAGACTGCAATGGCCGAACCGATCCCCGCGCAGAAGGCCCCCTACGGCGTCAATGTCGAGGCCGGCAAGGATTATTGGTGGTGCGCGTGCGGTCGCAGTGCCAATCAGCCGTTCTGCGACGGCTCGCACAAGGCCGTCGGCTTGGCGCCACAAAAATTCACCGCCACTGAAAGCAAGCAGGTCTGGCTTTGCGGCTGCAAATCGAGCGCCAACAAGCCGTTCTGCGACGGCACGCATAAGCGCGTCTGATGCGTCTTTTCCCCGCTCGCGCCGCCGGTGTCGCTGCCGGCGCGCTGATGCTCGCTTCATGCGGAATCATGGGTAGCCGCGAGGCGAAGCTGGTCTGCCCCGCTTCGTTCATCGCGCCCGACACCGACAAGCTGGCTGAATTCAAGCCGGGCGGCACGACGCTGCGCGACGTCGAGTACGGCGTGCAGATCGCATCGATCAACAGCAAATGCGAGCGCGCCGACCATGGCTTATTGCTGAGAACCAAGGTTTCATTCCGCATCGTCGCCAACGACCCGGCCGTGCGGCGTGGCACGTTCCAGTATTTCGTCTCGGTGGTGGACGGAAAGCAGAACATCCTGACCAAACGGACCTATGTCATGCCGTTCGAGTTGGACGTACGCGAGCATGCGACGAACAGGGCGGAAGAATTGGTCGAGAACCTGCCGTTGCTCAACACCGCCACGGGCGGCGACTATGCCATCGTTGCGGGGCTGCAACTGACCGAGGCGCAGCTTAAATTCAATCGCGCCGGCAGCCGCCCGCCCAGCATCGCGATCGCGCCGGCAACGTCGGTCGCGATCCCGCCGAAGAAATCAGGAACGACGCCGTGACGCCGCCGGCGCGGCGCCATAGCGGCGGCGCGCTTCGGCCAGCAAGTTCCTGACCTCGTCCGCCGCAACGCCGTCACTCGCCATCAGCGCGACGGTCGCCGGGTCGGTCAGCAAATCGCCAAGCGACGGTTCAAGGTCCCTTTCGGACATCTCGTCTCTCCTGCGGCCTGAATCGTCCGTTCTCGCCATACAGAGAATACGGGCGGCGACCGCCAAATCTTCCCCAGGTTTGCAAAAAAATCATCGCACGCTGGCAGGTCCGTGCCTTTATTTCGTCATCTTGGCGGCTGACCGAGGTGCCGGAACATGGTTCAATCCGTGCGATGGCATCGCCGATCCGGACGCCGCGCAGACGCCGCACCCGCACCGTGGTTCGGACCACGAACATGGGCGGACCGGGCGGGATTCGGCTGATTTCCGAGGAAAATCGCGGCTGGCCGGATCTCTATCACCGGCTCTTCACCATTACCTGGCCGCAATTCTTCGGCCTGTTCGGCGGCATCTATATTTTTTTCAACCTGATCTTCGCCGCGATCTACACGATCGACCCGGGCGGAATCGCGAACGCGCATCCAGGCTCGTTCGGCGACGCGTTCTTTTTCAGCGTCCAAACCATGGCGACGGTCGGGTTCGGCGACATGCATCCGCAGGACTTGTTCACCAACATCGTGGTCACGATCGAGGTGCTGCTCGGCATCGTCACCATCGCCATCGCCACGGCGCTGATCTTTTCCCGATTTTCACGCGCCACCGCGCGCGTAATGTTCAGCGACATCGCGGTGGTGGCGCCTTACGACGGCGTGCCGACGCTGATGTTCCGCGCCGCCAACCGGCGCCGCAACCAGATCCTCGAGGCCCAGGTCAATGTTTCGGTGCTGCGCGACGAAATCACCGCCGAGGGCAAGGAGATGCGGCGCTTCCACGATCTTGCCCTGGCGCGCGCACGCACGCCGATCTTTTCGCTAAGCTGGACGGTGATGCATCCGATCCTCGCGGGCAGTCCGCTGTTCGGCGCGACGCCGGAATCGGTGGCGGCGCAGGACGCACGAATCATCGTCACCATGACCGGCCTCGACGAGACGTTCTCGGCGACGATCCATGCGCGGCACGTCTATTCACAGGAAGCGATCGTGTGGAACCATCGTTTCGTCGACATACTCGGCGAAAGCGACGACGGCGTGCCGACGCTGGACTACCGCCGCTTCAATCAGGTGGAGCCGGCGGACCGCTAACCCGCCGGCTCGACACGCTCGAACTACATTCCCGGCGCGACTTGGCCCCGGATCTCACCGCCTTTGTTGGTGGTGGTGTGGACGTTGATATAGTCCTTGCCCGCCATCAGGTCGGCCCATTGCACGTCGGTGAGCGTCGCCTTGCCCTCGAGCGGGTTCGGCAGCGGATCGCCCATCTTCATGTCCTTGGGACCGAGATTGACCTGAACGCCGGCGTTGGCGGTCGGCGACGCCGGTCCGTGGATATGGGCCATGATCGCGGTCGAGCTCAGGCCTTGCCACGTCACTTTCCAGCTCACGCTCTTGGTCGCCGGATCGAGTGTCAAGGTTGCGGTACCGGCGCCGGCGCCCTGATGCGGCGGCACTTCCTGGGCCTCGGTCAGGTTGACGGTGACGGTCTTCATTTGCGCCGGCGCCGAAACGGCAAAGCCGGCGACCATCGCCACGGCCAAGGCAGACAACGTCAGACGATTCATAAATCACCTCCTTGTTGCGAGATCTGCGACGACTCTCCCCAGGCGGATGCCGCGGCACCAATCAATTTTGCGGCATTGCGACTTGACCGGCGCGATTGACAAGGTACTGGCCGGTTATTCTTATGGCCGCAAGTCCGTCGGGGGATTGTCGATGATTCAACGCTTCGCAGCCGCTTTCGTCCTTGCGCTGATCGCCGCCTTGCCGTCGCGCGCAGAGGACAAGCTGCTCAACGTTTATAACTGGTCGGACTATATCGCGCCCGATACGGTCAAGAATTTCGAGGCGGCGAGCGGAATCAAGGTCAACTACGACGTCTACGACGCCAACGAGACGCTGGAGGCAAAGCTGATGGCGGGCCATGCCGGCTATGACGTCGTGGTCCCGACCGCGATGCCGTATCTCGCGCGCGAAGCGGCGGCGGGCGTGTTCCTGCCGATCGACAAGGCCAGGCTCAAGAACTACGCCAATCTCGACCCGCAGATTCTGGCGGCGGCGGCCAACGCCGACCCCGGCAACAAATTCGGCGTGCCCTATATGTGGGGCACCACCGGCATCGGCTATAACGTCGCCAAAGTGAAGGCCGTACTCGGCGACGCCGCGCCGGTCGGCTCGCTCAAGCTGCTGTTCGATCCCGCCAACGCCAAGAAGCTCGCGGCGTGCGGCATCGAGGTGCTCGACAGCGCGCAGGAACTGTTCCCCGCCGCGCTGCTTTATGCCGGGCGGAATCCGCTCGGCCGAACCGATGCCGATATCGCCAAGGCGACCGAGATACTGACCGCGATCCGGCCCTATATCCGCAAGTTCCATTCCTCGGAATACATCAACGACCTCGCCAACGGCGATATATGCGTCGCGTTCGGCTATTCGGGCGACGTGGTGCAGGCCAAGAACCGCGCCGCGGAGGCCAAGAACAAGGTCGAGATCGCTTATTCGATTCCGACCGAGGGCGCGATGATCTGGATCGACATGATGGCGATCCCCAAAGACGCGCCGCACCCCGGCAATGCGCTCGCCTGGATCGACAATATTCTCGACCCGCGCGTCGCCGCGTCGATCAGCAACACGGTCGCCTACGCCAACCCGAACGAAAAGGCGACGAGTTTGGTGGCCGAGGCGATCCGCAACGATCCCGGCATCTATCCGCCGCAAGAGGTGCGCAAGCGCCTGTTCTTCGACAAGCCGGTGACTCCGGAATTCGAGCGCGCGCGCACCCGCGCCTGGACCCGGATCAAGACCGGGAGCTGAGTCTGGCGTTTCTCCAGATCGACGGCCTGACCAAGCGGTTCGAGCCCGGCGCGAAGCCGGCGGTCGACGGCGTCGATCTGGCGATCGAGCGCGGCGAATTCTTCGCGCTGCTGGGCCCATCGGGTTGCGGCAAGACCACGCTGTTGCGCATGGTCGCGGGCTTCGAGACGCCGGATGCAGGCGCTATCGCCATCGACGGCGCCGACATGGCCGGCATTCCGCCCTATCGCCGTCCGGTCAACATCATGTTCCAGAGCTACGCGCTGTTCCCGCATATGAGCGTGGCGCGCAATGTCGGCTTCGGCTTGCGGCAGGAGCGGCTGACGCGCGACGCGATCGCGGCGCGGGTCGACGCCATGCTCGACCTGGTCCAGATGCGCGGCTTCGCGTCGCGGCGGCCCGGCCAGTTGTCGGGCGGCGAGCGTCAGCGCGTCGCCCTGGCCCGCGCGCTGGTCAAGGAACCGAAACTGCTGCTGCTCGACGAACCGCTGACCGCGCTCGACCGCAAGCTGCGCGAGGAGACGCGGTTCGAGCTGAAACGCATCCACCAGCGCGTCGGCGTCACTTTCCTGATGGTGACGCACGACCAGGAAGAGGCGATGAGCATGGCCTCGCGCCTCGCCGTGATGAATGACGGCCGCATCGAGCAGATCGGCACGCCCGAGCATGTTTACGAGAACCCCGCCAACCGTTTCGTCGCGGGCTTTCTCGGCGCGATCAACCTGTTCGAAGGCCAAGTCGCCGGCAGCGACGGCGGCGCGGTCCTCGTGGATACGGATGCCGGGCGGCTCGTCGCGACGCATGCGCCGCTCGGCGCCGGGAGCAAGGTCGCCGTCGCGGTGCGCCCCGAAAAGCTGCGCCTTGCGCCGACGCCGTCATCGGTCAACACGCTGACGGGCACGATGCGCGGCGTCGCTTACCGCGGCGAAGCCTCGACCGCCGAGATCGAATTGGCGAACGGGCGGCTGCTGCGCGTCACCGTCGCCAATACCGGCGGCGCATTGCCGGCGCCCGGCACGTCGGTTTTTTTGTCCTTCGCGCCCGACGCCGCGCGGGTGCTGCAATCATGAACGCGCGGCGCTTCGGGGTGGTCGCCCTGCCCTATGCGTGGCTGCTGCTGTTCTTCCTGGTGCCGTTCCTGATTGTGCTGAAGATCAGCCTCGCGCACGAGGCCGTGTCGATCCCGCCTTACACCCCGCTGTTCGACCACGGCAGGCTCGTCGTCACCGGGGCGAATTATCTCTTCCTCTTGAGCGACGCGCTTTATTGGCGGGCCTATCTCGGCGCGATCCGCTACGCCGCCATCGCGACCGCCGTGACGTTGCTGCTCGGCTATCCGCTGGCCTACGGCATCGCGCGCGCGCCGGCGCGGTGGCGCGGCGTGCTGCTGATGCTGGTGATCCTGCCGTTCTGGACCAGTTTTCTGATCCGCGTCTATGCCTGGATCGGCCTTCTCAAGGAGAACGGCATCGTCAATCACGCGCTGCTGTCGCTCGGCTTGATCGACGCGCCGCTGCGCCTCATCAACAACGATTTCTCCGTCATTCTCGGCCTGGTCTATGCCTACCTGCCGTTCATGGTGCTGCCGCTTTACGCGCAGCTCGAAAAGCTCGACCCGGCGCTGAGCGACGCCGCCGCCGATCTCGGCGCGCGGCCGGCGCGCGCCTTCTGGCAGGTGACGCTGCCGCTGTCGCTGCCGGGCATCGTCGCGGGCGTGCTGCTGGTGTTCATCCCGGCGGTCGGCGAGTTCGTCATCCCCGATCTGCTCGGCGGACCGAACACGCTGATGATCGGCAAAATCCTGTGGGACGAGTTCTTCACCAACCGCGACTGGCCGGTCGCGGCGTCGCTCGCCATTGCCATGCTGCTATTGCTCGCCCTGCCGATGGGACTGATGCGGCGGTTCCTGCGGGGCGTGGCATGACGCGCCGACTGTCGCCGTTCCTCATCGCGATGATGGTCATCGGCTTCGTCTTTCTCTATGCGCCGATCGCGTCGGTGGTGGTCTATTCCTTCAATTCGTCGCGCCTCGTGACGGTGTGGGCGGGGTTCTCGTTCGAATGGTACGGCGCGCTGTTCCGGAACGAGGCCATCGGCCGCGCCGCCTTCATCAGTTTCGAGGTCGCGCTGATCGCCGCCACAGGCGCACTGATCCTCGGCACGCTGGTCGCTTACGCGCTGGCGCGGTACCGACGCTTCGCCGGCCGCACTTTGTTCGCGGCGATGGCGACGGCACCGCTGGTGATGCCCGAGATCATCACTGGCCTCTCGCTGTTGCTGCTGTTCGTGGCGTTGGAGCAGGCGACCGGTTGGCCCGAGGGGCGCGGCATCGTCACCATTGCGATCGCGCATATCACCCTCGGCGTCGCGTTCGTCGCGGTGATCGTCGAGGCGCGCCTGTCGTCGTTCAACCGCGCGCTCGAAGAAGCCGCGCTCGATCTCGGGGCCGGCCCGGCGCGTGTGTTCTTCGTCATTACATTGCCGCTGATTGCGCCGGCGCTGGCGGCCGGCTGGCTTCTGGCCTTCACCCTGTCGTTCGACGATCTGGTGATAGCCAGCTTCACCGCCGGCCCGGCCTCGACGACATTACCGATGGTGATTTTTTCGAGCGTGCGGCTCGGCGTCAGCCCGCAGATCAACGCCTTGGCGACGCTGATCCTGATCGCGGTCGCGGTGCTGGTCGGCGGCGCGAACCGATTAGTGCGTGTGCGGTGAGGCGACGCGTTTCCGCCAAAGGGACAAAGCATCCTTCAGCGAAAACGCCACTTTGCGGCGCTCGGCGGGGCCGAGAAACGCGCCGACCGTGACCGACTTGCCGTGCGAGGCAAGCGAGAGATGATTCGAGGTCTCGTCGCGCTCTTCGAACACGACGCGCGCCCAGAACGGCTGGAACCGCCAGCGTTGTCGCCCGCCATAGACATCGACCCGTTCCAGGGTCAGCTCGTCTTCGGTCAGCCGCAAATGCTCGCGTTGCCGCGCGCTGCGATAGCTGAGGCGGAACGCGAGATAGACCAAGCCGACATCGAGGCCGAAAAACGGCGTCACCGGCCAGGCGCCGCGCAGCACGAAGGCGACGCTGATGCAGAAACTGCCGACCGCCAGGATCGCCATGACGATGGCGAAGCCCTTGGGCGGCAGGCTGCGATGCGGCCGCAACTCGGCACGATAGAATTCCTGGGCGTCGCTTTCCGCCATGCGCTTAAGATAGGAGCGATGCCGCGCCGCGTAAATTCACAATGACGATAGGCCTGACGGGGACCGGGCGCCGGCCGCGCCGCCGAGCCTCGACGCCGTCAACGAATCCTTCGCGGCCTACGCCGCGGCAATGAGCACGATCCGCCGCGCCGGCCTAACGCGGGACTTGTCGGACCAGGGCGCCTCGCGCATCTTCACGGTCGGTTTCGCGCTCGAGCAATTGCGCCGCAATCTGGGGGACCTCAACAGCCGTGTCGCCGAATTGGCCGCCGAGAAGTAGCGCGCGATGAAGCCAGCCGGCGTCGCCGAGTTCTTCCGGCGCCTCGCGGAATCGCGCCCCGCGCCCGAGACCGAGCTGCGCTACGAAAGTCCGTACACGCTGCTCGTCGCGGTGGTGCTATCGGCGCAGGCAACCGACGCGGGCGTCAACCGCGCCACCCCGGCTTTGTTCGCGGCGGCGAGCACCCCGGCGAAGATGGTCAAGCTCGGCGAGGCGAAAGTCCGCGACTACATCAAGACCATCGGCCTCTATCGCACCAAGGCCAAGAATATCGTCGCGCTGAGCAAACTCCTGATCGAACGGCATGGCGGCGAGGTGCCACGCCAGCGCGAGGAACTCGAGGCGCTGCCCGGCGTCGGACGCAAAACCGCGAACGTGGTGCTCAACGTCGCGTATGGCGAGCCGACCATCGCGGTCGATACGCATATCTTCCGCGTCGGAAACCGCACCGGCCTCGCGCGCGGCAAGACGCCGCTCGCCGTCGAACTCAAACTCGAAAAGGTCGTGCCGAAACAATATCTCCAGCACGCGCATCACTGGTTGATCCTGCACGGGCGCTATACGTGCATCGCCCGCAAGCCACGCTGTTTCGAATGCGTGGTGCGCGATTTGTGCGCCTTTAAGGGTAAAACGGTGCTCTAGCCGGCGCGCAGCCGAGCATCGAGCACCGCGCTGCCGTCGCCGCAGCGCGCATCGTTTTGATGCGCCGGGTCGCGGCCGCGCGCATCGGCATGGACGACGTGCCGCGCATCGCCCCTGCCATAGAAGAAGAAATCGACGACGCATTCGGCGGTGCGGTACTGCCATAGCTCGCCGGGAGGTTCGACGCGGCGGAAATCCGGGTTGCCGACCAGCGCCTCGACCTCGTCCGGCTTCATATTGGCGAAGCGGGCGAGCCGCGGCACGGGCGGCGGGGGCGTGGGTGGCGGCCGCGGCGCCGCGGCCTGGTCCGCGGCGGGCGCCGGCGCAGCTGGAGCAGCGGTCGCCGCAGTCTGCTGAGGAAAATTCAGCAGCTTCGACAGATCGAGATCCTGATTGGCGTCGCAGCCGGCGAGCGCCAGCGCGGCGCCCAACACGGCGCAACGGACCGCCGAGCTTTTCATCGGCCTTAGATCGGGCGCGTTTTGCCGTCTACAAGACGTCGGTTCCCGTCGGCCTTCTACAGCACACCGGCGGGAACCCCGACATTGGCGGAACTGTTCTTGCTCGCATTCTTGGCCGGCGGTGACGCCTCGACCTCGCCGGAAATCTGCCCGCCGATCTCGATTTCGATCTGCCCATAGCGCACTTTCCCGACGACTCGGCCGGTCGACCGGATCAAGAGACGGCCGCTGACATTGAGCGTGCCTTCGAACAGTCCGCGCACTTCGACCGAGCCGATCTCAACCGTACCCTTGAGAACGCCGCTTTCCATGATCGCCACTTCCTGGCACGAGAGATTGGCGGTGACGCTGCCCTCGACCACGAGCTGGTCGCAGTGGGTGATGTCGCCTTGCAGCGAAATCTCGCGTCCAACCGTCAGCTTGCGCAACTCGGGCTCGGATGAGCGGGAGGACGGCGCCGGCGGCGCGTTCGGCGCATCGACGAGCCTGCGGGCCATGTCGGCGGGACGTGCGATTTCTGCCACGACTTTACCCTCCATCGGTTTGTTTTCGGGGGAGCGCGGCGCGTTTCCCCGCGACTCGGTTGCGCGATTGTCTCCGGGTCCGACCGGCGGCACCGGATGCGGGCGGGCCGGCACCGGGCCGCCGGCACCGGGGCGCGAGGCGGGTTTCACCGGAAGATCGAGTTCGGAATCGGATTCCATCGTCGCCAGTTCGCCTTCGTCGCTCTTTTTGCCGCGGCTGAATATCGCCATGGTGCGTCACCCTCGCCCGTCAAGTTTGTCCAAATCCCGACACCGGCCCCGTCCTGACTGGCGGTTGCGCGCGCAGACCCTCGAACAGATGAAGCATCAGGGCCGCCGCCCAAACCGGCGCCGCCAGGTTGACGATCGGCAGCGAGAGCGAAACGGCGATGACGACCCCCACAAAAACCAGCCGCCACCGATAGTACCGCCACATCGCGTTTGCCGCCGCGACATCCAGCCGGCGGAGCGCAATCAGGAGAAAATATTCTCTCGCGACAAGATACCCATTGAGTCCGAAATAGACCAAGAGATTTATCGCCGGAAAAAAATAAAATGGCAGCGCGACCAAATTTATCACAATTGCCAGCAGTCCGAGTCGCAACGCGATGAAGAGCAGCTCGCCGAGCGATTGCCGGCGCGCCGGCGGCAGGTCGGGGAAGTGCTGCGCTTCGACGTCGCGCGCGACTCCGTCGAGAAAGAAGCCGAGCACCAGCGCGCTCATCGCCGGAAACAGAATCCAGGCGAGGAACAGCGCGCCGGCGCTGCCAAGCACCGCGAGCGGCCGGTCGAGCCACCAGATGCCGGTATAGTGGAACAGTTGCAGCGCCCAGGTCGCCGCGACCCACAGCCCGACCAGCAACAGCACCGTGTAGAGCAGGCTCCACAGCAGCACGCGGCGCTGATGCGGCGCGAACAGATCGGACAAAGCGAGGAAAAAGGCGGGGATCATGGGCTTGCCCGTGATGGAAAGCCCCTTATACTCCGCGCGCTTTCAACGAACGAGCCGGGAAATACAAGCATATGGCGACACCCAATCTCGATGTCGTCGGCATCGGCAATGCCATTGTCGACGTTCTGGTGCCGAGCACCGATACGTTTCTGTCCAACCACGAGCTCAAGAAAGGCATCATGGCGCTGGTCGACGAGAACCGCGCCGACGCGCTGTATCGCGCGATGGGCAGCGGCGTCGAGGCGTCGGGCGGCTCGTGCGGCAACACCATGGCCGGCATCGCCTCGCTCGGCGGCAAGGGCGCCTATATCGGCAAGGTGCGCGACGACCAGCTCGGCAAGGTGTTCGCGCACGACATGCGCGCGATCGGCGTCAGGTTCGACACCGCGCCGCTGACCAAAGGGCCGGCCACCGCGCGCTGCCTCATCCTCGTCACGCCCGATGCGCAGCGCACCATGAACACCTATCTCGGCGCCTGTGTCGAGTTGGGGCCGGAGGACATCGACCCGGCGCTGATCCAGTCGGCGCAGGTGACCTATCTCGAAGGCTATCTGTTCGACCCGCCGCGCGCCAAGGAAGCGTTCCGCAAGGCGGCCAAGATCGCGCACGACGCGGGGCGCAAGGTGTCGCTGTCGCTGTCCGACCCGTTCTGCGTCGACCGGTATCGCGACGAGTTCCGCGACCTCGTCGCGAACCATGTCGACATTCTGTTCGCCAACGAGAGCGAAATCTGTTCGCTCTATGAGGTCAACGATTTCGAGGACGCGGTGAACCGGGTGCGCGGCAACGCCGACATCGCGGTGCTGACGCGCAGCGAGCAAGGTTCCGTCGTCGTGACGCGCGACCGCGAGCATCGCATTCCGGTCCACAAAGCCGACAGCGTGGTCGATTCCACCGGCGCCGGCGATCTTTATGCCGCTGGCTTTCTCTATGGCCTGACCAACGGCAAGGACCTCGTGACAAGCGGCAAGCTCGGCAGCCTCGCCGCCGCCGAAGTGATTTCGCATTACGGCGCGCGCCCTGAAACGCCGCTCAAGGATTTGGCGAAAAAGGCGGGACTGCTTTAGCGGCCTCGCGGCTTCACTTCCAAATTGCCTTCCCGCTCCCCGGCAGTCCGAGGCGGGGCCATTTTTCGGTGACGGCTTTCACGATCTCGTCGTCCATGCGCAGCTTGCGGCCCCAGCCGCGATGCGTCTCGGGCGGCCACTTGTTCGTGGCGTCGAGGCCGATCTTGCCGCCGAGGCCGGGCTCCGGCGAGGCGAAGTCGAGATAGTCGATCGGCGTGTTCTCGATCTGCGTGATGTCGCGCACCGGGTCCATGCGCGTCGACACCGCCCACATCACGTCCTTCCAATCGCGCGCGTCGATGTCGTCGTCCACCACGATGACGAACTTGGTGTAGACGAACTGGCGCAGGAAGCTCCACACGCCCATCATCACGCGCTTGGCGTGACCGGCATACGCCTTGCGGATCGACACCACGGCGATGCGGTAGGAGCACCCTTCGGGCGGCAGCCAGAAATCGACGATCTCGGGGAATTGCTGTTGCAGGAGCGGGATGAACACTTCGTTCAGCGCCTCGCCCAGCACGCTCGGCTCGTCGGGCGGCCGACCGGTGAAGGTGGTGAGATAGATCGGGTCGCGCCGCATGGTGATGGCGCTGATCTTGAACACCGGAAAACGCTCGACCGCATTGTAATAGCCGGTGTGGTCGCCGTAGGGGCCCTCGTCGCCGTAGTCGTCGAGCGAGACATGGCCTTCGAGCACGATCTCGGCCTGCGCCGGGACTTTGAGCGGCACGGTCTTGCACTCGACCAGATCGACCTTCTTGCCGCGCAGCAGGCCGGCAAACTGATATTCCGACAGCGTGTCGGGCACCGGCGTCACCGCGGCGAGGATGGTGCCGGGATCGGCGCCGATCACCGCCGCCGCGGGCAGCGGTTCGCGCTTTTCCTCTTTCCAGCGGCGGTGATGCTGCGCGCCGCCGCGATGCGCGAGCCAGCGCATCAGCGTGGTGTCGCGCCCCGTCACCTGCATGCGGTAGATACCGAGATTGAAATTGTCCTCGCGCTTGTCGCTCGGGCCGCGCGTCACGACGAGCGGCCAAGTGATAAGCGGCGCCGGTTCGCCCGGCCAGCAGGTCTGCACCGGCAGCGCGCCGAGATCGATCTCCGACCCGCGCATCACGATGTCCTGGCACGGCGCGTTCCCGACGGTGCGCGGCTTCATCGCCATCACGGTGCGGAGCAGCGGCAGCATCTCCAGCGCCTCGCGCCAGCCGCCGGGCGGCTCGGGCTGTTTCAGAAAGGCCAGCGTCTCGCCGACCTCGCGAAGCTGCGCCGGCTCGCGGTCCATGCCCCAGGCGACGCGCTCCACCGTGCCGAAGAGATTGGTCAGCACCGGCATGGCATAGCGCGAGCCGTCGGCGCGCATCACTTGCTCGAACAGCACGGCGGGGCCCCGCTCGGCCAGGAGGCGGGTATGGATCTCGGTGATCTCGCGGTCGGGCGAGACCGGCACCGCGACCCGTTTCAGCGCCCCCCGGCTCTCGAGGTGCGCCATGAAGTCGCGCAGCGACGCGTATGGCATTCGGTTTGCTTTAACCCAATCTATGCTAGGGAAACGCGCCACTATAGAGGGCCGCCGGTAGCGTCACCAGCCGCCCGGGTTTAAGGATTAACGAGGATTTTCATGGCGAATTATTGGGTTGTCGGGGCCGAATACACCGACACCAGCTTCAAGAAACTGGCGCCCGGCGCCAAGGAAGAGCGGCTTGGGCCATTCACCTCTTATCGAGCCGCCTATCAGGCCTGGCAGGCGCGCGCCCGCGCCACCATCGACGACGCCACGGTGCGCTATCGCATCGTCGACGAGCACGGCAAGGACGCGCGCGGCAAACGCGCCGCCTAATTGTCGGCCTTGTGGCCGCTCAATTCCGCGCCCGACGCGGGATGCAGCGGCCAGTACCAGAACAGCGAACCGAGCGCGATCGCCGCGATGGCGAGCATGCCGGCGCGGAAATCGCCGAGATTCAGCATGTCGCCGCCGCGCAGCGCGAGCGACAGGCTGAGCACGGCGGCGGCCAGCGCGACGCCGATGGCGCGCACGATCTGCAACAGCGCGCTCGACAAGGTCGAGGCGGCGGTGACGGCGTCCGACGGGATCTCGGCGAACTGAAACGCGGTCTGCGACGTCATCTGCAGCGAGCGGCACACGCCGCTGATGAACAGGATCGGCAGGATCAGCCATAACGGCGTCGCCCGATTGAACGCGGCGCAGGCGGCGATGCTGGCGGCGAAGGCGACGGTCGTCCACAGCAGCACGGCGCGGAAGCCGACGCCGCGGATGAGGCGCGTCGTCACCGCCTTCGCCGCGAAATCGCCGGCAGCGTGCACCAGCAGCAACAGGCCCGAGGCGAACGCGGTCATGCCGAGCCCGACCTGAAACAACAGCGGCAGGACGAAGGTCGGGCCGGAAATCGCCATGCGGAAGAACGCGCCGCCGGCATTGACGGCGTGGAAGCTCGGCACCCGCAGCGCGCCGAGATTGACCAGCGGATGGCGGGCGCGCAGGGCATGAAAAATCGCGACGACACCGACCGCCAGCCCGAGGATGATCAGAATTGCGCCGTCGCGCTCGGCGCCGCGATCGCCGACCAGATCCATGCCGTAGATCAGCGTCGCCAGCGCGACGCCGTTGAGCGCGAAGCCGATGGCGTCGAACGGGCGGCGCGTCACGCCGAAAAAGTTCTCGATCCAGCCGAACACCAGCGCCATGCCGAACAGACCGACCGGCACGTTGACGAAAAAAATGTAGCGCCACGTCAGATAGGTCGTGATGAAGCCGCCGACCGGCGGGCCGACGATCGGGCCAATAAGGCCCGGGAGCGTGACGAAATTCATCACCCGCACCAGGTCCTTGCGCTCGGTCGAGCGCAGCACCACGAGACGCCCGACCGGCGACATCATCGCGCCCCCGATCCCTTGAAGGATGCGCGCCAGCACGAACTCGGCGACCGAATTGCTGAACCCGCACAGCACCGAGGCCACGGTGAAAACCCCGATGGCGGCGCAGAACACGTTGCGCGTGCCGAGCCGGTCGGCGATCCAGCCGCTCGCCGGGATGACAATGGCGAGGGTGATGATATAGGCGGTGAGGCCGAGACTGAGCCGCACTGGCGACGAA
>JANWJX010000061.1 GCA_025451725.1 Allostellaceae bacterium
TCGGCGCGCACGTCGGGGTCGGCATTCTCCTGAATCAACAGCGACGCCGAAGTGTGGCGGCAGAACAGCGTCAGGAGGCCGGTTTCGATCCCGGCGCCGGCGAGCCATGTGGCGACCGGGCCGGTGATGTCGACGAGGCCGCGACCCTTGGCGGCGATGGCGAGGATGGTGCTGGCCTGACGCATGGCGGTTCTCCCGGCTCCGAGCCTAACCAAAATTTATTGGCGCGCGGCGCGATTTTCCTTGCTTTTGTTCCCTATATGTTCTAAACATGAAGCGGTTGAGCAGCCAGGCCGGTTGGGGCCTCGGCAAATATTAAAATTACAAAACGAACCCAATTTGCCGCGCGGCGGCGAAAGGAGCGGCAAGAGAGGCGGATCGTTTTCAAGAGCGCGACGGATCAGGGACAAAATTGCGGTTCGAGCGGTCGGGGCCAGGCCCCTTCCCTGCGATAGCCACGCATCGCGTCCCTGCCGTTGTTGCGCTTGACGCGCCGAAGCCCGCGCCTGTCTAGTGGCCGGCGGCGCCGTTGAGGACGTATGCGAGGCGGCGCCGTGGGAGACGCGGCGATGCTGAGTACGACCGACAACGAACTTCTCACCCGCACCGGGCCGGGCACCCCGGGCGGCGCGATGATGCGGGCCTATTGGCAGCCGGTGGCGCTGTCGCGCGAGCTGGAGGCCGACGTGCCGCTCGCGGTGCGCGCCTTCAGCGAGGATCTGGTGCTGTTCCGCGACGGCGCGGGCAAGCCGCAGCTCATCGGCCGCTATTGCCCGCATCGCCTCGTCGATCTGTCCTATGGCCGGGTCGAGGATGGCGGGCTGCGCTGCATCTATCACGGCTGGCTCCTGTCGGGCGACGGGCGCTGTCTCGACCAGCCGGGCGAGCGCACGCCGTTCAAGGACCGCATCCGCCACCCCGCCTATCCATGTTTCGAGGCGGGCGGGCTGGTGTTCGCCTATCTCGGCGCGGGCGCGCCGCCGCGCCGGCCGCAATACGAATTCTTCGCCCTCGACCCGAAATATGTCTGGGCCGGGAAGCTCCATCACGACTGCAACTGGCTCCAGGGTCACGAAGGCAATGTCGACCCGCAGCACCTGTCCTATCTGCACCGCTACCTGTCGCAGACCGAGGCGCTCGACCCCAAGGGCAATCTTCTGTTCGGCGGCGACGTCGCGCCGTCGATCGAGCCCGAGGAAACGGCGTACGGCATGCGCATCAAGACGGTGCGCGGCGCGCCGGGCGGCGCCAAATATGTCCGCATCACCAATCACATGATGCCGAATTGCGGCTCGTTCGGCGGCGTGCCGATGTTCGATCCCGCCGCCGGCCCCGCGCCGGACGAAAATTCGGGTTATCAGCTTCACTGGCATGTGCCGATCGACGACGGCACGCACTGGAAATACACGCTGCTGTTCAACCGCGAGCGCGCGCTCGACAAGGGCTTCGTCACCGACCGTCTCTTCGGCGAGCAGAAGAGTTTCTATTCGCGCCGCAACCGCGCCAACCATCACCTCCAGGACCGCGACGAGATGCGCCGCGTCAGTTTCGTCGGCGTCGGGCGCAATTTCTTCGACCACGACAAGCTCGCGACCGAGGTGCAGGGGCCGGGCCCGATCCTCGACCGGTCGCAGGAGCATCTCGGCACTACCGACCGTCCGGTGATGCTGATGCGGCGGTTGCTGCTGCAGGCGGTGAAGGACGTCGCCGACGGCCGCGACCCGCTGTTCGTCGAGCGCGACGGCGCGCCCGACGCCATCGCCGGCATGCGCGTCGAAGTCGTTGTCGAACCGCCGCCGGCGAAGTCCCCCGAACTCGCGCCCGCCAAGTGAGCATTGCCATGGACGATTACAAACTCATCTCCTGCGACGATCATCTTGATCTCGGCTATTTGCCGCGCGACGTCTGGACCAAGCGGCTGCCGGCGAAATACGCCGGGCGCGCGCCGCATATCGAGGAGCGCGACGGCCGCGGCCAATGGATCAGCGACGGCAAGATGTGGGGCGGCTGGCACGGCATCAAGCCGCCGCCGTCGAACGCGCCGCCGCCTTACCTCACCGCGCTCAATCGCGGCGGGCATTGGGATGCGAGCGAAATGCGGCCGGGCAATTTGCGGCTCCGGCTCGAGGACATGGATCGCGACGGCGTCTGGATTCAGTCGCTGTTCGGGCCGATCACCTCGATCCTCGCCGACGACATGGAATTCCGCGACGCATGCCACAGCGCCTATAACGACTGGCTCGCCGAGTTCATCGCGGCCTCGCCGGCGCCGGAGCGGTTCATGGGCGTGCCGATGCTGCCCTGGGGGCCGGAATCGGCGACGAAAGAATTGCGCCGCCTCGCCAAAGACGGCCGCTTCAAGCAGGCGAATCTCCAGCTCAACGGCGCCGAGCCGCGCATTTCCGATCCGGCGTGGGAGCAATTCTGGCAGGCGCTGGAAGAAACCGGGATGATCCTGTCGTTCCATGTCGCGGCGTTCGCCGGCAAGCCGCCGCGGCCCGACCCGGCGATGGGCACTTACGCCGGCACGTTTTCCATCACCAAGAATTTCGTCGGCGCGTTCCTCGATCCGTTCGTCGATCTGTTCGCCTGGGGCATTCTGGAGCGCCACCCGAAGATCAAGATCGTGCTGGCCGAATGCGGCACCGGCTGGCTGCCCTGGGTGGTCGAGGAACTCGATTACCGTCATTGGCGGCTATGGGAATCGAAGGATTACTGGGCCGACAAAGGCGGCATCCCGCTCAAGGACAAGCCGTCCGAGGTGTTCAGGCGGCAGATCTATCCGACTTTCCAGGAAGACCATGCCGCGATGGCGCTCGTGGATTTCTTCGGGGGCGAGAATCTGATGTGGGGTTCGGATTATCCCCATCCCGACAGCGTGTGGCCCGACAGCAAGGGCGCGATCGAACGGCAGATGGCGACGTTTTCGCCGGCGCTGAGAAAGAAAATCACCCACGACAACGCGGCGAAACTATACGGGCTGGATGTGTGATGATTCGTTCACTGTTTCTCGTTCTGGCGCTCCTGATCGCCAGCCCTGCCATCGCCGCCGACATCGTGTCGTTCACCGCCGCGACCCCGGCCGAGCCCGATACGCTCGACATCACCTCGACCAAGGACCCGGGCGGCTCCTACGTCGTGCTGCAGAACATCTACGAGCAGCTTTGGCGCATGGACGAAAACAACAAGCCGGTGAAATCGGTCGCCGATTGGGAGATCGCGCCCGACTGGCACACCATCACCTTCCACATCAAGCCGGGGGTGAAGTTCCAGTCCGGCGACGAGCTGACCGCGGACGACGTGGTGTTCAGCTTCAAGCGCATCGCCGCGAACTCGCCGATGTACCGGCGCGACACCAAGCTCGTCGACAAGGTCGAAGCGCTCGACCGCTACACCGTGCGTTTCACCTTCAACACGCCGTATTTCGGCTTTTTCAATTCGGCGATCGTCAATCTGGTGTCGAAATCCTATTTCGAGCGCCAGGGCGAGGCTTATGCGGTGAAGCATCCGAACGGCATCGGCCCCTATAAATTCGTCGACTACAAGCCCGCGCAATATGTCGAGCTTGCGGCCTGGCCGGGTTATTACGGCAAGCAGCCCGTGGTTCGTGCCGCGCGCATCTATATCGTCAAGGACGAACAGACCCGCGTCGCCAAGCTGCGCGCCGGCGAGGTCGACCTCGTCATGGACACGCCCTACCCTGCGATCCCGGGTTTGGAGAAAGACGGGTTCCGCATCGTCGGCGCCGAGTCCTGGCCGGTCTGCACCGTGCAGTTCCAGCTCAACAATCCCGACTCGCCGTGGCACGACCGGCGCGTGCGGCTCGCCATCGCGCACGCCATCGACGGCGACGCCATCGTCAAGGGGCTGCTGCAAGGGATTCCGAAGCGCTATCCCGGTCTCGCCAAGGGCGAGTTCGGCTACGATCCCGATCTCAAGAACTATACCTACGATCCGGCGGAATCGCGGAAGCTCCTCGCCGAGGCCGGCTATCCCAACGGTTTCATCATGCCGCTCTATTACTGGGCCGGCACGTTCTATGGCATTCGCGAGACCGCCGAGGCGGTGTCGCTCTATCTCAAGAATGTCGGCATCACCGCCAAGCCCGAGGCGCTCGACCCGACCCAGGTCATGGCGATGCTGCGCAAGAGCGCGACCGACACGCACCAGGTCTATGCCGGCGTGATGGCGGTGCCGCTGACCAACACCGGCATGGACGCGACCGAATCCGTCGGGCTGCTCTATCTCTCGACCGGGCCGGTCAGCAATTACAAGAATCCGGCGCTCGACGAGCTCATTCACAAAATGCTCGGCACGTTCGACAACGACAAGCGCGCCGCGCTGGTGCGCCAGATCATGCGCATGGTCCATGACGACGTCGCCAACATTCCGATCTGGGATTCGATTTCCGAATACGCGATGAAAAAGAAATTCACCTACACGCCGATTCAGCATCGCAACGCGGTCCTGACGCTGGCGGATGTGTCGCTGGCGAAATAGGGGTTCTTTCCATGCCGACTTTGTTCGATCCGATCGCCATCGGCGATCTTCGTTTGCCCAACCGCATCGTCATGGCGCCGCTGACCCGCAACCGGTCGAGTGGCGCGGGCCGCGTGCCGAACGAACTGATGCGGGACTATTACGTGCAGCGCGCATCGGCCGGCATGATCATCGCCGAGGCGACCTCGGTCACGCCGGCGGGCGTCGGCTATCCGCACACCCCGGGTGTTTGGTCGGACGAGCAAGTCGCGGGCTGGCGCGTCGTCACCGACGGCGTGCACAAAGCGGGCGGCATCATTCTTCTTCAGCTCTGGCATGTCGGGCGCATCTCCGATCCGGTCTATCACGACGGCGCGCCGCCTCCGGCGCCGAGCGCGGTGCAGCCCAAGGGCCATGTCAGTCTCATCCGTCCCGAGCGGCCTTATGTCGTGCCGCGCGCGCTGGAGACGAACGAAATCCCGGGCGTGATCGAGGCCTACCGCCACGGCGCCGCCAACGCGAAGAAGGCGGGCTTCGACGGCGTCGAGATTCACGGCGCCAACGGTTATCTGCTCGACCAATTCCTTCAAGACTCGACCAACAAACGCACCGACCGATATGGCGGCTCGCTCGAGAATCGCACGCGGCTGATGCTCGAGGTCACGGACGCCGTCGTGTCGGTCTGGGGACCGGGCGGCGTCGGCATGCATCTCGCGCCACGCGCCGACGCGCACGACATGGGCGACAGCGACCTGCCGGCGACCTTCGGTTATGTCGCGCGCGAACTCGGCAAGCGCGGCATCGCGTTCCTGTGCGCGCGCGAATCGGAAAAGACACCGCGCCTCGGCGTCGAATTGAAAAAAGCCTTCGGCGGCGTGTTCATCGCCAATGAAGGCTTCGACCAGGCGACCGGCGAGCGCGTGGTCGCGTCGGGCGAGGCCGACGCCGTCGCTTACGGCAAACTGTTCCTCGCCAATCCGGATTTGCCGAGACGCTTCGCCCAGAAAGCGCCGCTCAACAAATGGAACGCCGCGACGTTCTACGCCGATGGCGCCACGGGTTACACCGACTATCCGGCGCTGGCGGAGGCGGCCGAGTGACTACGTTTTTGGCTTGAGTTCGACGCCGGCGCGGGTTTCGAGCGCACGGATTATTTCGCTAAGGCTTGCGTCAGCGCGCAAGTCTTGCTGGATCGACGCCCAGACGCGGCGCGCCTCCGCCGAGACCGGCGTATCGAGCAGCGCGTCGCCGAACACCCGCAGCGCGATGTTGATGTCCTTCATCATCAGCGCCGCCTTGAACTGGTCGTCGTAGCGGCGGCTGAAGACGTGGCGGCGGAACTGGGTATTGCCAACCCAGGAACCGCCGGTCGACACGTCGAGCACGTCGTTCATCGCGGCGGGATCGAGACCGAGCTTGGTGCCGGCGAGCAGCCCTTCGGTGGTCGCCAACAACGTAACGGCGGTGACGAGATTGTTGATCGACTTCATGACGTGGCCGGAACCGACCGGGCCGAGATGGAAATGCCGCTTGCCGAGCAGCGACAGGATCGGCGCGACGCGCGCGACATCGGCCGGATCGCCGCCGATCATGAAGACGAGGTCGGCCGCCTTCGCGCCGGCCTCGGCGCCCGACACCGGGGCATCGACCATGGCGATGCCGGACTCGCCAAGACGCGACGCGACTTCCTTGGTGAACCACGGCTCCGATGACGAGGTGTCGAGCAAGAGTCCGCCAGGCTTCAATCCATGCAATAGCCCGTCGGTGCCGAGCGCGACGTCGCGCACTTCCTTGCCGGACGGCAGCATGGTGAGCACGACGTCCGAGGCCGCGCCGACTTCGAGGGGCGAGCGCGCGACCGACACATTGTTGAACGGCGCGGCGAGCTTGCGTGCCGTCGCTTCGTTGAGGTCGAACACCGTCAGGGTATGACCGGCCCTGGCGAGATGCCCCGCCATCGGCGTCCCCATGACGCCGAGACCGATGAAACCCAGCCGCTCGCCCGCCATTTACAACGGCGACAGCGGCGCCATGCCGAAATGAAGCCGCGCGGCATTGGTCGCGGTGCGCATATAGCGCATGGTGCCGTGGGTGCGCAGCACCGCGAGATCGCGGAAGTGGCGCGCGATCTTGGAATCGCGCCGGCCGCTCGACGTGCCGGCCGAGGTGAACAGGAGATCGGTCGCTTCCCACGCCAGCTTCACGCAATGCTGCTCGACCAGGATCATGGCGCGGTCGGCCTCGTCGGCGAACGGCACGCCGTCCTCGACCCAGGCGCGGCAATGCTCCGTATAATCGCGCGCGACTTGAAGCATCGCGTTCTCGGCGGTGTCGATCCAGGCGCGCGCCAGGCCCCAATATTCCTGGTACTCCGTCAGTTCGGCGCGGGTGCCGGTGCCGCCGCCGAAGCGCTGCGGCTTCGCCATGATCTCCTCGAACAGATCGAGCGCGCCACGCGCAATGCCGATCGCCACCGCCGTCGCCTCGCCAATGAGGAAGGCCGATTTGCGGCCGTGATAGAGCGGGTTGGTCAGCAGCAGATTGGTCATGTCGCGCGCGGGCGGCGTTTGCCAGATCGTCCAGTCGACGACGCGATGCGCCGGCAGCAGCAGGTTGTCGGCGATCACCCGCTTCGAGCCGGTGCCCTGCATCCCGATCATCTGCCAATTGTCGACGATGGAAAATTCGCCGCGCTTCAGCAGGACATGCATGTGGACGGGTTGGCCGTCGGGGCCGATCCGCATCGCGCCGCCCAAGAGATGGGTCGCCATGTCGCAACCGGAGGCGTAGTCCCAGGCGCCGTTGCAGCGCCAGCCGCCCTCCACCGGCGTCATCATCGCGGGTGTGCCGACCGCGGGACAGCGGAACTCGCCGTCCGTGCCGTAGGCGCCGAATTGCGCCTCATCGCCGAATACCGACAGGATCAGCGGATGGCCCGCGGTCAGCGCCAGCACCCAACCGCTCGACGGGCAGCCGCGCGCGATCTCCATCATCACCCGGACGAAGCTGACCATGTCGAATTCGTAGCCGCCGAAGCGACGCGGCTGGACGATGCGGTAAAAGCCGGCCTTGATGAATTCGGCGTTGGTCTCGGGCAGGATCGAGCCGTGCGCCTCGGTCTTGTCCTGGCGCTCGCGCAGGTTCTGGCGCATCGCGACGGCGCGGCGCAGCATCTCGTCGGGCGTCAAGTCGGGTTCTGGCGGCGCGATCATGTCCCCCGCTTCGCGCGCCGCAGGTTTGCGCACCGCCATCGTCTTCTCCCAATTATCATATCTATTGCGCGCGATCATACCCGCGCGATCTCGCCCCCGCCAAGAAAAGCGTCGCGGCGAGACCGTGCGCGGCGAATCGCTTTTGAGGGGTATCCCCTTGCCCTCTGCCGCGCGCTCCCCATAATGATTCGGATTGGGGGGTTGGCGCCGGAACGGGCCGACCCGGGCCGGCTTCCAACCCGCCGTCGCGTGATGGAGGAAGCCTATGAATGTCCGCAACATCCTGGAACACAAAGGTCGTGTCGTTGCGACCGTCAAACCCGAAGCCGGCATCGAGGAGGCCGTCGCGCTGATGCGCTACAAGAGCGTCGGCGCCCTGGTTGTAAGCCGCGACCAGACCATCGTCGAAGGCATCATCTCGGAGCGCGACATCGTGCGCGCGCTGGCGGAATGGGGATCGGATATCGGCGGCATGAAGGTCGCGACGCTGATGAGCCGCGACGTGGTGACCTGCACCGAGGCCGACAGTATAGGCGAGCTGGCCCAATTGATGACCGAGCGCCGCATCCGGCACTTGCCGGTGGTGGAACGCGGCGCGCTGGTGGGCGTCGTGAGTATTGGGGACGTGGTCAAGGGCCGCATCGCGGAGGTCGAGTCGGAATCCGAGGCGATGCGGGAGCTGATCGCGCACGCCTGACTCCGCTGCGATCCTGGCTACGATCCCCGGCCGAACCGCTCTAGTATGCCGGGATGGATTCGGGGATCGGCTATCTGTTCATGGGTTTGGCCCTGCTGCTCGCAGTCGGCGGCCTCATTGGCTTTTTCCTCGATTCGCGACGGCAGAAGGTCGACATGGCCGATCTTTTGCGGAACGAGACCGACCGGCTTCGGCAAAGCTACGACGAACAGGCCCGCGGACTGCGGGTGGAGCTGGCGACCACCCTGACCAGCCAAATCGGCGCCGTCGCCAAGAGCCAGGAAACGCTGCGTCAGGCGGTCGAAGGCCGACTCGACGCGATCCGCAACGAGAACGCCGCCAAACTCGAGGAGATGCGTCAGACCGTCGACGAAAAACTGCAGACGACGCTGGAGACACGGCTCGGGGAATCGTTCAAGCGCGTCGCCGAGCAGCTTGAGCGCGTCCATCAGGGCATCGGCGAGATGCAGACGCTGGCGGCCGGAGTCAGCGATCTGCGCAAGGTTCTGTCCAATGTTCGGGTGCGCGGCACCTTTGGCGAAAATCAGGCGGCGCAGCTGTTGGAACAATTCCTCTCGCCCGAGCAATTCATCCTCAACGCGCAAGTGCGCGAAAACAGTCTGGAGCGCGTCGAATTCGCGGTGCGGCTGCCCGGGCGGGATGGCGACGGCGATGTGCTGTTGCCGATCGACGCCAAATTTCCCCGCGAGGATTACGAACGCCTGCTTGCGGCGGCCGAAACCGGCGACCAGGACGGCGTCGAGGAAGCCGGCAAGGCGCTCGAGGCGCGGATCAAATTGTTCGCGCGGTCGATCAAGGAAAAATATATCTGTCCGCCGCAGACCACGGATTTCGCGATTCTGTTCTTGCCGACCGAAAGTCTTTTTGCCGAGATTTTGCGGCGACCCGGCTTGTTCGATCAAATTCAGCGCGACTGTCATGTCACCCTGACGGGCCCGACCACATTCGTCGCCTTTCTCAACGCCTTGCAGATGGGCTTTCGTTCGCTCGCCATCCAGAAACGGTCGAGCGAGGTGTGGCGGCTACTCGGCGCTATCCAGGCCGAGTTCGGCAGCTACGACGCCGTCGTCGCCACGCTGGCCAAACAACTCCAAACCGCGGCGAACTCAGTCAACCGCCTGACGACGCGATCCAACGTCATGCGCCGCAAGCTCAAGGACGTCGAGAAAATTTCACAAGCCGAGGTCGGCACGATCCTGGGCGCAGATTTCGCACTGGCGGCACCCGAGGACCTCGACGAGGCCGACAGCGAATCGGGCGCATGACAAGCCGATGTCGGACACGACGCAGATGTTGTCAGAAGACCGCGAATAAGGCATAGTTTCGCCATGAATTTCGTCGACACCATGATCTGTCTTAAGCGCTGGCACCAAGCGTCGCCGGCGCGCGGCTGTTGTGGAGTCGAACCCGAGGTTTAGATCGGGCAGACCCCGAGACGAAGCCGCCAGCGACCAGCGAGGCGGCTTTTTTATTGCCGCCTCCCAATCGCCAGCGGCGGGAGGTTGAGATGTGGAAGGATTGGCTTGAGCGGACTCTGACCGGCAACAAGGTGCCTGTCATGCTGGCGTCCGAGATCATGTGCGCCGAGCCGGCCAACGGCAACGAATCCGCGTCGGTGCCGGCGACGGAAGTCGTCGCGCGTCTTCAACCAACCGACAAGACGCCGGAACCAGCCGAGGCTCAGTAACTGCCCATTCCCTGCCGCGGCAGGAACAGGGTGATGACAAAAGCGAGCGCCGACACGATCACCACGGCGAGGAAGGTTTGGTGCAGCCCGCCGTCAAGCGCGTGCTGCAACAGCGCGAATTGCTGCGGATCGGACTGGCCGGCGGCGTGGGCCTGAAGCACTTCACGCATGCTGTCGAGCGTGACATGACCCACGCCCGATCCCGACAGTTCGCGCTCCAATGCGTTGTTGAGAACGCTGCCGAGGATCGCGACGCCGAGTGTGCTGCCTAAGAGGCGAGAGAAGATATTGGACGCGGTCGCACTGCCGCGCATCGTCCAGTCGACGCTCGACTGAATCAGCACCGTCGAGGTCGTGGTCAGCAGCCCCATACCGAAACCGAAGAGGAATGAGCCTAGGCCTGGGAAGAATGGGTTCCAGTCGGCGTGCAACAGCCAGAACGTCACGCCGCCGAGCATGCACGACAGCCCGCCCAGGCGCGCCGCGCCGCGTCCGCCCACGAGGCTGGCGATGCGTCCGAACACGCCCGATGCAATCGACCACGCGATCGACAGCGCCGTCACGGAGAAACCGGCGACCACCGCGGACCCCCCCATCACGCCCTGGACATAGGTCGGGATCAGCGCGCTGACGCCGATAATGCCCATGCCGGCGATCATGGTCGCGCCGTTGCAGATCGCGACGAGGCGGCGGCGCCACAGACCGAGCGACAGGATCGGCTCGGGCGCGCGATTCTCCTGCCACAGAAACAACGCCAGGCAGACGACGAAAGTGGCGAACAATCCATAGATCGGCGCCGAGTTCCATGGCCACTGATGGCCGCCCTGAATCAGAATTAGCAACAGCGCGGTGATCGAGACGCTGAAATAGGCGGCGCCCGCGAAATCGAGCTTGTGTTCGCGATGATGCACTTTCTCTTTGTAGTAGGTCATGAGGCCGAGCACGGTCGCCACGCCAAACGGCACGTTGATCCAGAAGATCCAGCGCCACGACAGGGTCTGCACGATGATGCCGCCGACCAAGGGGCCGATCAGCGCGGCGAAGCCCCATACCGCCGACAGATAGCCTTGCACCTTGAGCCGCTCGTCCTGCGTATAGATGTCGCCGGCGATGGTCGTAGCGATGGGCAGGATCGCGCCGGCGCCAATGCCCTGGATCAACCGGAACACGATCAACGTCGGCATCGACGAGGCGAACCCGCAAGCAATAGAGCCGGCGAGGAACAGCGCGATGCCGAACACCAGCATCGGCCGACGGCCGTAAAGGTCGGCGAGTTTGCCGTAGAGAATCGCGGTAATCGCCTGCGGCAGCAGGAACGCCGAGAACACCCAGCTATAGAGCGGGAAACCGCCGAGCGCGCCGATGATGCGCGGCATCGCGGTCGACACCACCGTCGCTTCGACCGCCGCCATGAACAGCGCGAGCATAAGGCATACCAGCACGAAACCGCGATGCGGCATCGGGGCGGGTTTGGACTCGACGCGCCCGCCAGCGGCGGGCGCGGTTTTTACAGCATCATCCATGAGAAGCGGGAATCGTCGTTAGGGCGGGTAATTGACCAGAAGTCGCGATTGCGCGCCACCCCGTTAAGCGGGCACCCGCCATGCTTTACATGGCGAGGTAATCCTTGCCCACCGCCTGTCCGCTGATGCCTTTGGACGAAGGTTTGATCGACCAGGTGATCGTGTCGAGGATGAGCTGATGCACCACCAGCGTGAGTCCGTCGCTGGTCGCGTTGGCCGCGGAATTGAAGGTGACGTTGCGGCTCGGTAGATAGATCAAGCCTCGCAGCAGGTCCGAGGTCGAGGTGCCGTCGACTGCGAAGCTCGACGTCGAGAGGCCATTGGGCTCGAACGTCAGCACGTTGGCGTAGGTGCCCGATGTCGGCGCCGAGAGATTCGCTTTCACACCGGAATTGAACTGAATGTAGGACGACGCGTCGGCATAATAGAAGGTGACGCCGCTGCCGGTCGCGGTCCAGCCGCTGTTGAGATTCCAGTGCGTGCCCTTGAGCGAATAGACGCCGGCGCCGAATGACAGCGTACCGGTGCCGTTGAAATTCACGGTGGCGTTATAGAAGACATAGTTGCCGGCGCGGAAGGTCGCGGTGCCGCCGCCGTTAAAATTGATGCTGCCGCAATAGGTGCCGGGCGACAGCGTGACGGCGTTGGAATAGGTCTGATTGCTGTATTGGCATACCGTGCTGATGGATGGCGCTGTGATGGTGTTGGCGAACGGATCGCTCGCCGTCGAACAATTGTTTTTGAGATTCTTCACGGTCGCGCCGCCATTGACGGTGGTGCCGCCGCCGACGCACAAGCCGGAAATATTGGATAGGCTCGAATTGATCATCGCGGCAGTGGTCGCATTCGACGCCACGTCGATTTCACAATTGGGCGCGTTGAGCGTGACACCGCCATTGACCAGCAGAGACTGCGAACTCGATGGATCGAGCACCAGGATGCACACGCTGGTGGTGGGATTGACCGCGCTCGCCGTCGCCGACACGTTCAGCGTCTGGTTGATGAGTCGCAGGAACGTCGTGTTCATCGTCGTTGTCGCGGAAACCGTGACGGTGTATCCGGGATCGGACCCGCTGCCGACCAACGACGCCGACACATTCGGCGTAATGGTGCCGACATGGCCCGGCAACTGCGCGACATTCGAGGCGACGTAATTGGTCGCCGCCGTGACGGCGTTGTCGTGCTGCCCCGACGAAGTATAGACCGCGGCCCCGGCGAGCGCCGCCGAATCCACCGTTGCCTGAAGCTGCGTCTTGAAATGCTCGAGGCGCGAATAGTCGACGGCCGCGCCGCTGATCATGAGCAACGGACCCAGCAACAGGGCAAAGGTCAGGCCGATATTGCCGCGCTTGTCGCGCGCGATGAGGATAAGCCGGGACAGAAGTGGCAACATGGTGCGCGGACCTTGATGCGTCTGAAACGCTACGTCCGCACACAATGGCGTAGAAATGGTTAACGCTTGGTAACCGTGCGCCGGCGCGATCAGGGGTGGCGCAACACAAGATGGTGAATGTGCCAGTGCTTGGCCTCGCCGCGCGGCGTCACTCCGTCGGTTTCCTCGACGTCGTGCATCTCGACATCGAACCCGGTCAGCAGCGATGCGATCGCCGCATCGTCGTGAACCACGACGCGCGGCCGCGCCGCCCACGAATCGCGCTCGCCCAGCAAGTGACCGGCGAAGCGCCCGCCCGGTTTCAGCGAAGCCACGAGCTTCCGCCACAGCGGCGCGAACGCGCCGGGCGCGCAGAAAAACAACGAGAAGCTGGCATTTACCAGATCGGCCGCGGGCCATGCCGCGTCCTCGAACTGCGCCACCTGCGTTTCGAGCCGATATCCCGGCGGCAAATCGGGCCGCGCCGTCAGACGGGCGATCGCACCCGGCTCGGAATCGATGCCGAGTACTCGCCAGCCCCGCCGCAACAGTTCGATCGTGTCGCGCCCCTCGCCGCAGCCGAGATCGACCGCGAAGCCCGGCTCGGCGAACCGATCGAGCGCGAACAGCAAGGTCGGGCGCGGCGGGCGGCCTTCGGTCTTGCGGTAATACTCGGTCCAGCGCGACGTGTCGGACATGGCGCATCCTATCACGGGGCTTGTCGCCGCCGGGGCGCGGCGATAGCGTGCCGATATGGACGGCGCGGCTCCACTGACCGAAGGCATCCTCAATCACGTCCGGCGCGATTCGCTGGTCAACCGGCGCTTTGTGTTTCCGGGCGACGAGGTCAATACCGGCAAGTTCGAACCGCATCGCGTGGCGATCCGCAACGCGCGTATCGCCAATCCGCGTCCGACCCTGGCGACGCACGGGTTCGAATTGTTCCAGCATAAGAGCGCAGTCAGGAATTTCGCCGACCTCGCGGAGATCGACGCGATTTATTCCGGCGAAATCGTCGAAGCGATCAAGTCCGTCACCGGCGCGGATTTGGTCGTGACCATTGGCGCGACCCTCCGCACCTCGGCCGATACCAGCAGCGGCGCCAAGCAGCCGCCCGCGGCCGATGTCCATTGCGACACCTCGCCGACGCACGGACCGAAACTCGCGCATACGCTGTTCCAGCCTCACGCCGCCGAGGGCAAGCGCTATCGCCGCTCGCTGGTCACGTCGCTGTGGCGCACCTATTCGCCGGCGCCGCAGGACTGGCCGCTGGCGCTGTGCGACGGCAACTCGATCGCGCCAGAGGAAGGCGTGCACAATTACCTCGTCCGTACCCCATCGCGCCCGACGCCGGAAGAAATGTCGGCGCCGATCGAAGGCGAAGAGGACCTTCCCTCGGCGCTGATCTTCCGCCACGGGCCGCATCATCGCTGGTACTACTACCCGGACATGACCCGGGATGAGATCGTGGTGATCAAGCTCAACGATTCCGACCATGCGCAGACCTGGTTCGCGCCGCACACCGCGTTCCACGACCAAGGCCGCGCCGGCACCCATCCCCGCGAAAGCATCGAATTCCGCTCGGTCGCCTACTGGCTGTAAACATTCGGCTATAACGCTTGAAAGCGGGCCGACCGCTGTTACATTTGCGCCATGATTCCGCGTCTTTCCCGCCGCGCCGCGCTGACTTCGATCAGCGCCGCCGCGCTGATGCTGGGGTCCCGACGGCTGCCGGCGCAAACAGTAAGCCGCACTGTCACCGACTCGGCCGGGCGGAAGGTCGCTCTGCCCGCCAAAGTGACGCGTGTCTTCGCCGCCGGGACGCCTGCCGCGATCACCCTCTATACCCTGGCGCCGGACATGCTTGCGGGCTGGCCCGATCCGATCCGCACCGACCAACTCGCCTACCTGCCGCCGCAATACGCGGCGCTGCCGGTGACCGGGCGACTGACCGGGCGCGCCAACACCGCCAACGTCGAGTCGGTGCTCGCCTCGAAGCCGGACCTGGTGCTCGATATCGGCACCATCGCGCCGATCTATGCCTCGCTCGCCGACCGGGTCCAGGCGCAGACCGGGATTCCCTATGTGCTGCTCGACGGCGCGCTGACCAAAACGCCGGCGCTGTATCGGCAGCTCGGCGAGATGCTGGGGGTCGATGCGTCGGCGCTCGCCTCCTATGCCACCGAGCTTCTGGCGCTGGTCAAGCAGCGCATCGCCTATGTGCCGGGGAACGAACGCGCTCGCGTTTATTATGCGCGCGGCCCCGAGGGACTCGAGACCGGCCTCGCCGGTTCGATCAACGCCGAGATGCTCGATTTCGTCGGCGTGAGAAACGTCGCGGCGACCGGCGAGAAGCGCAACATCGCAACCATTTCGGCCGAACAGATCCTGGCGTGGAATCCCGACGACGTCGTCACGATCGACCAACGCTTCTACAAGAATGTATGGCGCAGTCCGATCTGGGAGGAGGTCGCCGCGGTGCGGTTCAAACATGTGTTCCTGGCGCCGGACAAGCCGTTCGGCTGGTTCGATTCGCCGCCCGCCTCCAACCGGCTGATCGGCCTCAAATGGCTGTGCAACAAGCTCTATAGCGGCTTGTTCACCGCCGACTTCGCCGCCGAGACGCACGATTTCTATCGCCGCTTCTATCACATCGATCTCAGCGCCGCGCAGCTCAAGGCGCTGTTGGAGCCCGCGGCATGAAACGCAGCCTGGCGGTCGATATCGGGCTGCCGTTCGGCCTTCTCATTCTGTTGTGCATCGTGTCGTTCGCGGTTGGCCAGTTCCCGGTCTCGCTGCACGATCTGTTCGCGGTGCTGTGGGCCAAGATTTCCGGCACGGCGAGCGGCGTGGCGCCGGCGGTCGATGCCGTGGTGTGGCGCATCCGCCTGCCGCGCATCGCCGCCGCGGTGCTGGTCGGCGCGGCATTGTCCGGCGCGGGCTCGACGTACCAGGGACTGTTCCGCAATCCGCTGGTCTCGCCCGATATTCTCGGCGTCGCCGCCGGCGCCGGCCTCGGCGCGGTGCTCGGCATCTTCCTCTCGGCCTCGATCCTGTGGGTCGAGCTCTTGGCCTTCGCCGGCGGGCTCGGCGCGGTCGCGGTCGTGTATCTCATCGGCACCGCGATGCGCGGCCGCGATCCGGTGCTGGTGCTGGTGCTCGCCGGCGTCGCGATGGGCACGTTGCTCGGCGCCGCCATCGCATTGGTCAAGGTGTTCGCCGATCCTTACAACCAGCTTCCCGCCATCACGTTCTGGCTCTTGGGCAGCCTGACCGCGGTGACGTTGCCCGATCTCTCAGCCGCGGTGCCGGCGATCCTCATCGGCATCATTCCGCTCTATCTCCTGCGTTGGCGCATGAACGTCATGACGTTGGGCGAGGAGGAAGCGAAATCCCTCGGCGTCAACACCGCGGTGCTGCGCTTTCTGTTCATCGCCGGCGCGACACTCATTACTTCGGCGGCGGTGTCGATCTCCGGCATCATCGGCTGGATCGGCCTCATCATTCCGCATGTCGCGCGGCTGATCGCGGGGCCGGAATTCTCGCGCCTCCTGCCGGTGTCGATGCTGTTCGGCGCGGCGTATCTCCTCCTGGTCGACACGCTGGCGCGCAGCGTCGCCACCATCGAGATTCCGATCGGCGTCCTGACCGCGTTCATCGGCGCGCCGTTCTTCCTGTGGCTGCTCGCGTCGTCGCGGCGGGGCTGGCAATGAGCATCCTCGAAGCGACGCATCTCGATATCGGCTATCGCCGCAAAAAGATCGGCCGCGACATCGACATCGACATCCGCGAGGGCGAGGTGCTGTGCCTCCTCGGCCCCAATGGCGGCGGCAAGACCACGCTGATGAAGACGCTGCTCGGCCTGCTGCCGGCGCTCGGCGGTTCGATCAAGCTCGACGGTCGCGACATCGGCTCGTTCTCGCGCGCCGAGCTGGCGAAGCTGGTCGGCTATGTGCCGCAGGCCGGCACCAATTTCTTTCCCTTCCAGGTGCTCGACGTGGTGCTGATGGGCCGCGTCGCGCATATCGGTTTGTTCGCCTCGCCGGGCAAGAAGGACGTCGCCGCCGCCGAGACCGCGCTCGCGTCGCTCGGCATCGGGCATTTGCGCGACCGTATCTATACCGAAATCAGCGGCGGCGAGCGCCAGATGGTGCTGATCGCGCGCGCCCTGGCGCAGGAGCCGCGCCTCCTGGTCATGGACGAGCCGACCGCGAGCCTCGATTTCGGCAACCAGCTCCGCGTTCTCGACCAGATTTCCGCCCTCGCCAAGCGCGGCATGGCGGTGGTGTTGTCGACCCACGATCCCGACCATGTCTTCCTCTGCGGCGACCGCGCCGCCTTGTTGCGCGACGGCCGGCTCGTCGCGCTCGGCCCGCCGGCCGAGGTCGTCACCGAAGCGGCGCTCGGCGCGCTTTACGGCGTCGAGGTCGAGGTCGTCGAACTGCCCGACCACCAGACCCACACCGCCGTCCCGGCGCGCGGCCGCAAGCCCTTCGCGGGCTAAAAA
>JANWJX010000062.1 GCA_025451725.1 Allostellaceae bacterium
ACCTCCATGCCTTCCTCGAAGATCGCCTGATTGTCGTCGAAGCTGATATGGAACGGCTCGTATTCGCGCCGGTCGTAGCCGCGCCCCGCCGCCCAATCGACGCGGCCGTTCGACAGCAGGTCCAGCGTCGCCCATTGCTCGGCCACGCGGATCGGATTGTGCAGCGGCAGCACCGTCACCGCCGGCGCCAGGCGAATTCGTTTGGAACGCGCCGCCAGCGTCGCCAGCACCAGGTCGGGGCACGACAGCACGCCGAGCGAATTGAAATGATGCTCGCCGATCCAGGCCGAATGAAAGCCAAGCTCCTCGGCATAAACGCCCTCGTCGAGAATGTCGGCGACGAACTGGTTCGCCGTCCGCGTATTGTTCTCGTAGTGATTGTCGCTGAGCGTGAAATAGCCGAATTTCATGGCCCCCTCCGATGACGGCTGGACAATTTATTTGCATTTGCAAATAATGTAAAGGCATCCCGACAGAGCCGAAAACCGCAAAGATGGCGCGATGAAGAACGACTTCGACCTTCGGGATTATGTGCCCTACCTGCTCAACCGGGCGGCCGAGAAAATCGCCGAGATGTTTTCGGAAGAAGTGGCGCCGCTCGGCGGCACGCGGCAAATCTGGCGCGTGTTGAGCCGGCTGGGCGCGAACGGCCCGTACCGCCTCGGCGACCTCGCAACCGATACCAGCATCGAGATTTCGACGCTTTCGCGGCTCGTCGTGACGATGCAGCGCAAACGGCTGATCGTGCGGCGGCGATCCGCCAAGGACGGGCGCGCCTTGACCATCGAATTGACTGCGCAAGGTCGCGAGCTGACCGAGCTGATCGTGCCGATCGCGATAGCGTATGAAGAGGCCGCCATCCGCGGCTTAAGCAAGGCGGAGACGCGGGAGCTTCGCCGCATCCTGAAAAAAATGTACGTGAACCTCGAGATTTTCGCCGCCGAGCGAGCCGCCAGTGGGCTCGCCAAGTCCGCATGACCGACGGCACCATTTTCTTTCTGATCCAGCTCTTGAACGCCGTCCAGTACGGGCTGCTGCTGTTCCTGGTGGCGAGCGGCCTGACGCTGATTTTCGGCATCATGGGCATCATCAATCTCGCCCACGGCAGCTTCTACATGATCGGCGCCTATCTCGCTTTCGTGTTCGCCGACATGACCGGCAATCTGTGGCTCGCGCTGGCGATCGCGGTGCCGCTGTCGTTCCTGTTCGGACTGGTGCTGGAGACGCTCCTGTTCCGCTTCCTCTATGGCCGCGATCACCTCTATCAGGTGCTGCTGACCTATGGGCTGATCCTGATTTTCGAGGAGCTGCGCAGCCTCATCGTCGGGAACGACGTGCATGGCGTGCCGGTGCCGCATTTTCTCGATTTCTCGATCCCGCTGACCGCGACCTTGTCCTATCCCGCCTACCGGCTGGCGCTGTCGGCGATTTGCCTCGCGGTGACGGCGCTGCTCTATCTCCTGATCCAGAAGACCAAACTCGGCATGGCGATCCGCGCCGGCGCGTTCAACCGCGAGATGGTGCAGACGCTCGGCATCGATATCGGCCTGATCTATCGCCTCGTGTTCGCGCTCGGCGTCGCCCTCGCCGCGTTTGCCGGCATGCTCGCCGCGCCGACCACATCGGTGTTTCCCGGCATGGGCAATCAGGTGCTGATTATCTGCTTCGTCACCGTGGTGATCGGCGGCATCGGCTCGATCAAGGGCGCGTTCTTGGGCGCGATGCTCATCGGCCTCGTCGATACGTTCGGCGCGGTCTATGCGCCGCAATTCTCCGGCTTGCTGGTCTATGCGCTGATGGCCGCGGTGCTGATCTGGCGTCCCGCGGGCCTGTTCGGCGCCGCCGCGCGATGAGCGCGCGCCTCCGCCCCGCCCTGCTCGGGCTCGGCCTGATCGTGCTGATCGCGCTGCCGCTGGTCGCCGGCAAGTTCGGCCTCGACCTCGCCGCGCGCATCATGATCATGGCGATCTTCGCCATGAGCCTAGACCTGCTGGTCGGTTTCGCCGGCATGGTCAGCCTCGGCCATGCCGCGTTTTTCGGCGTCGGCGCGTATGCGCTTTACCTTCTGTCGCCGCAATACGGCGCCGCGAGCCTGCTCGTGTCGCTGCCCGTCGCAATCGCCGCGGCCGCGCTGGCGGCGCTGGTCATCGGCTTGCTCGTGCTGCGTTCGTCCGGCGTCTATTTCATCATGGTGACGTTGGCGTTCGGCGAGATGTTCTATTACTACGCCACCGGCGCGCGCTGGCTCGGCGGCTCCGACGGCGCGTATGTTTATCAACGCCCGAGCGCCGGTCCCGTCGATCTCGGCCAGGGCCACGCCTTCTATTATCTCGTGCTGATCGCGCTGGCGGCGACCTATGCGTTGCTCCGAGTCATCCTGCGCGCGCCCTTCGGCCACGCGCTGCGCGGCATCCGCAGCAACGAGCACCGCATGCGCTCGCTCGGCTTCGCCGCGCCGCGCTACAAGCTCCTTGCCTTCGTCATCGCCGGCGCGCTCGCCGGCCTCGCCGGTTATTTCGACGCGGCGCAGTTCGGCGTGGTCAATCCCGAGCTGTTCGGCTGGCGGCTGTCCGGCAGCGTGCTGATGATGGTGATCCTCGGCGGCATGGGCACGCTCGACGGCGCGATCATCGGCGCGGCGGTACTGGTGCTGCTGGAGAATTTTCTCGGCGATCTCACCACCCATTGGCTGTTGCCGATGGGATTGTTCATCGTCGCGGCGGTGCTGCTTCTGCCGCAAGGCCTGACCGATCCGGCCGCGTTGTGGCGCGCAATGCGCGAGCGAAGCCGTGTCTGAGCCGATTCTCCGCGCCGAAGCGCTCGGCAAGAATTTCGGCGGCCTAGCGGCGGTCCGCGACGTCTCGCTCGACCTGTCGCCCAAGCAAATCCATGCCGTGATCGGCCCCAATGGCGCCGGCAAGACCACGCTGATCAATCTTCTGTCCGGCGATTTAACCCCCACAACGGGCCGCGTGTTTTTTCGCGGCATCGAGATCGAGGGCCACGCGCTCGACCGCATCGCGCGGCTCGGCGTCGCCCGCGCCTATCAGCGCACCAACATCTTCGCCGGCTTTTCCGTGTTCGAGAATTGCCGTCTCGCGGCGCAGGCGCGGCGTCAGCCCGGCATCCGCCTGTTCCGCCCCGCCCTCGCCTATCGCGACATCAACGACGCCGCCGGGCGCGCGATGGCGCTGGCTGGCGTTGAATCGCGCGCGACCGACCGTGCGTCCGACTTGTCGCACGGCGAACAGCGCCAGCTCGAGCTGGCGATGGCGCTGGCAACCGAGCCGCAAGTCCTGTTGCTCGACGAGCCGCTCGCGGGGATGGGACCCGAGGAAGCGTCGCGGATCGCGGCGCTGATCGCGCGGCTCGGCGCGGATCTTGCCATCTTGCTGGTCGAGCACGACATGGACGCCGTGTTCAACATCGCGGCGACAATCACCGTAATGGTCGACGGCGCGGTTCTCGCCAGCGGCACGCCCCAAGCGATACGTGCCGACGCGGCGGTACAAGCCGCCTATCTCGGCGAGGCGGCATGAGCGACACGACGCTGATCGAGGCCGCCGGCCTCCACACTTATTACGGCGCCAGCCATGTGCTGCACGGCATCGACCTCACGTTGCGGCGCAGCGAGACGGTGGCGCTGCTCGGCCGCAACGGCATGGGCAAAACGACGCTGCTGCGCTCGCTGCTCGGCCTGACGCCGCCGCGGCGCGGCAGCCTGCGCATCGCGGGGCGCGACATGGCGTCGGCGCGGCCCGACCGCATCGCGCGCGCCGGCGTCGCCTACGTGCCCGAGGGGCGGGGCATCTTTCCGACTCTCAGCGTGCGCGAGAATTTGCTGCTGGCGGCGCGACCCGGCGCGTGGAATATCGAGCGCGTGCTTGGCACATTTCCGCGTCTCGCGCAGCGGCTCGATCATGGCGGCGGGCAAATCTCCGGCGGCGAACAGCAAATGCTCGCCATCGGCCGCGCGCTTGTTACCAACCCTTCCTGCATTCTGATCGACGAGGCCACCGAAGGCTTGGCGCCACTGATCGCGCGCGACATCTGGGCGACCGTCGCGGCGATCCGCGCCGCCGGCATCGCGACCATCGTCGTCGACCGCAATCTCGCGGCGCTGTCCGCCGTCGCCGACCGCGTCGTCATTCTGGCGAAGGGCCTGACGGTGTTTGCCGGCACGCCCGCCGAGTTGGCGGCGCAGCCCGAGATCAAGCATCGGCATCTCGGCATATGAGCGGCGATTTCGTCACCGCCGGCGGCCACCGGCTCGAAGTCAAACACGTCCACGGCAACGCGGCGCTGCCGACCTTGATCTTTCTCCATGAAGGGCTTGGCTCGGTTGCGCTGTGGCGCGATTTTCCCGACAAGCTCGCCGCTGCGACCGGCGCCCCCGCCCTCGTCTATTCGCGTTATGGCTACGGTAAATCGGACAGGCTGCAAGGCGACCGCACCGTCGCTTACATGCACATCGAAGCGTTGAAGGTGCTGCCCGAACTGCGCCGCAAGCTGCATCTCGACCGGGTGGTGCTGGTCGGGCACAGCGACGGCGCGTCGATCGCGCTGATTCACGCGTCGCGCTGGCCGGTGCGCGGCCTGATCCTCGAAGCACCGCACGTCTTTGTCGAGGACGTTACCGTCGCCAGCATCGACGAGGCGAAGCGCGCCTACGAGACGACCGATCTCGGCAAACGCCTCGCGCGCTATCACGACGATCCCGACGGCGCGTTCTGGGGCTGGAACCGAATCTGGCTCGACCCCGCGTTCCGCGCCTGGGACATCGAGGAGCACGCGCGCGGCGTGCGCTGCCCGGTGCTCGCGATCCAGGGCATCGACGACGAATACGGCACGCTGACGCAGCTTGACGCGCTCAAGCGCGACGTCGCGGGCCCGTTCGAGCGCGTCGTCCTGCCCGCCTGCAAACATTCGCCGCATCGCGACCAGGAAGCCGCCACGCTGGCGGCGATGACCGCGTGGTGGCAAAATCCCGCCAACAAACTCGTCTAGGGAGGCTGGCATGCGGCGGTCGGTTCGGTTGGGTGCGTTCGTCGTTGCGGCGGGCGCCTTTGCCCTTCAGCCAGCGCTGGCGCAGAAACACTACGATCCCGGCGTCTCCGACACCTCGATCAAGATCGGCCAGACGGCGCCGCTCTCCGGGCCGTTCTCCGTCTCGGGCAACGTCGCCAAGGCGCAGATCACCTTCTTCAAGATGATCAACGATCAGGGCGGCGTGAACGGCCGCAAGATCGATTTCATCGTCTATGACGACGGCTACAATCCAGCGCGCACCGTCGAGCAGACGCGCAAGCTGGTCGAGCAGGACAAAATCTTCATCGATTTCGGCTCGACCGGGACGCCCACCAATCTGGCGATCCGCAAATACCTCAACCAGAACAAAATCCCGCAGCTCTTCCTGGTGTCGGGCGCGCCGCAATTCAACGACCCGAAGAATTTCCCGTGGAGCATCCCGGGCGCCGGCAACTACGTCACCGAGGGCCGCATCGACGCGCAATACATCCTCAAGAACAAGCCCGACGCCAAGATCGCGGTGCTGTATCAGAACGGCGATCTCGGCGGCAGCTTCCTCAAGGGACTGCGCCAGCAGCTCGGCGACAAGGCCGACAAGATGATCGTGTCGGCGATCAGCTTCGAGCCGACCGACCCGACCGTCGATTCGCAGGTCATCAGCCTGGCGCAGACTCATGCGACCGTGTTCATGGACTACGCGCTGCCGAAGATCGTCGCGCAGGCGCTGCGCAAGGCGGTCGATCTCGGCTGGAAGCCGTTGCACATCGTTCCGGCCATCGCCGCCATTCCCGAAGCCGCGTTCAAGCCCGCCGGCGTCGAGAACGCGATCGGGACGATTTCCCTGACCGCGCTCAAGGACCCGACCGACAAAGTCCAATGGGGCAACTCGCCCGACTTCAAGGCCTTCACCGCATGGATGGAGAAATACAACACCTCGAGCCCCGACCCGGGCTCGGTGCTGAACTCGGTGGCGTTCGGCAGCGCCAGCCTGCTGATCGACGTGCTGAAAGGGTGCGGCGACAATCTGACCCGCGAGAACGTCATCAAGGTGGCCGGACAGCTCGATGTCGCCGTGCCGATGTTCCTGCCGGGCATCCGCTTTCACATCACGCCGGACAATTACGACGCCTTCCGGCAGGCGCAGATCGCGCGCTTCGACGGCAAGAAAATGGTGCCGATCGGCCAGCTTATCTCGGTGGAATAGGCGGAAAGTCAGTAACCGACGTCGGCCGCAAGCAGATAGGAAAATTCGTCAAAGGCGATCTCGCCGCTATTGCCGAGCACGCAGTTGCCGCCGTCGAGAAACACGATGCGGATATGCACGAGATTGTCCCGGCCCTTGCGCACGGTCTCCCATAGATGCGGCGGGTAGAAATTGCTCCGTGCGCCATTGTCGTTGTTGAGGTGATTGAGGAAGTTCAATCGTTCCTCGTCGGTTAATTCCTGCACGATCCAGCCGTCATTGCGCGCGGTGCCGGTGAAATCGGCGAGGGCGCAGTTTCGCCCCGCGCCGGCATAGGCAGGCCCGGCCACCAAGATCGAGACCAGCGCAATTCCAACGTTTCGCAACGACATCGCCATCTCCGACGGTGAAAGCACGTATTGTGCCAACGCTCGGAAACACGCGGCGTTCGACGGATGACGGATTTGAAATGTTCAGACGCGGTTCTGCCCAAAAACCGCCATCCGAACGTCAAACTCTGTCGCGGCTGTAGGGCTTCACGATCAGCCACAGCGACGTTAATACGATCGTCGGCGGCACCAAGGCGGGCACGACGATCGGCCATAGAAATGGGATATGAGCCGAACCGCTGAGAATTTCCAGCGCGACGATGGCGCCGTAGCCGGTCAGCGGAATCGCGACGACCGCCGTCAGCGCCAACCATGTCGGCACGCGCCCGGCGATGCCGGCAATCAGCGCCAATATGGCCAGCAGGATCCATAACAGGATGATGCCGACCCCGGAAAAGCCCTGCGTCATGCCGTTGCCGGCGGCGTCGCTGTCGTGCAGCGACGTCATCCACGCCAGCACCACGATCCATACCAGCATCGCCAGCGCGGCGATGAGCCCGCCGCCGATCAGCGCGCCGGTAGACGGCCGGATTTCGGACGAAGCGTCGGCTATTTCGCGCGCGCCATGCGGATCGGATTGACCTGGCCCTGCGGGCTGAGGCCGCCATAGCCCTCGACCAGATCGAGGTCGATGATCATGGCAAGGCCGAGATGCGCGAAATCGTGATCGCGCTCGACCTGCGCCATCGCGTCATAAACCTTCTTGCGCGCCGCGTCGCTGGAATCGATATGGGCGCGGCCCTGGAACATGTAGGTCGCCTTGGCGTCCTCGTCGCGATACATCAGCGCGACCTTCGGGTTCTTCTGGATCGACTTGATCATCTTGCCGTTGCCGTTGCGCACCCAGATCGCGAGCTGATTGTCGCTGAATACCTGGGTCGAGCCGCGGAACGTCAGGTTCGGCTGACCGCTCTCATCGACATAGGTGATCATGATCGGATGCCGTTCCTTCAGCGCGTTGTCGATGCGCGCCTTGAGGTCGGCGGGAATCTTCAGCTCGGTCGCTTGCCGCGGATTGCCGGGCACGCCCTGCTGTTGCAACAGATTGATCTTGCCGCCGGCGACATGGACGGTGAGCACGATCTTGGCCTGGTTCGGCAGCGTGCCGACCGCCTGCACCGCGCCGCCCTTTTCCTCGGGCGCGGCCCAATTGGCCTCGGCGTAATTGCCGCCCTTGAAGCGCGCGACAATGTCGGCCTTGCCCTTCTGGTTCACGTTGAGCGACTGGAAACCGACATCGTCGGTCAACAGGTCGGCCGCGAGCTGGCCGGATTTGGTGCTGGCGAGGAACTTGGCGACGGTATCGGTCTGTGCGGACATGAGATCACCCTTGATTGACGAAACCGGAAACGAATTGAGCGGCGAGATCGGGATTGTCGAGATCGGCGAGATGGCCGGCGCCGGGAATCACCGCGACCGCGGCCCGGCCGGCGATCTCGTGGCCGAAATGCTCGGCGTAGGACGGCGCCAAGACTTTATCCTCGTCGCCCCACACGACCAGCGTGTCGGCGCGCACGCGATGCAGTCGGCGCACCAGCCGCGTATCGCCGAGCGGCCACAGGATGCGCGCGGTGGCTTCCATCGCCCGCGTCGAGACGATGCTCCACTCGGCTTGGTCGGCGCCGTCGGGCGGCGCGGTGAATTGCGTGAACGTATCGGGGTTTTTGCAGAAGATCGCGGGCTGCGTGCCGGGCCGCTGCGCCCAGATGTCGGCGGGCGGCGCGTCGCTGTCGTACAGGCCGAACGGCGCGATCAGCACCAGCCGCCGCACCAACGCCGGCGACACCGCCGCGACTTCCGCCGCGATCGCGCCGCCGACCGATGCGCCGATCAGATCGGAACCGTTCTCCATCCCGGCGCGCTCCAAAAGATCGAGCGCGGCCGTGACCCAGTCGTAATGAGAGTCGAGCAGGTCATGGCCCTGCCCGCCGGGGAAACCCGGCAGCGACGGCGCGACCACCCGACGCTTTTCCGCGAGCCTGTCGAGGAACTTGGTCCAGCGCGGCAGACCGGCGACGCCGGCGAGGTAGTAAAGCGGCTTGCCCTCGCCCTTTTCCCAGACGCGGCACGGCAGGCCGTTCACCTCGACGAAATTTTCGGAAACGTCCGTCATTCGGCGGCCCGCACCATCGGCGATGGCGCCGGCACCGCGCGCAGCTGCGTCGGCAGCGGCTTCGGCCACCACCGGTCTTCCCACTTGTCGTCGAACAGGTTCCTGAGCTGCGGCGCGACCTTTTGTGCAAACAGGCGCGAATTCTCGTTGGTCACGTCCTTGCTCATATTGCCGAACTGCAACAGCAGCATGAGATGGCCGACATTGAGGTCGACCGCGACCTCGCGCAGTTTCTCGGCGACCTCGTCGGGCGAGCCGATGATGACGTA
>JANWJX010000063.1 GCA_025451725.1 Allostellaceae bacterium
CCATTGGCCCGCCGGGGTCGGCTCACATGGGGGCGTCAATCCGTATCGTATCCAAACTAAATCTCCGGCCGATACACTGGGCGGGCGTACCCGAGCCCGCTCCCGCCCGACTAGATCGCACTCAAGGGCGCGGCCCGTTTTTCTCTGGGCGCTTGACCGGCAAACGGCGCGGGTATTGATTCATCATACATTTCCGCCCGGAAGGATTTACCCCGTGGATTACCGCTTCATTTCCTGCGACGACCATCTCGACCTCAACAACCTGCCTGCCGATCTTTGGGCCAAGCGCCTGCCGGCGAAGTTCCGCGACCGCGCACCGCATGTCGAAAAGCGCGACGGGCGTTTCGTCTGGGTGTGCGAGGGCAAGGTCTGGGGCGGCTGGAGCGGCCGGCTCGACGGCGAGACCATTCCACGGCCGAAGCTGCCGTTCCTCAACGCGTTCGATCGCGGCGGCATCAAGGACCAGACCGAGCGCCGTCCGGCCGTCGCCGAGCTGCGTCTCGCCGACATGGACCGCGACGGCGTCGAGGCGCATGTCATGTTCGGCCCGGTCACCTCGATCGAGCACAGCGACGCCGAGATGCGCGACGCGTGCTATGCCGCCTACAACGACTGGCTCGAGGAATTTTGCTCGGTCGCGCCGCATCGGCTGATCGGCGTGCCGCAAGTGCCGGAATATCCGGATTCCGCGGTGAAAGAACTGAAGCGCCTCATCGCCAAGGGCTGCTTCAAGCAGGTGCTGTTCCAGGTCGCGATCGCGCAGCCGCGCATCCACGACAAGGCGTGGGAGCCGTTCTGGAAGCTGCTCGAGGAGAGCGGCATGATTCTCTCCTGGCACGTCACCGTGTTTCTTGGTCCGGGCGCGCTGGGGCAGGGCCAGATCGCCGGCACCTTCACCGTGACCAAGGCGCTGATCGGCCAGTTCCTCGATCCGTTTGTCGATCTCTTCGCCTGGGGCATTCTCGAACATCACCCGAAGCTGAAGGTGCTGCTGGTCGAGGGCGGTCTGGGCTGGCTGCCGTGGGTGGTGCAGGAAATGGATTACCGGCACTGGCGCCTGTGGGAAGGCAAGGAGTTCTGGGCGGAGAAGGGCGGCATCGACCTTGTGACCAAGCCGAGCGATCTGTTCAAGCGCCAGGTCTACGCCACCTTCCAGGAAGACCACGTCGCCATGGATCTCCTCAAATATTACGGCGACGACAAGGTGCTGTGGGCGTCGGACTATCCGCATCCCGACAGCATCTGGCCGAACAGCCGCGCCACGGTCGAGCGCCAGATGAAGCATCTGCCGGCCGATGTGCGGCGCAAGATCACGCGCGACAACGCGGCCAAGCTCTACGGCCTCGACCAGTACGCCGCGCGCCAAGCGGCGGAATGAGCGCGAAGCCGATCAGCCGCTTTCCCGTTCCGACGCTGGCGGAGCTGCCGGCCGACATTCGCGCCCGCGTCGAAACGGTGCAGGAAAAATCCGGCTTCGTGCCGAACGTGTTCCTGGCGATGGCGTATCGGCCGGACGAATTCCGCGCCTTCTTCGCCTATCACGACGCGCTGATGGAAAAGCCGGGCGGCCTGACGAAGGCGCAGCGCGAGATGATTGTGGTCGCGACCAGCGCCGCCAACCAATGCCATTACTGCGTCGTTGCGCATGGCGCGATTCTGCGCATCCGCGACAAGAATCCGCTGATCGCCGACCAGGTCGCGATCAACTATCGCAAGGCCGACCTCGACGCGCGCGACAAGGCGATGCTCGATTTCGCGGTGAAGGTGGCGATGACGCCGTGGCTGATCGGCGATGCCGATTACGACGCGCTGACCAAGCACGGCTTCAGCCGCGACGAGCAATGGGACATTGCCGCTATCGCGGCGCTGTTCGCTCTATCGAACCGCATGGCCAACGCCACCGACATGCGCCCCAACGACGAATTCTACGCGATGGGGCGTGAGCGGCGCGGTTAGCTCCTAATTCACCTGGCGGTCGCGGTCCCGCCAATAGGGCTCGCGCAGCGCGCGCTTTAGGAACTTGCCGGTGGCGTTGCGCGGAATCTCCGTCATGAAATCGACCGAGCGCGGCAGCTTGAAGCCGCCGATGCGCTGCCGCGCGAACAGGATCAACTCGTCCGCGGTGGCGTTGGCGCCTTGTTTCAGCACCACGCATGCCTTCACCGTCTCGCCCCAGGTATCGTCGGGCACGCCGATCACCGCGACGTCCTGAATCGCCGGATGACCATAGAGCGCGTTCTCGACCTCGGCGGGATAGATGTTCTCGCCGCCCGATACGATCATGTCTTTGACGCGGTCATAGATGAAGTAATAGCCGTCCTGGTCGCGATAGCCGGCGTCGCCGCTGTGGAACCAGCCGTCGCGGATAGCGCGCGCGTTTTCCTCGGGCCGGTTCCAATAACCCTTCATCACTTTGACCGCGCGGCACACCACTTCGCCGACCGTGCCGTCCGGCACTTCGTTGCCGTCGGCGTCGACGATCTTCATCTCGACGTCGGGAATCGCGCGGCCGCAGGATTTGAGCCGCTCGGTGTTGCCGGGGTCGTGATCCTCGGCGCCGAGATAGGTGATGGTGCCGTGCGCCTCGGTCATGCCGTAGACCTGGCCGAAGCCGCATTTGAACACGGCCATCGCGCGTTTCAGCAGCGCGACGGGGATCGGGCTGCCGCCATAAAGAATGAGACGCAGGCTCGACAGGTCGGTGTCGCCGACGCTCGGCACGTTGAGCATGAACAGGATCACGGCCGGCACCAGGAAGCTCGACGTGACGCGATGGGTCGCGACGGCGTCGAGCAGCGCTTTCGGGTCGATGTCGCGCACCACGACGCTGGGACAGCCGAGCGCGACCGCCATCACCGCGACCGCGCTGCCGCCGATATGGAAAAAAGGCATCGCGAGCAGATACACGTCGTCCTCGCGGCACACGCCCATGTTCTTGAAGCCGGGCAGACTGACCAGCAGGCCGCGTGCGTTAAGCTGCACGCCCTTGGCGCGGCCGGTGGTGCCGCTGGTGTAGAGTTGAAGCACCGTGTCGTCGGGCGTGCTGCGCGCCGGCAGTTCGCCATCGGACTGGCGATCGCGCCACGCCTCGTAGCCGTCGCGGCCGCCGGCGCCGAGCGGCACCAGCGGAATATTGCCGAGCTCGCCCCTGATCGCCGCGATGACCGGCGCGAACTCGGGGCCGTAGAACAGCATTTCCGAGGCGGCGTCCTTGACGATGAACGCGATCTCGGGCGGCGCGAGGCGCCAGTTGATGGGCACCAGCACCATGCCTGCCTTGGCGCAGCCGAATTGCAGCTCGAAATAGTTGGTGTCGTTCTTGTCGAGCAGCGCGATCCGCGCGCCCGCCTTCAGCCCCGCGGCGCTGAGGCCGTTGGCGACGCGATTGGCGCGGCGATTGATTTCGGCGTAGCCGACGCGCTCGTCGCGGATGATGATCGCGATTCGGTCGGGATGCGCGGCCGCGCGTTGGCGCAGCAACTCGCCCAGTGTGACGATGTCCGGCATGTCCTCCCACCCCTTCTATCGTTGCCGACAGTATAGGGCGCGAGGCGAATAGCGTCACCGGGCCGGGGTATGCTTGGCCAGGAAGTCGAGCACGACTTTTGTAACGGACTCGGCCTTGTCGACGCCTTTCCAGTCGCGCAGCACCTCGGCATTGGGCGCGATCTTGGCGATCTCCTCGCCGATCACCTTGGGGTGCGGCGGGTCGTCGCCCGGCATCACCAACAGCGGCGTGCGGCATTGCTTCACGAAATCGCGGCTGGTGTTGAAGGTGAAATCGCCGCCGAACATCTTCTCGAAGAATCCGTCGAGCGTCGCCTGATCGAGATCCTGGTCGCGCGCCAGCATCGCCGCGGCCCATTCCTTGTTCTTGAAAATGTCGCGGTTGTTGTCGAAGCCGATCGGATTTTGCAGCACTGCGGCGGTGACGCGTGCCGGCGCCATCTCGCACAGCGTCAGGCAGAAGGACGAGCCGATGCAGCCGCCCATGGCGTGGAATGTCCGGTGGCCGAGATGATCCATCAGCGCGAGGTGATCCGACGCGTAGCTCTGCCAGCCGTCGCCGGGCTTGATCGGCGCGCGGCTGCGTCCCGCGTTGCGCTGATCCATCGCGATCACGCGGAATTTGCCGGCGAGCGCGACGGTCGGGTCGATCCACGGCCGTTGGGTGCCGTCGGGCTGCGGATGCCACCACGAAATCGCCGACCGCAAGCCGCCCGGCGCGAACACCAGCACCGGATAGCCCGCGCCGGATTCCTCGTAATAGATGTCGATGCCGTCGCGGCTGAATGTGGGCATGGCTATCTCCCGATCGAGGCATGCAAGAAACCTCATCCCGAGTGCGCAGCCCGGCTTGGCCGGGCAAGCAGTCGAGGGACGCACAAACAATTCAACACCAGGACGCCAAGACGCAAAGACACAAAGGTTTTCTCTTCGTGTCCTTTGCGTCTTTGAGTCTCCGCGTTGAAAATTCCCTTCTGCGGGCGATGCAGAAAAAAATTACATCGCGGCGCCGCCGGAGGGGCGGTTTGACACCCGGCGTTTCTTGGCAAGGCGCGCGTTCTTGGGCGGCTTCGCGCCCGCGGAGATGCGCCGTGTCACCACGACGTTGGGCTTGCGTGCCGCGGCCACCGCCTTGCGTACCGGCTTGGCGTGGCCGTTCGTTGGTTTGGCATGACCGTTTGTCTTCGCGGTCTCGGGCACAGCCACGGGTTCCTCGACAACCGCGATCGGCGCGGGCGCCTTGATCTCGGGCAGCGTCAGCTCGATGCCGTCGAGCGTCATCGGTTTGTATGCGGCGCGGTCGTACTCGTAAGTGTGCGGATAAGGCCGCGTGCAGTCGAATCCGACCTTGCTGCCGATATAGTCGGGGAAGCTCGGGTTCAATCCGTGGCCGAACACTTTCTCGAGCTTGACGATACCGGTCGCCGGATCGAGCCGCGTCGCCATCGCCCATTCGACGTCGCTGGCGCTGCGGATGTCGACGTCGTCATCGACCACCGTGACCATTTTCAGCGGCGGGAACGCCGCGAACGCCGCCATGATCGCCTGCTTGCCCCAGCCGGCGCGCTTCTGGCTGATCTGCACCACTGCGTGATAGAAGCCGCAGCCGCCGTGGCTGAAATACACGTCGGTCACGCCCGGCACCTGGCGCTGCAACATGGCGAGCACGTTGGCCTCGCCGAGCAGCCCGACCGAGTTCCACACTTCGGCGCCGGACAGGATGGTCTGGAAGATCGGCCGTTCGCGGCGATGGATGGCGCGGACATGGACGACGGGGCGCGGCGCGCGCTTGGCGTAGTAGTTCGTGACCTCGGCGAACGGGCCTTCGTCGCCGAGCTCGCCCGGAATCATCTCGCATTCCAGCGCGTACATCGCATTGGCGACGATATGAACGGGAAGTCTCTTGCCCTCGACCAGTTCGAGCGGTGCGCCGTCGAATTCGGTGACGATGCCGAGTTCGTCGGTGTCCGCGGGCGCGGCCTCGGCCGGCGTCGCCGCGGCGAAATGCAGGCCCGGCCCGACGCCGATATTGAGCGAGAAGGGCAGGGTCTTGCCGAGCTTCGCCGCTTTCTCGAGATAAAGTTCGAGATGCCGCCCCGCGTCGATATTGACGTGCAGCGTGCTCCAATCCTCGACCATGAAGCGCTGGATCGAGGCGTTGCGCACGCCGGTCTCGGGATCGATCGCGATCACCACGCCGGCGTCGAAATAAGGACCGCCGTCTTTCAGCGCGTGGATCGGAATCGGCATGCGCGTCATGTCGACATGGAACTCGGTGACTTCGAACACCGGCCCGTCCTTCACCATGACCGGCGGTCGCGGGTTGACCTGCCATTGCTTGATGCAATCGGAAACATATTGCGGCAGCGTCGCCGGATCGCGGCGGAGCAGCGCGCCGAGCAGATCGCGCGACCAGTAAAGCCCGGTGAATACCGGCGCGAACCGGTCCTTCACTTTTTCGAACAGCACGGCGCGCGGTCCGCCTTCGAACTTGGCGGCGATGCCGGCGAGATCGTGTTTGAGATCGACCTCGGTCTTGATGCGCGCGAGTCGCCCCTGCGCCTCAAGGTCGGCGATGATCGAACCGAGATCGGCGATATGGCTTTTTGCCATTGTCCTCCCCTTTTCCGGCCCGTCTTACCTTGACAAGGTTGGGGGCCGAAAGGTTTAATTCCTCAACAATTATAAGACATACCGGTGAGGAATTCACGTTCGCCTATCGAAAAAATCGGACGGTACTGCCGCGCGCCTAACTAACTGGCGCGGAATGACTTTACTTATCCACTGCGCCGCGACCCGCTAGGAGGACTCCATGGCGAAATGGCAAGACGATCTGCAGTTCTACACCTTCCATTTTATGCATTACACGGATCTGCCGGCCGACCAGAAGAAATACGATTCGCTTTGGGTGGATTACTCCAACAAGAATTTCGACGCCAAGAAGGGCCACGCTTTCTATCAGCGCTACATGGCCGAAATGGTTCTGGCCGACCGGCTGGGCTACGACGGGCTGGCGCTGAACGAGCATCACAACACGGTCTACAGCCTCAACCCGGTGGTGACGCTGATGGCCGCGGCGCTGATCCCGCAGACGCACAACGCGAAGATCTGCGTGTTCGGCGTGCCGCTCAATCTCGAAATGCCGAACCGTCTCGCGGAGGCCTATGCGATGCTCGACGTGATGTCGAACGGGCGGCTCGAGATCGCGCTGCCGCTCGGCACCGGCATGGAATATTGGGCCAACTCGATCAACCCCGCAGTGGCGCGCGCGCGGTTCCGCGAGGGCCTCGAGGTGTTGCTGCAAGCGTGGACGCAAGACGGGCCGACTTCGTATGACGGCGAGTTCTATTCCTATCGCTATCTCAATCCGTGGCCGCGGCCGATGCAGAAGCCGCATCCCAAGATCGCGATCGTCGGCACCGGCAGTCCCGAGACCGTGCAGATCGCGGCCGAACGCGGCTTCGCCTATTCGTCGGTGTTCGTGCCGATCGTGGCGCAGGAAAAGACTTTCCAAAAGCTGCGCCAGGAGATGCCGAAATACGGGCATGAATTCACGCCCGACAAGGCGATCTTCAACGCCATCGTCTATGTCGCCGAGACCGACGAGATCGCCGAGCGCGAATGCAAGGAGCACGTCCAGTTCTTCTTCGAGGACGCGACCCGCACCACGGCGCGCTACCTGGCGCCTCCGGGCTATATCTCGGGCGAGCAGCTGCGCATGCGCGCGGCGGCGACCGCGTCGCATGGCGGCTTCGATTGGGAGGCGCTGACGCAGCAATGGCGCGTCGTGTTCGGCACGCCGGACAAGGTCGCGAACACGCTGGCGAAATGGTGCGAGAGCGCCAACTCGTCGCGCGTGCTGGTCCACCACCATATCGGCAACATGCCGCATTGGAAGGTGGTCAAGAACATGACGCTGTTCGCCGAAGAGGTGATCCCGCGTCTGCGCAGCAAGAAGAAAGCAACGGCGAAAGAGTCGCGTGTGCTGGCGGGGGCGAAATAATGGCCGTGACGTGGAAATCGGAGGAGCTGACCGTCAACGGCGTCAAGACGCAGGTCTTGAGCGCCGGCAAGGGCGATCCGCTGATGTTCTGGCACGGCGCCGGCACCGGCGGCGGCTGGGACTTCGCCGCGCCGTGGACGGAAAAGTTCAAGGTCTACATTCCGTACCATCCCGGCTGGGGCGGCTCGGCCGACGACACCAGCATGACGACGACGCAGGATTTCGTCATGCACTACCTCGAACTCTTGGACCTGATGAAGCTCGGCAAGATCAATCTGGTCGGGCTGTCGATGGGCGGATGGTTCGCTTCGACCTTCGCCACCCAGCATAGCGAGCGGCTGAAGAAGCTGGTGCTGGTGGCGCCGGCGGGCTTGCGCGACAAGGCGCATCCCACCACCGACATTTTCCGCATCAAGCCGGAGGAATTGGCCCCGTATCTCGCCGAGAACCTAGCGGCGCTGGGTCCGCCGCCCGATCCGCACGATCTCGATTTCGTGGTGAACTCCTATCGCGAGGCGACCAGTTTCGCGCGTCTGGCGTGGGAACGTATCTACGACGTCAAGCTGCCGAAATATCTCCACCGCATTTCGGTGCCGACGCTGTTCATCTGGGGTAAACAGGACAAAATTGTGCCCGAGGCGCAATCGGCGGTCTGGACCAAGCTGGTCAAAGGCTCGAAGCTCAAGACCTTCTCGCCGGCCGGCCATCTGGTGCTGAACGAAAAGCCCGAGGCGGTGAAAGCGGTCCGCGATTTCCTCGCGGCGTAACCGGATTCGGATCGCGATGAACGGCGCGGCGACCCCGCGCCGTTCGCATTTGGGAGATTGAGATGCAGGTCAAAATCCAGAACGTCTATCAGGTGACGCGCGACATGGGCCGCTCGCTCGGCTTCTATCGCGACCTTCTGGGCATGAAGATGAAATTTCAGGACGGCGAGAAATGGGCGCAGCTCGACGCGCAAGGTGCGCGCTTCGCGCTCGCCTCGCCGGAGGAAGCCGGCGCCGCTGCCGCGTCGGCGACCGTCATCGTGTTCGAGGTCGACGATCTCGCAGCGGCGCGGAAGGCGCTCGAATCCGCCGGCGCGCCGATCCTCGCGACGCGCGACATGGGCAGCCACGGCAGCACCGTCACCTCGCGCGACCCCGACGGCAACGTCATCCAGTTCTTCGCGAAGGCGGCGAAATAGTCGGCCGCTCCACTCATCGTCACCCGCGGGCTTGACACGCGGGTCTCAGGCAACCGGCGCAACGATTAATCAGATGGCTTGAGATGGCCGGGTCAAGCCCGGCCATGACGGATGGAAATAACAGTGAATCTGGGTTAAATTGGAATCCAGAATTCGAGCCCTAAGCCATTAATAAATATGAACGTCTCGGCCTTTAACGCAGACCGGATCGCGCGCGAGAAGCGCTTGCGCCAGGCGATGGCGCCGTTCGTCGCGCCGTCGATGGCGCGGGCCGTCGCGTTGCTCATCATGACGCTCGCGGTCTATGCGCTTGGCGTGTGGCTCGCGGGGTTCAGCGGCACGCCGTTGTGGCTGCGGGTCGCCGGCGGCCTGGTCGCCGGCTTCGCGATGCCGTCGCTGTTCGTCATCGGCCACGACGCCGCGCACGGCGCCTACACCGCCAGCAAGCGCGCCAACGCGATCATGGCGCGCATCGCGTTCCTGCCGGAGTTGCACAATTATTCGCTCTGGGCGGCGGTGCATAATCGCCAGCATCACCGCGCGCCGAATCTGAAAGGGCATAATTCCTGGTCGCCGCTCGACGTCGCCGAGTATCGCGCGCTGCCGCCGTGGCGCCGTCTTGTTGAGCAGCTCTATCGTTCGCCCGCGGGTTTTGCGCCGTACTACCTGGTCGAGCGGTGGTGGCGCGACAAATTCGTGCCGCGTCATATCCTGCCCGGTGTGAGTCCGCGCGCGGCGTGGCGCGACTTCGCGCTGCTTGACCTGTATCTCGTTGCCCTGGTCGCTGCGCTGGCGTGGAGCGGTGGCTGGTTGTCCGTCGCGCTCGGCTTCGTGCTGCCGTTCGTGGTGTGGAATCACATGATGGGCACCGCGATCTATCTCCAGCACACCAATCCGCGCGCGCCGTGGTTCGCCTCGATCGAGGATTGGCGCAAGCTCGGCGGCGAGGAGGAAGTCACCATTCATGTCCGCATGCCGCGCTGGTACGGCGCGCTGACGCATCACATCATGGATCATCCGGCGCATCACATTCAGCCGCTGATCCCGCTGTACCGTTTGCCCGCGGCGCAGACGCGGCTCAACGAACTGCTCGGCGATCGCGCGGTGGTCGAAGAATTTTCGCCGCACTATCTCTTCGCGACGATGCACGCCTGCAAGCTCTATGATTATCGCGCGCGCCAGTGGTGCGATTTTGCCGGCAATCCGACCGGCGAAGTCTATCGCGTCGAGCCGGTCGCCATTCCCGCCTGACATCGCTGGCGCGCTCCCAGTCGAAGCCCTATCTATAAGGGCAAGAAGGAGCGCGCGATGGCCCAGGCGAAACCGGCGGAAACCCAAGATTTAGGCCCACTTCCCGAATGGGATTTGTCCGACCTTTATCCCACGCCGGATTCGCCCGCGCTTAAGTCAGATCTCGACCGTTCGGCCGCGGCTGCCGACGGTTTCCGCGACCACTATCGCGGCAAGCTTGCCTCGTTGTCGGGCGACGAGTTGGGCGCGGCGATCGCCGCCTTCGAAAAGCTCGAAGACACGCTCGGCCGCGCGATGAGCTACGCCTCGCTCTATTACGCTGCCAATATGAGCGACCCCGAGCGCGGGCGCTTCTATCAGAATATTCAGGAGCGGATCAACGCGATCTCGACCGAACTCCTGTTCTTCACGCTCGAGATCAACCGCATCGACGACGGGGCGCTCGATGAAAAACTCAAAAGCCCGGCGCTCGCGCACTACCGGCCGTGGCTGCGCGACGTCCGCGCCTTTCGCCCCCATCAGCTCTCCGACGACATCGAAAAGCTGCTGCATGAAAAATCGGTCGCCGGCGCGTCGGCGTGGCAGCGCCTGTTTGACGAGACCGAGGCGGCGCTGCGCTTTCCCATCGGCGGCAAGGAACTGACCGGCGCCGAGGCGCTGCATCTTTTGTCGGAACGCGATCCGGCCACGCGCAAGAACGCCGCCAAGGCGATCGGCAAGGTCTTCGGCGACAATGTCCGAATCTTCGCCCAGATCACCAATACGCTGGCCAAGGACAAGGAGATCGAGGATCGCTGGCGAAAATTCCCCCGGCCGATCTCGTCGCGCAACCTCGCCAACTATGTCGAAGACGAAGTCGTGGACGCGCTGATCGGCGCCGTGCGGCAATCCTATCCGCGCCTGTCGCATCGCTATTACAAGCTCAAGGCCAAGTGGTTCGGCGTCGATGCGCTGCCCTATTGGGACCGCAACGCGCCGCTGCCCGACGCCGAGGACCGCACCATCGCCTGGCCGCAGGCGACACGTATCGTGCTTGACGCCTACAACGATTTCTCGCCCGATCTCGCCAAGATCGGGCGCCGCTTTTTCGACCATCGCTGGATCGACGCGCCGACCCGGCCGGGCAAGTCGCCCGGCGCGTTCGCGCACCCCACCGTGCCAAGCGCGCATCCTTATCTGCTGTTGAACTATCAGGGCAAGATCAGAGACGTGATGACGCTGGCGCATGAGCTCGGCCACGGCGTGCATCAGGTGCTGGCGGGTCCGCAGGGCCAGCTGATGGCCGACACGCCGCTGACGCTGGCCGAGACCGCGTCCGTGTTCGGCGAGATGCTGACCTTCCAGGCGCTGCTCAAATCCGAGACCGATCCCGCGAAGCAGAAAGCGATGCTGGCCGCCAAGGTCGAGGACATGCTCAACACCGTGGTGCGGCAGATCGCCTTCGTCGAGTTCGAGCGCCGCGTCCATGACGAGCGTCGCCAGGGCGAGCTGTCGGCCGACCGCATCGGCGAGATCTGGCTCGACATTCAGGGCGAAAGCCTCGGCCCCGCGATCACCTTCGAGGACGAGTACAAATATTACTGGACCTACATCCCGCACTTCATCCACACGCCGTTTTATGTTTATGCCTATGCGTTCGGCGATTGCCTGGTGAATTCGCTCTACGCCGTTTATCAGAACGCTTCGCCGGGCTTCGCCGAGAAATATCTCGACCTGCTGCGCGCCGGCGGCACCAAGCGCCACAAGGAATTGCTCGCGCCGTTCGGCCTCGACGCGTCCGATCCGAATTTCTGGAAGCGCGGCCTCGACATGGTTTCGGGCTTCATCGACCAGCTCGAAAAATTGGGATGACCGACGATTCTTCGCTGACCGGACGCATGCGCCGTTACGCCCGCGTCTCGACCGCGATGGGCGGGCTGGCGGCACGACTCGCGGGTCAGCGCTATCTCGGCCTGCCGCTCGACCGCGTGCAGCACGCCAACGATCTGCGCGAGGCGCTGGGCGGCATCAAAGGCCCGCTGATGAAAGTGGCGCAGTTGCTCGCCACCATTCCTGAGGCGTTGCCCGAGGATTATGCGCGCGAGCTGGTCACGCTTCAGGCCGACGCGCCGGCGATGGGCTGGAATTTCGTCAAGCGCCGCATGGCGGGCGAACTCGGGCCGGATTGGGAAGCGAGGTTCGGGCGCTTCGAGCATGAGGCGGCGCATGCCGCGTCGCTGGGCCAGGTGCATCGGGCGACGGCGAAGGACGGCGCAGCGCTTGCCTGCAAGCTGCAATATCCCGACATGGCGTCGGCGGTCGAAGCCGATCTGCGACAGCTGAAGCTCATCCTGTCGCTCTACGAGCGCTGGGACCGCGCGCTGTCGACCGAGGAGATTCACGCCGAGATCGCCGAGCGCCTGCGCGAGGAACTCGATTATTCGCGCGAGGCGGCGCATCTGCGTTTCTACCGTGCCATCCTAAAGGACGAGAAGCGGGTGACCGTTCCCGAGCCGGTGATGCCGCTCACGACCAAGCGCCTTCTCACCATGAACTGGCTCGACGGCAGGAAGCTGCTCGATTTTACCGAAGCGCCGGCGGAGCAACGCAACGACATCGCGCTCGCGATGTTCCGCGCCTGGTACGTGCCGTTCTACGAATACGGCGCGATCCACGGCGACCCGCATCTCGGCAATTATTCGGTGCGGCCCGACGACGGCATCAACCTGTTCGACTTGGGTTGCGTGCGGATTTTCCCCGCGCGCTTCGTCAAGGGCGTGATTGATCTGTATCGGGCTTTCGCTACCGACGACCGCGACTTAGCCGTGTCGGCCTATGAGAATTGGGGGTTCAAGAATCTCAACACGGACATGGTCGAGGTGCTGAACCGCTGGGCGCGCTTCCTCTATGCGCCGTTGCTCGACGACCGCAAGCGGCTGATCGGTGAGGACGATAACGGCAACGGCCGCGCCGTGGCGGCGGAAGTGCATCGCGAGGTGCGGCGGCTCGGCGGCGTCACGCCGCCGCGCGAATTCGTTTTCATGGATCGCGCCGCGGTCGGTCTCGGCTCGGTGTTCATGCATCTGCGCGCCACGATCAACTGGCACCGCCTGTTCGAGGGGCTGATCGCGGATTTCGACGCCGACGCGCTGGCGAAACGCCAGGCCAAGGCGCTCAAGGCGGCCGGCGTGCCTACTCCGCCGGCTGAACCCGTGGTCGCGACACGAGGTCGTTGAAGAACCGGCGCCCGGGCATCTCGATCCAGCGATAGGTCAACGCCGACATTGCGATGACCGCGACGAGATAAGCGAGAATCGTCGCGTCGCCGAGATAGGCGTTGCCGCCGAACGACAAAGACGGCGCGGCGGTCCGCGCCTGGTCGGCGCTGTGCAACGGAATGTGCAGCGTTCTCTCGGCCGCGGCGGCAAGCGACATGATTATGTCGGTGATCGGCCCATGCACCATATAGATCGAATATGACCACGCGCCGAGATACGCAATCGGCGCCGCCCGCATCGCCCGCGATACCGCACCCCGCTCCGCCGCGAATACCAGCACGACCGGCGCGAACAGCAACGGCGCAAGCACCGACGTAATTCGGTCGCCGCCGGCGAAAATCAGAAACAGCGCCACCGCGGCTAGTGCCGGGAACTCACAGCTTCCCAGCCAGTCGCGCGACGGCGCGAGACGGCTACGCGACAGCCGGTAAGTGAAGTGGCCGAGGAAGAATCCGGCCAGGCCGCGGAACAAGCCGAAATCGTAGCTGACATTCATGCCCTTGCCGGCCATGAACAATCCCGCGAACCCCGCGAGGATGCAGACAATGCCGCCGATGACCAGCGACCGTTTGCCGGACCAGCACAGTACCGCGAACACGGCATACATCCAGAATTCGACGCAGATGCTCCAGGCGGGCGTGTTCCAACTTAAATGGTCGTGGATACCGAGCGCCTGGATCAGCGTCAGGTTGGTCGGCAGGCTCGCCCAGCCATAGAAGCCGGCCGGGTCGAACGGCGGATGCGCGGGATGAAGCCAGCCGTGCCGCGCGGCGTCGCTCTTCGCCACTTCGAACAGAAATAGAAACAGCAGCGTCGCCGCGTGGAGCGGCCACAACCGCCCGAAGCGCCGCACCGCGAAGCCGCCGATGTCGCTCCATCGCGCGAGCCTGTCGCCATAGGCGTAGGAGATGACGAAACCGCTGAGCACGAAGAAAAAATCGACAAACAAATAGGCGCCTTGCATGCCCGGCATGGCGGCGATGTGCGAATAGACGCGAAAATGATAGATCGCGACCCCGAGCGCGGCGATCCCGCGCCAGCCGTCCAGTACCGCAAAGCGATGATTTTGCGCCGCCATGCCACCTATGCCGCAATCGCGAATCCGGGCGCAGTTTAAGGCGGGATCGGCATTACCCACGCCGTTCAAGTCTTAACGGCGAAGCGGCGTGCTCGCTGAATTTAAGAACAAAAACCCCGGGATGGCGGTCGAACTACGCCTGGAGACGCACGACCGTGGCGTTGCGCTTGTCGGATTGGCGCAGCAATTCGTCGAAATAGGCGATGGTGCGCTTCAAGCCATTGTCGAGTGCAACCTTCGGCTCCCAGCCCAGCGTCGCCTGAGCGAAGGAAATATCGGGGCAGCGTTGCGTCGGATCGTCGACCGGCAACGGCCGGAATTCGATCTTGGAGCGCGAATTGGTCAGCGCGATGATGCGCTCGGCGAGCTGCCGTACCGTCATCTCAACCGGGTTGCCGAGATTGACCGGGCCGGTGACGTCGTCCGGCGTCGCCATCAGCCGCACGAAACCTTCGATCAGGTCGTCGACATAGCAGAAGGCGCGGGTCTGCGAGCCGTCGCCGAACAGCGTGATCGGCTCTCCCTTCAGCGCCTGGATGATGAAGTTCGACACCACGCGCCCGTCGTTGGGATGCATGCGCGGGCCGTAGGTGTTGAAGATGCGCGCCACTTTGATGCGGACATTGTGTTGGCGCTGATAGTCGAAGAACAGGGTCTCGGCGCAGCGCTTGCCTTCGTCATAGCAGGCGCGCGGGCCGATCGTATTGACGTTGCCGCGATAATCCTCGGTCTGCGGATGCACCAGCGGATCGCCGTAAATCTCCGAGGTCGAAGCCTGGAACACCTTGGCCTTCACGCGCTTCGCAAGCCCCAGCATGTTGATGGCTCCCATCACGCTGGTCTTGGTGGTCTGCACCGGGTCGAACTGATAGTGGATCGGCGAGGCCGGGCAGGCGAGGTTATAGATCTCGTCGACCTCGACATAGAGCGGGAAGCAGACATCGTGGCGCAGCGCCTCGAAGCGCGGATTGCCGAGATGCTGCGCGATATTGTCCTTGCGCCCGGTGAAGTAATTATCGACGCACAGCACGTCGTTGCCGTCGGCGATCAGCCGGTCGCACAGATGTGAGCCGAGAAAGCCGGCGCCGCCGGTGATCAGAATGCGCTTGGTGGTGACGCTCATACGTTTGCTCTTTCCTCGGTTCAGGCGCGCGACCGCAAGCGGTCCCGGCCATCGGTCGGCTCGACCGGACGGCGGCCGACGCTGAAATAATAGAAGCCGGCATTGGCCATGTCGGCGGGTTTGTAGATGTTGCGCAGGTCGATGATCGTGGGCGAGCGCAGCGCCGATTTGACGCGGGCGAAGTCGAGCGCGCGGAACTCGTTCCACTCGGTCAGGATCACCGCCGCGTCGGCGCCGTCCATCGCTTCGTAGGCGTTGGTCCCGTAGGTCACGCCCGTCAGCAGCTTCTTCGCCTCGGCCATGCTTTCGGGATCGAAGGCGCGAATCTTCGCGCCCGCCTCGATGAGGCGCGGCACGATCGCGAGGCTTGGTGCGTCGCGCATGTCGTCGGTATTGGGCTTGAAGGCGAGGCCGAGGATGGCGATGGTCTTGCCCGAGACGCTGCCGCCGCAATTCCGGATGATGCGCGCCGCCATCGAGGATTTGCGGCTGTCGTTGACCTGCGCCGCCATCTCGACGATGCGGGTCGGCGCGCCGTGCTCGGCGGCGGTGCGCGTCAGCGCGAGACAATCCTTGGGAAAGCATGAGCCGCCATAACCCGGCCCGGCATGAAGGAACTTGCGGCCGATGCGGCCGTCGAGGCCGATGCCGCGCGCGACGTCCTGCACGTCCGCGCCGACGCGCTCACACAGATCGGCGATCTCGTTGATGAACGAAATCTTGGTCGCGAGGAACGAGTTGGCGGCGTACTTGGTCAGCTCTGCCGTCTCAAGCGCGGTGAAGATCATCGGCACTTCGATGAGATAGAGCGGGCGGTAAAGCTCGCGCATGACCGCGGCGGCGCGCTCGCTCTCGCAGCCGATGACGACGCGGTCGGGCCGCATGAAATCCTGTATCGCCGAACCCTCGCGCAGGAACTCGGGGTTCGACACCACGTCGAACTGCGCGTCGGGGCGGGTCTCGCGGATGATCTCGGCGACGCGGCGGCCGGTGCCGACCGGCACGGTCGACTTGGTGACGATCACGGCATAGCCGGTCAACGCCTTGGCGATCTCTTGCGCGGCGCCGAAGACATAGGAGAGGTCGGCATGGCCGTCGCCGCGTCGCGATGGCGTGCCGACGGCGATGAACACCGCGTCGGCGCCGGCGACGGCCTCGGCCAGATTGTCGGTGAAGCTGAGACGGCCGGCGCGACGGTTGGCCTCGACGACCTGGTCGAGGCCCGGCTCGAAAATCGGGATCTGGCCTTTTTCCAGGCGCGATATCTTGTCGAGGTCCTTGTCGACGCAGGCGACATTGACGCCGAATTCGGAAAAGCAGGCGCCCGACACCAACCCGACATACCCCGTTCCGATCACCGCGATACGCATCGTAACTCCCGAATTCCGGAAAAACGGCGACGCCGCCCGACGAGGCGGCACTCGGCCTGTGAAGGTAGGGGGATGGATTTAATAATTACCTAATTTTCCCGACATCCCCGCCTGCCACAACCTGCATTATACACCTGATTTGGCTGGATTCTTAGGGTCCGCGAGTGACAACTAGCGGCGCATCCTCTAAGCCATTGGCATGACGATGCAATTGAGCGGCCCGTCGGCCGTGTATCCCAACGGCGCGTCGCCCAGACGGCTCGTCGTCCTTCTTCATGGCCTCGGGGCCGACGGCAACGACCTGTTCGGCCTAGCGCCCGCCTTCGCGCCCGCCTTGCCCGAGACCGCGTTCGTCTCGCCGGACGCGCCGTTCCCCTGCGACATGGCGCCCTACGGAAGGCAGTGGTTCAGCCTCCAGACCCGCGACCCCGCCGCCATCCTGGCAGGGGTCAAGGATTCGGCGCGAATCCTCGACGGATTCCTCGACGACATGCTGGAAAAATATCGGCTCGATGACAGCAAGCTCGCGCTGGTCGGGTTTTCCCAAGGCTGCATGATGTCGCTCTATGTCGGGCCGCGCCGCGCCAAGCGCATCGCCGGCATTGTCGGATATTCCGGCCGCTTGGTCGGCGACACGGCGGAGTTCAAATCGAAGCCGCCGATGCTGCTGGTGCATGGCGACGCCGATCAGGTGGTGCCGCCAGACTCACTGCCGCTGGCAGTGGCGGCGCTGGAGAAAGCCGGCGTCCCGGTCGAGGCGGTCGCGCGTCCCGGCCTCGGGCACGGCATCGACCCGATCGGCCTCGAACGCGGAAGGGACTTTCTGGTCAAGGTGCTGGGGTAGAATTTCTTCGCTCGACGCTCAAACACACTTTGACGGGCCCGTCGTTCGCCCGGGACCCCCGGGTCAAGCCCGGAGTTATTGTTCGATTTCGATTAGCCGCGCGGCGGCTTCGGTGTCATCCGCAATTTTGCGCCACTGAGCGGCGATAATCAGCAACGCTTCCCGGTGCAGTGTCATTTCTGGAATCGCGGCGATGCGCGCGCACTCAGCGGCATGTCGGCGGCAATTCGCCGGGGTAGTTAAAATCTGACCGGGCATGGCACACCATATGGGCCTTAACGGCGGGATTGCTAAGGAAATATCGAAAAGCTAATCGCCCCTTGAGGCGGAAAGTAACCGACTTTCCGGCGATCAACGCGATAGCTCAGAAAATCAAAGATTTGCTAAATTTTCACCTAATTGTCGGGTCCGAGGCTGACCAGCAAATCTTCTGTTTGGACGGCTTGTTCTACTGTTTCGCACCGATCATCCCCTTGAGGGTCGTCAGCGTCGGTCCGGCGTCCCACTCCGACCCGCCTTCGAACTTGGCGACGATGTTGCCTTGCGGGTCGATCAGGAAGCTGGTCGGCAGCCCTCGTATTTTGAGGTGGCTCAGCACCCCGTCGGGTGCGTCCATTCCGACGGTCAATGAGGTTACGCCAAGCTTGGTCACGAACGGTTCGACCACCTGCATCCCGCCACGATCTTCGGAGATCGCCACCACGGTAATTGCCGAACCCATCGCTTTCTGCATTCGGTCGAGCGACGGCATTTCCTTGACGCAGGGCCCGCACCAGGTCGCCCACAGATTGAGCAAGACCCAATGGCCGCGCCAATCGGCAAGTCGCGTCGGCTTGCCGTCGCGACTGTTAAAGGTGGCGGCGGGCGCTGGCAGCGGCGGCGAGATCGCGATAAACTTACCGGTATTCGACGTTTGCTGCGGCTGACCGGTTTCCGGCGGCGGTGGCGGGCGGCGGGACGCGACATAGCCGGCGATTCCGACGGCGGCGCAGATCACAACAATGGCGATTGCCGTGTGGATTGGCCCGATGCGCATGTTTATTTCGACGAGACCGCGCGGATGAGCAAGAAACCCCCGGCCAACGCGGCCTGGGGCGGACGCTTCGCGGGCGGTCCGTCCGAGATCATGCAGCGCATCAACGTGTCGCTCGACGTCGACAAGCGGCTCCATGAACAGGACATCGCCGGGTCGCTGGCGCATAACGCCATGCTGGTGCGCGCGGGAATCATCGCCAGGGAAGATGGCGAGCGCATCGCCAAGGGTCTAGCAAAAATACGCGACGAGCTGGCCGCCGGTAAATTTCCGTTCGATCCCGCGCATGAGGACATTCACCTCAATATCGAGGCGCGTCTCGCCGCGTTGATCGGGCCGGCGGCGGGGCGGCTGCACACCGCGCGTTCGCGCAACGACCAGGTTGCGACCGATTTCCGCCTCTGGGTGCGCGACGCCATCGACGCGGCCGATGCAAGAATCCGCGACGTGCAGGCGGCGCTGCTCGATCGCGCCGACGAGCACGCGAAAACCGTGATGCCCGGCTTCACCCATATGCAGCCGGCGCAGCCGGTGACGTTCGGCCATCACCTCATGGCCTATGTCGAGATGCTGGGCCGCGACCGCGGCCGGTTTCATGATGCGCGCGCGCGGCTCAACGAATCGCCGCTCGGCGCGGCGGCGCTGGCCGGCACCTCGTTCCCGATCGATCGGGCGGCGACCGCGAAGGCGCTGGGCTTCGACCGGCCGATGGCGAATTCGATGGACGCGGTGTCGGACCGCGACTTCGCGCTCGAATATCTCGCGGCTACGGCGATCTGCGGCGTGCATCTGTCGCGCTTCGCCGAGGAGATCGTACTGTGGTCGGGCCCGCAATTCGGCTTCATTGCGCTGAGCGACGCTTTCACCACCGGCAGCTCGATCATGCCGCAAAAGCGCAACCCCGATGCCGCCGAGCTGGTGCGCGGCAAGACCGGGCGTTTCACCGGCAACCTGGTCGCGTTGCTCACCGTGATGAAGGGACTGGCGCTGACCTACGCCAAGGATTTGCAGGAAGACAAGGCGCCTTTGTTCGAGACCGCCGACAATCTCGATCTGTGTCTCGCCGCCACCGAAGGCATGGTGCGCGATTTGCGCGTTAACGAAGCCGCGATGCGCGCGGCGGCCGGCGCCGGGTTCAGCACCGCGACGGATCTCGCCGACTGGCTGGTGCGCGTGCTCGGCCTGCCGTTCCGCGAGGCGCATCGTCGCACCGGCGCGCTGGTGAAGCGCGCCGAGGCGCTCGGCTGCGATCTCGCCGCACTGCCGCTCGCCGAGATAAGAAAGATCGAGCCGCGCATCTCCGACGACATTTATTCGGTGCTGAGCGTCGATAAATCGGTGGCGAGCCGCACCAGTCTCGGCGGTACCGCGCCGAGCCGGGTGAAGCGCGCCGTCGCCGCCGCGCGGAAGAAATATTTGTGAGCACGGTCGACATGAAAAATCTTGAACCACCAAAACACCAAGGCACAAAGACCTTATCCCGTCCCGACGAAAGTCGGGGTCCATTGGGCCGCGTCTCGGTCCGCGACCGCGATGGATACCGGCTTTCGCCGGTATGGGGCGGGGGATTTCTTGGCGCCTTGGTGTCTTGGCGGTTCAAGCCTTTGGGCGCGGCGTTACTGATTCTTGCCATTGCCTTGCCGCTGACCGCCTGCGGCAAGCGCGCGGCGCCCGATCCGCCGCCCGGCACCAAGGGTCAATTCCCCAAAGTCTATCCCAAACCCGATGAGCAATAGCGAACTGCCGGGCGCGCCGGAACTTGCCTATCGCGCGGGCGCGCTGTCGCTGGAACAAGTGCCGGTCGCGCGCATCGCCGAACAGGTCGGCACGCCGTTCTATGCCTATTCCAGTGCCTATCTCGAGCGCCGCTACCGCGCTTTCGTCGCCGCGTTCCAGAACAAGGCGATGCTGTGTTTCGCTGTGAAGGCGAATTCCAACGTCGCGGTGCTGCGCCATCTCGGCCGGCTCGGCGCGGGGGCGGATCTTGTGTCCGAGGGTGAGTTGCGCCGGGCGCTGGCCGCCGGCATTCCGGCGTCCCGCCTGATCTTCTCCGGCATCGGCAAGACCGAGACCGAACTGCGCGCCGCGCTCGCCGCCGATCTGCATCAGATCAATGTTGAATCGCTGCCGGAGCTGACGCTGCTCAGCGACGTCGCGCATCGCATGGGCAAGACCGCGCGTGTCGCGATCCGCGTCAATCCCGATGTCGACGCCAACACCCACGCCAAAATCTCGACCGGCAAAAGCGAAAACAAGTTCGGCATCGACCTGCCCCACGCCGCCGACGCGTTCCGGCGCGCCAAGCAGCTTCCGGGGATCGATCCGGTCGGCGTCGCCGTCCATATCGGCTCGCAGATCACGTCGCTCGCGCCGTTCGAGGCGGCCTTCACCAAGGTCGTGGACCTGCTCAAGACGGTGCGCGGCGAGGGGGTTGCGTTGAAGCGCCTCGATCTCGGCGGCGGCCTCGGCATCCGCTATCGCGACGAGAATCCGCCGTCGATCGAGGATTACGCCGCGATGGTGACGCGCGTGACGCGGGGCCTCGATGTCGAACTGGCGTTCGAGCAGGGCCGCTGGATCGCGGGCAACGCCGGCATCCTGGCGGCGCGCGTGCTCTATGTGAAGGAAGGCGCGACGCGGCGCTTCGTGATCCTCGACGCGGCGATGAACGATCTGGTCCGTCCCGCGCTCTACGATGCGTGGCATGAGATCGTGCCGGTGACGGCGCCTGGCGCGAATGCGACGCTGGCACCCGTGGATGTGGTCGGGCCGGTGTGCGAGACCGGCGACATGTTCGCGTCGGAACGCCCCTTGCCGCCGCTGGCACAAGGCGAACTGGTGGCGTTTCTCTCGGCCGGCGCCTATGGCGCGATCATGAGTTCCGGGTACAATTCGCGCCTGATGGTGCCGGAAGTGCTTGTGCATGGCGCGGAGTTTTCAGTGGTGCGGCCGCGCCCCACTTATGACGAGATGCTGGCGCAGGAGAGAGTGCCGCCTTGGCTGCTCTAGGCGAACCCAATTCAGGCCCGAAGGCGCCGCTGCGCCTCGCCTCCTTCACTCTGGCGTGGGAGCGGTTATGGCCGGCGCTGGCGCCCGCGCTGGCGATTGTTGCGCTGTTCGTGGTGCTGGCGCTGTTCGATCTGCCGCGGCAGGTGCCGGGCTGGATCCACGTCGTCGTTCTGCTCGCGCTGGCGGGGGCGCTGCTCTATTTTCTCTATGACGCGCTGCACGATTTCAGCTTGCCGCGTCGCGCTCTCGCGCGGCGGCGGATCGAGCGCGACAGCTTTGTCGAACATCGTCCGCTCGCGGCGCTCGACGACCGCATCGTCGGCGGCGCCGACGACGCGGAATCGTTGGCGCTGTGGCAGGCGCATCGAGCGCGCATGGCCCAGGCGGCGCGCGGCCTGCGTCTCGCCTGGCCCAAGGCCGGCTTCGCGCGGCGCGACCCGTGGGCGCTGCGCGCGCTATTGGTGTTGCTGCTGGTGCTGGGCGCGATTGACGCCGGGCCTGACTGGGCCAGGCGCATCGGCAGCGCGCTGTCGCCCGACTTTTCCGGCGGCCCCTCCGGCGCGGCGGCCAGTCTCGATATCTGGCTGACCCCGCCCGACTACACCGGCCTCCCGCCGCTGTTGCTGCCTCCGGGAGTGAACAAGAAGCCGATTCCTGCGCCGGTCGGCAGCGTGTTGTTGGCGCAGGTGCATGGCGAGGGGCGGGTGCCGCGGCTCGCGCGCGCCGGGCGCGAGACCGATTTCGACCGCATCGACGACAGCAATTTCAAGGCGCAGGCGACGCTCAGCAAAAGCGGCACGCTCGCGGTGTCGCAGAGCTCCACCACGCTCGGCAGCTGGCCCATCACCATCGTCCCCGATCAGCCGCCGACGGTTGCGATGATCGGCGTGCCGCGCCAGACCGAGCACGGCGCATTGCGGCTCGAATACCGCGCCACTGACGATTACGGCGTCGAATCGGTGCGCGCCGGCATGACCCTGGTGGACAATCCGCGCGCCGAACCGCTGGTGCTCGATCTCGCGCTGCCGGGGCTGCATCTCAAGGACGCGCACGGCGCCGCCTATAGCGATTTGACCGCGCATCCCTGGGCCGGCCTGCCGGTGAAGATCGTGCTCGAGGCGCATGACGCTATCGGCCAGAAGGGCGTCAGCCAGCCCGAGACCTTCACCCTGCCCGAACGCGTGTTCCATAACCCGGTGGCGCGCGCCATCGTCGATCAGCGCAAACAGTTGACGCTGCATCCCGACGACCGTGATTCCGTGGCCGAGGTTTTGTCGGAATTGTCGCTGCGGCCGGCACGGTTCGGCAACGACATCGTGGTGTTCCTGGCGCTGCGCACCGCGCAGGCACGGCTGCAAATCAACCACGACCCCGAAACCATTCCGGACGTGCAGAAACTGTTGTGGCAGACGGCGGTGCGCATCGAGGAAGGGCGCGCGCCGCTGATGCAGGAAAGCCTGCGCCAGGCGATGCAGGCGTTGCAGGACGCGCTGGCGCGCAACGCGCCAAATTCCGAGATCGACCGCCTGACCCAGGCGCTGCGCGAGGCGATGAACCGCTACATGCAGGCGCTGATGAAGAATGCGCTGAAGAACGGGATGCAAAATATCCAGCCGTTCGATCCTCGTCAGAACATGATGACGCAGCGCGATCTCGAAAAGATGCTCGACCGTGCGCAGGAACTGGCCAAGACCGGCGCGCGCGACGCGGCCCGCGATCTTCTGGCCCAGCTTCAGGAGATGCTCGAGAACATGCAGCTCGGCCGGATGAATGCCGGCCAGAACGGCGCCGAGCGCATGATGGGCCAGATGCAGAACATGATGCGTCGGCAACAACAATTATTGGATCGCAGCTTCCGCGACAGCCGCGCCGGCAAGAGCGACGAGCAATCGGCGGCGCAAGGTCAGGAAGATTTGCGCAAGGCGCTCGGCGAAATGATGCGGCGCCTCGGCGAGCAGGGCGACATTCCGCAGGCGCTACAACGCGCCGAGCGCGCCATGCGCGGCGCCACCGACGCGCTCAACAAGGGCAAGCCGAACGACGCGATCGGTCCGCAATCCGAGGCGCTCGACCAATTGCAGCAGGGCGCCCGCCGCATGGGCGAACGGATGCTAGGCCGCAGCAACAACGGCCAGAACGATTACGGCGAGCCCGACGATCAGGCCTCGCCGCGCCAGGCCAAGCGCGATCCGTTCGGCCGCTCGCAGCCCTACGACCAGGGCGAGGGCTGGGTCGACGATGGCGGGCCGATGCGGCGCGGCACCGGCCCCGAGGTCGATA
>JANWJX010000064.1 GCA_025451725.1 Allostellaceae bacterium
CAAAACGAACCCAATTTGCCGCCGGAAACAGCCAACGGCGCGGGTGCGAACAGGGTCGGGAACGAGGTGGGCGGGTAGAAAATCAGGTGAACCACCAAGGCACCAAGACACCAAGAAAAGTTCATGCGCTTCGCGCAAAAAATTCAGGCCGCCACCCCGACGAACCCCCGGACTTGATCCGGGGGCGGGATCCATTATGCCGCCGCACGATGGGTACCGGCTTCCGCCGGTATGGGTGCTTGGATAACGCAACGCACGCGCTCTTGGCGCCTTGGCGTCTTGGTGGTTCAAATCGTCATCGTGCGCGCGTCAGCGCGTGCGGTTATAGGTGTAGTCCTCGCGCTCGCCCATGCCCTGGCGCAAGCCCTCGCGCATCGGCGGGCGGGTCGCGTTGACCTTCATATGCGCGTCGAGCGCCGCCTGGTCGGCCCAATGCTCGAGGAGGACGATCCGGTCGGGATCGTCGACGCTCTGAAACGCTTCGAACTGGACGCAGCCCGGTTCCTTGCGCACGTCGGCGCAACGCTCGCGCATCGCCGCCGCCAGCTCGCCGCCCTTGCCCGTGGTCGCCGCGAACGTAATCACCAGCCGGATCGCCATCTGTTCCTCCGTCCTGTTGCCGCGACAGCATAGATACTGGAATTGGCGGCGGGAAAGGTGGAAAGTAGGCCATCCGCCCGCGAGAGGCGGAACTTTTTGGGGAGGATTTATTCAATGGCCACCGCCACCGCGTCGGGCAGCTCGCCCGTTATCGACGTCGCCGAACTGCTCGACAAACAAAAGGTCGGCGCGTTCAACGTGCTGCTGATCGCGATCGGCTGGTTCGCGATTTTCTCCGACGGCTTCGACATCTCGAATATCGGCTACATCATGCCGAACCTGATGCGGGAGCTGCATTTGGGGCCGGAGACGGCCGGCCTCGTCAGCTCGGCGAGCCTCATCGCCTATCCCATCGGCGCGCTCGGCCTCGGCTGGCTCAGCGACCGTTACGGCCGCAAGCTGGCGCTGATCATCGGCTGCCTGATCGTCGCGGTCTTCACCTTCGCCACCGTGTTCGTGACCGACGCCGAGGGCCTCGCCGCGATGCGGTTCCTGACCGGCATCGGCCTCGGCGGCATCATCCCCAACATCGTCGCGCTCGGCTCGGAATTCGCGCCCAAGCGGGTGCGCGCGCGCCTCATCATCTTTACGTTCTGCGGCATCAATTTCGGCGGCTTCATTTGCGGCCTGGTCGCGCCGTCGATCATCGCGTCGTGGGGCTGGCGCGGCCTGTTCTATGTCGGCGGCGCCGTGCCGCTGATCGCCGTCATCCTGATGTGGGCCTTCATGGCGGAGTCGGTGAAGTTCCTGGTGCTGCACGGCGGCCGCGAGGCCGAGTTGCGCCGCGTCCTGGCGCGGTTGATTCCCGGCTTCGTGGCGCCCGCCGGCGCGCGCTTCGTGGTCTCGTCGCAAGCGAGCCGCGTGCCGTTCCGCCCCAACCAGCTCTTCGCCAAGGGCCTCGCCTTCATCACGCCGATCCTGTGGATCATGTTCATCCTCAATCTGTTCGTGATCTATTTCGTCGGCGGCTGGGCCAATATCGTGCTGCAAGGCGCCGGCATGAAGGCGAACGAGGCGATCTACGTCACCTCGCTCAACCAGGGCGGCGGCGTGCTCGGCGGCCTCGTCATCGCCTATTTCGTCGACCGGTTCGGTTTCCTCTCCGTGATCGCGTGGGGCGTCCTCACGGCCGCGACCGTGTGGCTGATCGGCATGCCCGGTTTGTCGGTAGCGTGGATCGCGGTGTGGGTCGCGATCTCCGGCTTCGGCATGCAGGGCGTGCAGTACGGGCTCAACGCGACGCCGGGCATGCTCTACCCGACTTCGCTACGCGCCTTTGCCTCGGGCTGGGCGTTCGGCGTGGCGCGGCTCGGCGCCGTCGCCGGGCCGCTCGTCGGCGGCTTCGCGCTTGCTGCCTATCAGGCGCGGCATCTGTCGAAGGCCGATATCGCGCAGAACATGTTCCTGGTGCCGGTCTATGCGCTGGTCGTGGGCATCATTCTCGCGATCATCGCGGCGATCTACGCGCGGCGGCAGTTCCGCTCCTACCAGTTCGAGGAAGTTGTCGCGCCGACTAATTGAGCTTGAGGTTGTCGATGTGGGCGGGGTCGGGCTTGAGCTCGCCCCGCTCGATCTTCAGCACCAGCTCGGTGAGGATTGCGTTGGCGCGGCAGGCGATGCCGAGCTTTTCGCCCTCGCGCGCGACGAGGCCGTTCATGAACTCGATCTCGGTGCGGCGGCCCTTGACCATGTCCTGCCCCATCGAGGGACGCTGCTCGCCGGAGAGTTTCGCCGCGTCCTTGAAGCGTTGCGCCTCGACGATGCGCGTCGCTTCTTCGTCGCCCTCGCCGGCGCGGGCGATGGTCTCGGGCGGCAGGTGCAGGATCTCCTCGAGCGCGTAGCCCTGCGCCTGGCCGACGCGGATCGCCTCGCTGCCGAGCCGGGTGGCGAAGCGGCGGATCGCGGCATGGTCGAGGATTGCATTGCTGGCGAGGCCGGTCGCGGCGGAGATGCCGTTCTGCATCGCGTTCGCGACCAGCTTCGACCAGCGCTCGCCCCAGAGGTTGGTCGTGACCTTGGCGCTGTCGGCATGGGCGACGAGGCGCACGACTTCCTCGGCGCGCGGCGTGACGCGGCCATGCACCTCGCCGGCGCGATAGACGGTGTGCGCCGCGCCGCCCTTGCCCGCGCCGCGATGGACATGGCCCGGCTCCATCATGCCGACGGTGATCGAGCTGGCGACGCAGCCCAGCGTGCGGCCCCAGCCGACGACTCCCGCCAGCGCCGCCTCGTTCATGCAGTTCTGGAGCGACACGGCGTAGCCGTCGGGCGCGAGATATTGCCGGATCAGCGTCGCCGCCCATTCGGTGTCGTAGGATTTCATGCAGATGAAGGCGATGTCGACCGGCTTTTCCTTCGCCAATATCTGCGCGTCGGTGACATGGAGCGCGCGCACCTTCACGGTGAATTCCGGCACGCCCGATGCGTGCGTGACCTGGAGACCGTTGACACGCAGCCGCTCGATATTCTCCGGCCACGGATCGATGAAGGTGACGTCCTCGCCCGCCTGCACCATGTGGGCGCCGGTATAACCGCCGACCGCGCCCGCCCCGACAATCGCGATTTTCTTGCCCATGCGCCGACCTTCAGCGCCCGACGAAACGCGGCGGGCGCTTTTCGACAAAGGCGCGCGCCGCCTCGCGGTGATCCTCGGTGAGGCCGGTCTCGATCTGGTGCCGCGCCTCGCGGTCGAGCAATTGCGCCAGCGTCCCGCTCTCCGCCGCGTTGAGATTGCCCTTCATCGCCGCGATGGCGAGGCGCGGCCCATGCGCCAGCTTGCGCGCCAGCGCCATCGTCGCGTCGTGCAGCTCGGCGTCGGGCACCACGCGGTTGACCACGCCGAGCGATAGCGCCTGCGCGGCGTCGAGCGGCTCCGAGAGATAATAAAGCTCCCGCGCCTTGCCGGTGCCGACCAGCTTCGAGAGGAAATAGGACCCGCCGAAATCGCCGGAATAGCCGACATTGGCGAAGGCCGTAACGAGCCGCGCCGACTGGCCGGCAATGCGCAGATCGCAGGCCAGCGCCATCGCGAGGCCCGCGCCCGCCGCGGGGCCGTTGACCATGGCGACGGTCGGCTTGGGCAGTTCATGCAGCAGACGCGACAATTCCATCCGCGCGCGGAGCTGCGCCACCGCCTGGTCGATGCTGGTTTCGGCGGGGCGCTCGGCCATGCTCTTGACGTCGCCGCCGGCGCAGAAGGCGCGGCCCGCGCCGGTCAGCACGATGGCGCCGACATTGCCATCCGCCGCGAGACGCGGCAGCGCCTCGAGCAGCGCGTCCATCATCGGCGTCGCCAGCGCGTTGAGCCGGTCCGGCCGGTTGAGCGTCAGCAGCGCGACGCCGTCGGACACGGTCTCGAGCAGTTGCTGATCCATCGGCGAGCCTCCCTTGTTGCGGAGAGATGTAGCATAGTCGGCGTGTCGCGAGGGAGCGTGTCGGCAACCGAAGGACGGCAAGAAGACGATTTCGCCGGTCTGTTGAACCGCGAAATCCTGCACAGCGAGCGGCGGCGCGTGCTGAGCCTCGCCGGCATCTTCACGGTCATTCTGTGCGTGATGATCGCGGTGCTGACGCTGGCGCCGGACTATGTGCGCGCAATTTTTCACGGCAACGTCACAGTGCGGCTGCCGCTGATTGTGTTCCTGCCGCTGATCGCCTACGAGCTGGCGGTCGCCGGCGCGTTCACGCTGCTGGCGCGGACCGGCCGGTCGTTTCCGCGGGTGGGACGGTTCGGCAACGCGCTGATCGAGACGAGTTTCCCGACGCTGCTGATCTTCGTTCTGTCGCGCGACTATGTCGATCCGCCGATCGCGTTCAATTCCTGGCCCGCGCTGCTCTATTTCCTATTCATCGTGCTGTCGACGCTGCGGCTCAATTTCGTGCTGTCGGTCTTCACCGGCGCGGTGGCGGCGATCGAGTCCTTCGCCCTCGCCCAGGTCATGTTGCATCTCGCCTGGCGCGCCGACGATCTGTACCGCACCGTCGGCTATCACCTGACGCGCGCGTTGGTGCTGTTCGCCGCCGGGCTGGTCGCGGGCATGGTCGGCCTGACGATCCGGCGGCATTTCGCGCGGGCGCTGGCGGCAGCGTCGGCGCGCGACCGCGTCACCAACCTGTTCGGCCAGCATGTCTCGCCGTCGGTCGTCGACCGTCTGCTGAGCATGGGCGGCGCGGAGTTGAGCGAAATGCGCCGTGTCTGCGTCATGTTCGTCGATATCCGCGGCTTCACCGCGGCGGCGCGCGAGCGCTCGCCGGCCGACGTGGTGACGCGGCTCGACGACGCGTTCGCCATCCTGGTCGAGATCGTCGATCGCCACCACGGCGTCGTGAACAAATTCCTCGGCGACGGTTTCCTTGCCATGTTCGGCGCGCCGATCGACGATCCCGCGGCCGCGGTCAACGCCATCGCAGCAGGCCGTGCGATGCTGCACGCCATGGCCGACGCCAACCGGGGACATGCCTGGCCGATCCGCATCGGCATCGGCATTCACATCGGCGAAGCGGTGACCGGCACGGTCGGCTCGCCGCGCCGTAAGGAATACACGGTGATCGGCGACACGGTGAATCTCGCCTCGCGGCTCGAAAGCCTCAACAAAGAGGTCGGCTCGCAATTTCTCGTCTCCGACGCGGTGCACGACGCGGCAAGGGACGCGATCGGCGATGCCGAGCCGCTCGGCCCGGTCGCGGTGCGCGGCTACGACAAACCCGTGTCGGTGTGGCGGCTGGCCTAAGAAAGGTCAGGCCGGCGAGGCCAGCGGCTTGCCCTTTTCCACGACGTACGTGCTGACCAGTTTCGCCCGCTTTGGCCCGTTCTTGTCGCCGGCGTGCGGACGGCCGACGGGCACCTGGAAACCGTCGCCGGGTTTCATCACGCGCGTCGGCAGGCCTTCGATGGACAGTGTCACTTCGCCTTCGACGACATAGCCGGACTCGATGCCGGGATGCGTATGCCGCGCCACCATGACGCCCGGCTCGATCGTCACCTCGGCGATGATGGTGGTGTAGCCCGGCGTCGGGCCGTCGGTCTGCGACAGCAGGCGGCGCGTCAGGCCCGAGGTCTTGGTGCCCGGCGGCGCGTCGGCTGCGGTCGCGGCGCCCGCCGGCACCAAGCCCGCCGCCGCGCAGATCGCGCAGGTCGCAACGCCGGTGAATTGTCGCCGTGTGATCATGATGTACCTCCCTTTCCGTCAGACGATGGGCGACGGTGCTTGCGGCACCGTGCGCCAGAATTCGGGATCGTGGCCGAAGAAAATGCGTGCGCCGCCGCGCTCCAGCGCCTCGAGCTTGTCGAGCGAGCCCAGCATCTGCTCGCGGTCGAACATGCGCGGCGGTAGCTTACGTTCGCGCAACGTGGCGCAGAAGTAACAGGCGTCCGCAGCCAGCACGACCTCGCCGCCGGCGAGTCGCACCCGCAGCGACTGATGCCCGGGCGTGTGGCCGTGCGTCGGCAAGCACACGACCGAGCCGTCGCCGAACACATCGTGCTCGCCGTCGACGAGACGAGTTCTGTGGCCGAGGTCATAGTCGCGCGGGTCGAAGCCGCGCTTCGGCGCCTCGTCGCGGTCCTTGCCCGCGTCCCATTCGCGCCGCTGCACCACCAGCGTCGCGTTCGGTATGAGCGCGTTGCCGCCGGCATGGTCGAAATGCAGATGCGACGCGATCAAGATGTCGATCTTGCCGGGATCGCGGTCGAGCGCCTCGAGCCGCGACGCCAAGTCCTCGCCCGGCCCAAACCCGACGCGGAACATCGAGGCGAGACGCTGGCCGAGCCGCCTTTCCGGCTCGTGCATCAAGTCGGGGTGAAGGCCGGTATCGAACACGACGCGGCCCTTCGGGTGTTCGATGAAGTAGGCCGGCACCGGCACGGTGATATCGCCCTCCCCACCGGCCATCAGATTGCCGAGCATGCCGGTCAGCGTGCCGCAGGTGAAAGCGTAGAGTTTGAGCATCGCCCCTTGTCTTTCATCTCGATTTTCGGGTGTTGTAGCATGACGCTGGAACGCGAGACAGCCGGTGCTAAAATGGCGCCAATTTGCTTCTCACCGAAGGCTTCCGTAGGAAACATGACTCGCTTCAATTTTGCGCTGCTGCCTATCGTCCTCGTCACCTTTCTCGCTGGCACAGCCGCGATCCCCGCGTTCGGGTTCACGGACCAACAGGTGAGACAGGTTTTCGCTATTTTGGATTCGAATAAGACGGGCAAAGTCGACAAAGCGGAATATGACCAGAACAAAGTCGCCGCGATGTTCTGGCAAGCCAAGATCGGCAGCTCCGGCATCGGTGAACTGCGTTACGACGACACGCAATTTAATCGCGCTTTCTTCGACGCGGCTGACACGGATCATAAAGGCATGCTCGACGGCGTCGATATGATCAACGCATTGCAGTTCGAAAAAATCGATGTCGATCGGAAGGGCTACATTACGCTCGACGATCTGCGACGCTTTATGAAGAAAGCAGGGCGCTAGACATGCAGCGAATCACCGTCATCGACCGCAAGGACATGAGCGCTGAGCAGGCACGTGTGTACGATGCAGCGTTGGCGGCCAAGAGCGTCGTCGGCGGGCCGTATTACGTCTATATCCGCCAGCCGGATCTGTTCGAAGCGACGCAACAATTGCGCGCGACGCTCGGCAAGGGCCTGACGCCACGCGAGCGGCAGATCGTCAACCTGACGATCGCGCGGCACTGGAACGCGGAATATCCTTGGGCGGTGCAGGCGCGCGCCTCGCTGGCGATCGGGATTTCGCGGTCGGTGGTGGATGCGATCAATGCGCGACAGACCCCCGAGCTGCCCGACCCGCGGGAGCGCATCTGCTATGTCGTGGCGCGCGACATGCTGCACGACAAGGGCTTGAGCGACGCCGTCTATCGCGACGCCGAAAAGACTCTTGGGCTGGAGCAGTTGATCGCGCTGGTCGCGACGGTCGGCAGTTTCACCATGACCTGCCTGACCACGGCGACATTCCAAATCGCGGCGCCGGCCGATATTCCGGTTCCGCTCGCGCCCTAGGGCCGAACATGCCGCTGACGATCCAGCCGCTGCATCAGACCCTCGCCGCCGAGATCACCGGCGTCGACATCGCCCAAGGCGTCGACGCCGCGACCGTGGCGGCGCTCGAAGCCGCCAACAACCGCTATCCGGTGCTGGTGCTGCGCGGCCAGAAGATCGACAAGGAGCAGCAGGTCGCGTTCGCGGGTATGTTCGGCCCGCTCGAACTGATGGGCCGCAACCTTAAGGAAGACAATTACACCAGCAAGATCCACAAGCACCTCGCCGACATTTCCAACGTCGACGGCGAGGGCAAGGTCTATTCGGCCGAGGACCGGCGGCGCCTCTCGGGCCTGGGCGATGCGCTGTGGCACACCGACTCCTCGTTCAAGGCGGTGCCGGCGAAATATTCGATGCTCTACGGCGACCGCCTGCCGCCCGACGGCCATGTCACGGAGTTCGCCGATCTGCGCGCCGCCTATGACGCGC
>JANWJX010000065.1 GCA_025451725.1 Allostellaceae bacterium
CAGATCGTGTGCCCACTCCACGCGGGTTGTTTCGACATCAAGACCGGCAAGGCGGTCGAGCCGCCGGCCGAGGACGACATCAAGACATTTCCGGTGCGGTTGAACGGCGACGACATCCAAGTCGCCGTCTGACAAAAATCTCAGGGGGGCGTCACATGGCGTTGCAGTTCGGCGTATTCGACCATATCGACGACAATGGCAGTAGCCGGTTGGGCGAACTGTACGAAAGCCGGCTCAAGCTGATCGAGTTGTATGAACGCGCAGGCTTCCGCTCCTACCACATCGCCGAGCATCATTCGACGCCGCTGGGCATGGCGCCGTCGCCGAGCGTGTTCCTCGCCGCGGTGGCGCAGCGCACCAAAAAATTGCGCTTCGGCCCATTGCTTTATGTCACGCCGATGTACCACCCGGTGCGCCTCGCCGAAGAGATCGTGATGCTCGACCATATGAGCGGCGGGCGGCTCGAGTTGGGATTGGGCCGTGGCGCGTCGGGCATCGAGATCGGCGGCTACGATGTCGACCCCGACACCGGGCCCGCGCGCAACATCGAGGCCACCGAACTGATCCTCAAGGCCTTGACCAGCGACGTGCTCAATCACGAAGGCAAATTCTACAAGGCCAAGAACGTGCGCGTCGCCGCGCATCCGGTGCAGAAACCGCATCCGCCGCTGTGGTTTGCGCCGATCGAACCGGAGCGTGCCGAGTTCGCCGCGCGGCGCGGCGCCAACATCGTCACGCTGGTCCCGCCGCCGCTGGCGAAAAGCGTGTTCGACGCCTACCGACATGAGTGGAAGCATCTCGGCAAGCCGGAAAGGGCCATGCCGTTAATCGGCGTTTCGCGCCATGTCGTGATCGCCGATACCGACGAGAAGGCGCTCGCCATCGCCGAGGCCGCGTATGCCGGCTGGCGCAATAACATGAAATTTCTTTGGGACTGGGCCGGCATCGCCTTTCCGGTACCGTTCCTGATCCCACCGAAATTCACCGACCTGATGCAGATGGGAACGGCGGTCGCGGGGACGCCAGACCGGGTAAGGGGCTTTATTGAGAAGGCGGTCGCGGAGACCGGCATCACCTATGTGGTGTGCGACATCATGTTCGGCTCCATGCCTGTTGCCGACGCTGCTCGCACCGTCGACCTCCTGGCCGAGGACGTGATGCCGCATTTTCGATGACATCGGGTTGGCAGATTGGCCAACCCCTGTTATCTTATAAGAGCGAATTACCACGGTAGCCGCCGAGGCCTTGGGCCTTGCCGGCGGCATCGGGGCGGAAATTTCGGCAAGGCGCGCCCAGTGACGCACCGCCAGCTCCGCTCCCGACGCTCAAGCCGTCAACTTGGATTTAACCTTGCAGCCGGTTCGGTTGCCGCCTCGATGAGTGTCAACATGGCCGAAAACGCCAGAACATATCGACGGTACAGAGGCGCCGCCCGCTGCTCCCCTATTACGACCGCGACCGCCCCGTCATTCGCACGGGTTGCCGGCGCGCGGTCCGGAGCCTTACCCAATGTCAAAACGCATGCTGATCGATGCGGCGCATCCCGAGGAAATTCGGGTCGCCATTCTCAACGGCAATCGGCTTGAGGAATTCGATGTCGAAGCCGCGCTGAAGCGGCAGATCAAGGGCAATATCTATCTCGCGCGGGTGACGCGCGTCGAACCGTCGCTTCAGGCGGCGTTCGTCGAATATGGCGGGAACCGGCACGGTTTCCTCGCTTTCAACGAGATCCACCCTGACTATTACCGCATCCCGGTCAGCGACCGCGCGGACTTCAAATCGGTATACGAGCCGCGCAAACAGGACGACACGGCGGAAGCGGGAAATGAAGCTGACCACGAGTCGGCTAGCGACGACGCCAATCACGCACTGCCGGATCGCGCGGCAGAGTCGGATCGGCTCGAAGGTCCGCCGCAAGCCGCGGAGGTCAGCGCCGACGTCATCTACGACACGCTGACGCCTGATACGGCGGAGCGCGAAGTCAACGCCGTCGCCGCGACGCCGCTCGATCAAACGAGCCAGGAAACGCAAGCCGCCGCGCCGGAACTTGAAACTGCATCGACGCCGGCCGACGGCGCCGCGTCCGACGACGGCACGGCGCCACCGGCGCTGGACATCACCGCGACCGGCGACGGCGAGGGCGCATCGGGCGAGACGACGCAACAGATCGAGGTCGTGCCGCAGGTCCATACTCTCGAGACGGTCGGCGGCGAGGACGAAGAAGCGGAAGAAGCCGAAGCACCGCGCCCGCGTTTCCGCTCCCATCGCCATTACAAGATTCAAGAGGTCGTCAAGCGCCGCCAGATCATGCTGGTGCAGGTGACGAAAGAGGAGCGCGGCAACAAAGGCGCGGCGCTGACGACTTATCTTTCACTGGCGGGCCGCTATTGCGTGCTGATGCCGAACACGCCGCGCGGCGGCGGCGTCTCGCGCAAGATCACGTCGATGCAGGACCGCCGCCGGCTCAAGGATTTGATGAGCGATCTCTCCGTGCCGGATGGCATGGGTGTGATCGTACGCACCGCCGGCAGCGAGCGCTCCAAGCCCGAGATCAAGCGCGATTTCGAATATCTGATGCGGCTATGGGACGAGATTCGCGATCTCACCCTTAAATCGACCGCGCCGGCGCTGGTCTACGAAGAAGGCAATCTCATCAAGCGCTCGATCCGCGATCTCTACGCACGCGACATCGAGGAAGTGGTGGTCGACGGCGACGAAGCGTATCGCGCCGCCAAGACCTTCATGAAAATGCTGATGCCGAGCCACGCCAAGAGGGTGAAGCCGTACCGCGACCCGAGCGTGCCGTTGTTCCACCGCTATCAAGCGGAAGGCCAGATCGATGCGATCATGTCGCCGGTCGTGCAGCTCCGCTCGGGCGGGTACATCGTTATCAACCCGACCGAGGCGCTGGTCGCGATCGATGTCAATTCGGGCCGCGCCACGCGCGAGCGCAACATCGAGGAGACCGCGCTCAAGACCAATCTCGAAGCCGCCGAGGAAGTGGCGCGGCAGCTGCGCCTGCGCGATCTCGCGGGCCTGATCGTGATCGATTTCATCGACATGGAGGAAGGCCGCAACAACGGCCAGGTCGAGCGCCGCGTCAAAGAAGCGATGCGCCACGACCGCGCGCGCATCCAGATCGGGCGCATCTCGCCGTTCGGGCTGATGGAACTGTCGCGCCAGCGGCTGCGTCCGTCGGTGCTCGAAGCCTCGACCGAGCCCTGCCCGCATTGCGGCGGCACCGGCCATATCCGTTCGACGGAATCGACCGCGCTGCACATCCTGCGCGCCATCGAGGAAGAAGGTATGCGTCGCCGCACCGCTGAAGTCAGCGTCGCGGTGCCGACCAGTGTCGCGCTCTATCTGCTCAACCATAAGCGCGATGCATTGAGCCAATGCGAGAAGCGCTATGGGCTTCACGTCGCGATCGGCCGCGACGACACACTGATGGCGCCGGCGTTCCGGCTCGACCGGGTACGTAATTTGACGCCGGAAGAAATCGCCGCCCTACCCCCGTTGGTCGCGCCGGAGCCGATCGAAGAGGAGGAGGAGGACGATATCGTCGCGGAGGACGAGACCGAGACGGAGAGCGGCGGCGAGCCGTACGCTGTTGCGGGCCCGCCGGTGTTCGCCGACGCGGAGGGCGAAAGCGACGCTGGCGTTCCGCCGCGGCATCGCGATGAAGAGCGCGGCGGTCGGCGGCGTCATCGCCGAGGGCGCGGCCGCGACGACCGTCATCGTGGCGATCGGAATTTTCAGCAACGGGCACCGCAAGAGACTCCGCTTCCTACCGCCGATGGCGACGAAGCCGGCGAGACGCCGTTGGAGGCCGAAGGCGAAGTTCCGGCGCCGCATGGCGACGGCGACGGCCAGGGCGATCGCAAGCGCCGGAGACGCGGTCGGCGCGGTGGACGCCGGCGGCGGCGCGAACATGGCGAGGCTGGCACGGCCGAAGCCGGACACGGGGCGATCCCGGGCGCGCACGACCCAATGGCGGTCGCGCTCGCTCCGGTGATGGAAGCGACCGACATGGAATCGATCGAAGAAAACGCCGGGAGAACCGGCGACGAAAGGATCGAGGAAATCAACAGGCGCGCCGATCAGGACGTCGATGTCGCGGCCGAACCGCCGCTCGCAGCCGCGCCCGAACAGTTGAGTCAGGCACCGCAGCCAACACCTGGGCCGGAACCGGCCCGGGAGCCTAAACCCGAACCCGCGGGTCCGCCCAAACGCGGCTGGTGGCGCCGGCGATAGCGCAGGCGTGGGTGGATGCTGCGGGCCGACCCGGCCTATGATCGGTCAGGCGAGGTGGTTGTGCGACTGAAGCGGCGGATTATCATTGTCGGCGCGGCGATCAGCGCTCTGCTGGTAAATCAGGCACACGCGCAGAACATGTCGATGTTGCGCGATGCCGAGATCGAATCGGATCTTTTGGCTTACGAAACTCCTGTCGTTCGCGCGGCGGGGCTCGATCCCTCGGCGATGCACATCTTTCTCATCAACGACATGGATTTGAATTCCTTCGTCGCTGGCGGCCAAAACATTTTCATGAATGTCGGCACCATCATGCGCGCCGAGACGCCAAACCAGCTCATCGGCATCATGGCGCACGAGACGGGACATATCGCCGGCGGCCACATCGCGCGCTCGGAAGATGCAATGCGCAAGGCGATGTATGAAGGCATGATGGCGATGGCTATCGGCATCGCGATGGCGGCGGTCAGCGGCGGCGCCGGCGGCGCGGCACTGCTCGGCGCATCGGGTGTCGCCGAACGGGCGTGGCTCCAATTCTCGGTCGAACAGGAGGCACGCGCCGACCAAGCCGCGCTGACGTTCCTTGACCGCACCCATCAATCGGCAAAGGGATTGCTGGAATTCTTCGAAATCCTGCAACAGCAGGAATTCATGAACGGGCAGCGCGAAGTGCCGTATCTCCGCACGCACCCCCTGACAGAGCAGCGCATCGAATATGTCCGCGAGCACGTCAACAACTCGCCCTACAAGGACAATGCCGACCCGCCGCAATTCATCACCATGCTTAGCCGGATGAAGGCCAAACTAGCCGGCTTTCTGCAGGACCCGCAGACCACGCTGAACCAATATCCGGAAACCGACCAATCGTTGACGGCGCGCTATGCCCGCGCCATCGCCTATTACCGCATCCCCGATCTCGGTCATGCCCTGCCCGCCATTGACAGCCTGATTCATGATTATCCCAGCGACCCGTATTTCATCGAGCTCAAAGGCCAGATGCTGTTCGAAAACGGCCGCATCGCCGAAGCTGTCGAGCCATATCGCAAGGCCACCCAGCTCGACCCATCGTCGATGCTACTGCGCACTGAATTGGCGCAGGCCGAGATCGAATCCGAAAATCCGAAATATCTGGCGAACGCGCGCGCTCAACTCGAGGAAGTGACACGGAACGAGGTGCAGAACGCCGAAGCGTGGCGGCTGCTCGCCATTGTCTATGGCCGCACCAACAATATGGGCATGGCGTCGCTGGCGCTGGCGGAACAAGGGGCATCGTCGGGCGATCACGACATGGCGCGGCATGAGGCGATGCGCGCGGCCAAGCTCCTGCCTGCCGGCCCGGCGCATCAGCGCGCGCTCGACATCGCCGATGAGGCCAAGCGGGAAAAGGACAAATGATGTTTTTTCGAGTGATGACGCTGGTCGGTTTTTTCGCGCTTTTCTTCGCGGCACCGGCGGGTGCCGCCGACAATTTCACGCCCGCGCAGACCAAGGAACTGGAGCGCATCGTCCACGACTATATCGTCAAGCACCCCGAGGTGCTGATGGAAGCGATCCAGGCTGCCGAGGAAAAAGAAAAAGCCGACAAGGTTGCGAAGGCGGAACAATCCATCCGCGACCAGGACAAGGCGCTGTATCACGATCCCGAATCTCAGATCGGCGGCAATCCGAACGGCGACGTCACCATCGTCGAGTTTTTCGACTACCGCTGTCCCTACTGCAAGCAGGTGCAGCCGATTCTCGAAGGCCTGCTCGACAGCGACAGGAAGCTGCGCATCGTCTACAAGGAATTTCCAATTCTCGGCCCGGCTTCGACCTATGCCAGCAAGATCGCGCTTGCATCGCGCGCTCAGGGCAAGTACGACGCGTTTCACCGCGCCATGATGGACACCAAGGGCAGTATCGACGAGAAGGTCGTCGACAAAGTCGCGCGCTCGGTCGGCATCGATCTGGCGAAGGCAAAAGCCGACATGGACGCGCCAGCGATCGAAGCGCTCATCAAGAAGGATTTCGCCCTGGCCGACGCGATCAACGTCAATGGCACGCCGGCCTTCGTCATCGCCGGCAAGCTCTATCCCGGCGCCATGACGCTGGACGAACTGAAAAAGCTGATCGCCGACGCGCGGCAGGCGCACGCCGGCTGATGGATACCGCCGACAAGAAGGGGCTGCTCGACCTCGCCATCGCGGCCGCGCTCGCGGCCGGCCCGAAAATCATGACGATCTATGCCCAAGATTTCGCGGTCGAGCGCAAGGAAGACAAATCGCCGGTGACGCTGGCCGACACCGTCGCCGAAGCGACCATCCTCGAAATGCTGACGCGGGAAGCGCCCGACGTCGTCGCCATCGCCGAGGAGAAGGAGGCCGCGCATGGTACCGAAGGCGCCGCGCCGGCGCGCTTCTGGGCGGTCGATCCACTCGATGGCACCAAGGAGTTCGTCGCCCGCAACGGCGAGTTCACTGTCAATATCGGCCTCATCGAAAACGGCGCGCCGGTGCTCGGCGTCGTCTACGCACCCGCGATCGACCTCCTGTTCGCCGCCGCAGGTCCGGGCACCGCCAAGCGCCGCGTCAATGGCGGCTTCGAACCGGTGTCGGCGCGGCGCGTGCCCGAGATCGGGCCGGTCATCGTCCACAGCCGCAGTCACGACAATTCGCCGCGCATCGCCGAGTTCGCCGCCAAACTAAACAACGCGACCCGGATGGTCTCGGGCAGCGCGATCAAATTCTGCAAGCTTGCGGCCGGCGAAGCCGACATCTATCCGCGCTTCGGACCAACCATGGAATGGGATACCGCAGCGGGCCAGGCGATCCTCGAATCCGCGGGCGGCAGCGTCTCGACGCTCGAGGGCACCCGCCTCGCCTATGGCAAGCCCGAATACCGCAACAGCAGCTTCATCGCGCGCGGCCGCGCCACGTAGCCAGTCATTGACTGGACCGCCTGAAAGGCGGCCGCGAGCGGTGCTATTTCACCTGAAGGATGGTTGACCCCTCCAGCACAACGGGCGGGTTTGCGCCGATGTTGGCGGCGTTTTTGCCGATCCAATCCCTTGCTACGCGGACGCTTTCGTCCGTGCCCGCCTTGTCCTGGAAGACCGAGACCGAAAATCCGCCGTCCGAGGTACGTACCAGATAAAAGCTGACGAAACCCCGGATGGATCGAATCAGCTTCTCGATTTCGTTCTTGTTCTTTTCGAGAACGTCAAACAGCTCCTTTGCTGCCTTGCCGGAATAAGTCCTGGTGACTGCGTGCATGGAGTCCTCCTCTTTCTCCCGACGCATCCACTATGCGCTCGACGGGTCCGGCCAGGCAACCGGGCCAGAATTTCGATGGGCCCTCAACGCCGGCGGCACCATTTTTTTCTTTGATTTCACGGTAAAAAAGTCGTGGATGCCCCAGGCAGCGTGCCTATGACGAATCTCAGATGACGGAACTGTTGAAAGCCAATGATATTTCCCGCGCGGCCGAATTGCTGCGCGCCGGCGAGTTGGTGGCATTTCCGACCGAGACTGTGTACGGGCTCGGCGGGGATGCGACGAACGACCGTGCCGTCGCCGCGATCTTTGCCGCCAAGGAGCGGCCGAAGTTCAATCCGCTGATCGTGCATCTGCCCGACGCCGAAGCCGCGCGCCGTATCGTGTCGTTCGATGCGCGCGCTGATGCGCTCGCAAAAAAATTCTGGCCGGGGCCGCTGACGCTGGTCCTGCCCCGCCACGCCGATTGCAGCGTGTCGCTGCTGGCCGGCGCGGGGCTCGACAGTCTGGCGGTGCGCGTGCCGGCGCATCCTGTCGCCCGCGAACTATTGCGCGCCGTCGGCAGGCCGATCGCCGCGCCCAGCGCGAACCGCTCCGGCCGCCTCAGCCCCACCGCCGCCGCGCATGTGATGATGGAGCTCGACGGCCGCATCGCCGCCGTGCTCGATGCCGGACCGTGCGCTGTCGGGCTTGAATCGACCGTGCTCGACCTGACCGGCGCGGCGACGATGTTGCGACCCGGCGCAATCACCGAAGAACAACTGAGTGCGATCATCGGCCCGCTGGCCGCGTCCGGCGGCGCGATCCGTTCGCCCGGCATGCTGGCGCAGCACTACGCCCCCGCCCTTCCCCTGCGACTCAACGCCACAAGCGCGCGGCCCGGCGAAGCGCTGCTCGGCTTCGGGCCGGCAAAGGACGCGACGCTGAATCTCTCCCCCCGCAGCGACCTTGTCGAAGCAGCGTCGCATCTCTTCGCTCATTTGCGCGCACTCGACCTGCCGCAATATTCGGGCATCGCGGTCATGCCGATCCCCGACACGGGTATCGGCGCCGCCATCAACGATCGTTTGCGGCGCGGCGCGGCGGGACGCTAAAGTAGCGTCGAGGAGAAAATTCGTGGACGGTTCATCGCCCGACATTCTCAACCGGCTGAAGCAGATCGTCGGCCCGCGTGGCTATCTCGATCAGCCCGCCGACATCGCGCCCTATCTGGTCGAGCAGCGCGGCCTCTATCACGGCACGACGCCGATCGTGCTGCGGCCCGGCTCGACCGAGGAAGTCGCCGCCATCGTCAAACTGTGCGCGGCGTCGCGCGTGCCGGTGGTGCCGCAAGGCGGCAATACCGGCTTGTGCGGCGGCGGCGTGCCGAACGAGAACGGCCAATCCGTCGTCGTCGCGCTCGGCCGCATGAACCGCGTGCGCGCCATCGACCCCGTCGATTTCACCATCACCGTCGAGGCGGGCTGCGTCCTCGCCGACGTGCAGAAGGCGGCGGACGCGGCCGACCGCCTGTTCCCGTTGAGCCTCGGCGCCGAGGGCTCGTGCCAGATCGGCGGCAATCTCTCGACCAACGCCGGCGGCATCGGCGTACTGCGTTACGGCAACACGCGCGATCTGTGCCTCGGCCTCGAAGTCGTGCTGCCCGACGGGCAGGTGTGGAACGGGTTGCGCGGCCTGCGCAAAGACAATACCGGCTATGCGCTCAAGCATCTGTTCATCGGCGCCGAGGGCACGCTTGGCATCATCACCGCGGCGACGATGAAACTGTTTCCGAAGCCTCGCGAGATCGAGACCGCGTTCCTCGGCCTCGACAAAATCGACGATGCGATGGCGCTGTTCGCGCGCGCGCGCCAGGCGAGCGGCGATCAGCTTACCGCGTTCGAGCTGATCCCGCGCATCGGCCTCGACATCGCGACCAAGCATGTCGCCGGCGTCACCGATCCGCTCGCCACGTCGTTCCCGTGGTATGCGCTGATGGAAGTGTCGTCGAGCCGCGCGGAAAGCGGCCTGCGCGGTGCGCTCGAAAGTTTCCTCGGCGAGACGATGGAGGGCGGCCTGGTCGCCGACGGCGCCATCGCGTCATCGACGGCGCAGGCGCGCGCCTTCTGGCGCATCCGCGAAGGGCTGGTCGAAGCGCAGAAATTCGAGGGCGGCGGCATCAAGCACGACGTCTCGGTGCCGGTCAGCCAGGTCGCGACTTTCATCACGCGCGCGACCAAGGCGGTCAAGGACGTGCTGCCCGAGATCCGCCCGGTCGCGTTCGGCCATGTCGGCGACGGCAACGTGCATTTCAACCTGTGCGAACCGGTCGGCGCCGACAGCAAAAAATTCCTGGCGCGCTGGGACGAGTTCGCACGCATCGTGCATGACATTGTCGCCGACATGGACGGCTCGTTCAGCGCCGAGCACGGTATCGGCCGCCTCAAAGTCGAAGAGCTGGCGCATTACCGCGCGGCGCTGGAACTATCGCTGATGCGCAAAATCAAGAATGCGTTTGACCCGCTCGGCGAGATGAACCCGGGCAAAATCCTCGCGCCCTGAGTTAGACCCGCTCGATGTCCGCCGCGGCTTTATCGAGCACGGCGGTAACGGCGAGGATCTGCTCCTGGGTCAGCGCGCCGCGGCCGAGCCGGGTCGCCAGCGCGAGGCGCAGATTGTGAACTGCGCGCTTGATCTCGGGCGCGCGGCCGCCGCCGAACGTCTGGCCAGCTTCCTTGAGCCGGCCGAATACGGCATCGACCTGCGCCTGGTTCTCGGCGAGGAAGGCCTGCCCTTCCGGCGTGATGGTATAGAGCTTCTTGTTGCCTTCGACGGCGACGACCGTGTAGCCGAGATCCTCAAGCATGGTCAGGGTCGGATAGATCACGCCCGGACTCGGGCTGTAGGCGCCGCCGAACTGTTCCTCAATCGCCTTGATGAGGTCGTAGCCGTGACGCGGTTTGTCCGCGATCAGCTTGAGGATCAAATAGCGCAGGTCGCCGTGGTCGAAGAACCGGCCGGCGCGCATGCCGCGCCAATGCCCGTGACGATGGCCAAAAAATCCATGAGCATGGCGGCGGCCCATCTCCTGGGCTTGGGCCCAACCCATGTAGTGATGGCGAAACATTCCAATCTCCTAACTTCGATATAACGAAACTACGATATATCGTAATTATATCGCGAGTCAAGAGGCTGAAACGAAATGCCCCGACAGGATGTCAAGATTGTCAGAAAAACAAAGGCTTACGACGGCCACTTCAAGATCGATGTTTATCGTTTCAGGCACCGTCTTTTCCGCGGTGGATGGAGTGACGTCGTCAAGCGCGAGGTGATCGACCGTGGTTCCGCCGTTGCCCTGACCCTATACGACCCCGACCGCGACGCGGTGGTGCTGATCGAGCAATTCCGGTTGCCGGCGCTGATTGGCGGTGGATCGGGATGGCTTATCGAGCCGGTGGCCGGACTGATCGATCGCCCTGGCGAAGATGAACGCGCCGTGGCGCGGCGCGAGGCGTTCGAAGAGGCGGGAATCGAGATCACCGGCGAACTGATCCCGATGCATCGCGTTCTCGCCAGTCCCGGCGCGCTCACCGAGCTGGTCGCGCATTACTGCGGGCGAGTGGATTCGCGCAAAGCCGGCGGCATCCATGGTCTTGCGGATGAAGGCGAGGACATCCGCGTCCTGGTCAAGCCGTTCCGCGACGCGATGCGGATGGTCGCCGACGGCAGGATTCAAAACGCGCACTGTCTCGTCGCGCTCTATTGGCTCGCCGCCAACCGCGCGCGCCTCAAGCGGCGCTGGCGTCAGAAGGCGCGGCGGAAACCGCGGCTCGCCGCGAAAAGCTCGCGCGCGTAGGAATTATGGAGATTGCCGCGCCGCAGATCGCCGGCGGACACTTCTTCGACGAAGCTTCCCTGCTGCATCACCGCGGCGCGCTCGCACAGTGCCTCGACGATGGCGAGGGAGTGGCTCACCAACACGAAACTCATGCCCCTCGCCTGCCGCACGCGGCGCAACAGCGCGAGAATATCGGCCTGCACCGAAGCGTCGAGCGCCGAGGTCGGCTCATCGAGCAGCAGCAGCCTCGGTTCGAGCATCAGCGCCCGCGCGATCGCGACGCGCTGGCGCTGGCCGCCGGAAAGCTGATGCGGGTAGCGCGCGCGATGCGACGCATCGAGGCCGACATCGCGCAGCGCCGCGTCGATCCGCGCGGCGTCGTAGCGTATGCCCTGCACGATCAGCGGCTCAGCCAGTGCACGGCCAACCGTCTGGCGCGGATGGAGCGAGCCGTAGGGGTCCTGGAACACCATCGACACGACGCGGCCAAAGTCGTGCGGCCGATCCCGGTCCTGTTTTTTTCCGGCGACGCTCAATTCGCCGGACCAGTCGCGATGCAGCCCCGCGATTACCCGCAGGAGCGTCGACTTGCCCGAGCCGGACTCGCCGACGATGCCGAAGCTCTCGCCGTCGGCAACGTCGAACGAAACGTCGCGCACGACGACATTGTCGCCGTGCCGGGCGGTGATGCCGCGTGCCTCGATCATGCGTCGAGCCTCAACCGTGCGGCCAAAAGCTGCCGCGTATAGGGATGTTGCGCGGCGCCAAGATCGCGTGCCGCCAAAGCCTCGACAATCTCACCATCCTTCATCACCAGCACGCGGTCGCAGAAATTCGCGACCAGGTCGAGGTCGTGGCTGATGAGCAAAATGCCCATGCCGCGCCGCGTTACTTCATCGTCGAGCAGCGCCAACACGCCGCCCGCGACGCTGGCGTCGAGCGCCGAGGTCGGCTCATCCGCGATCAGCAGCGCGGGATTGGGCGCCAGCATCATCGCGATCATCGCGCGCTGCCCCATGCCGCCCGAAAGCTGATGCGGATAACGCTCATACACCAGCGCTGGATCGCGGATACGGACGGATTCCAGGCGGGCGATTGCTTCGCGTCTGGCCTCGCGCGCGGACAGCGCCAGGTGCAGCCGCAACACCTCGGCGATCTGGTCGCCCACGCGCATCGCGGGATTGAGCGAATAGCGCGGGTCTTGCAGCACCAGCGCAGACTTGCCGCCGCGCATGTCGGGCGTGAACGGCACGCCGCCGATGGCGACGCGGCCACTCATCGACGCGCCCGGCGGCAACAGGCCCATGATCGCGCGTCCGAGCATCGACTTGCCGGCGCCGGACTCGCCGACAACGCCGACGCGCTCGCGCCCCATCGTGAAATTGACGCCGCGCACCACCGCGCGTTCGCCAAATTGAACGGACAAATTCTCGACGGCGAGAAGATCGGTCATCGCTGCTTCGGGTCCAGCCAGTCGCGCAGTCCGTCGCCGAGCAGGTTGAAGGCAAGGCTCAGCACGGCAATGGCGATGCCGGGCATCGCGGCGACCCACCAATGGTCGAGCATGTATTGCCGCCCGGTCGCGATCATCGCGCCCCACTCCGGGGTCGGCGGCTGCGCCCCGAGACCGAGGAAGCCGAGCCCCGCGGCGATCAGGATCACCCCCGCCATATCGAGGCTCATGCGCACGATCACCGACGGCAGGCACAGCGGCATGATATGGCGCAGCACGATGCGCCCGCCCGACGCGCCCGCGAGACGCGCCGCGTCGATGAATTCGGCGTGGCGCAAGGTCAGGCTTTCGGCACGGGCGACGCGGGCGTAGGGCGGCCACGACACGATGGCGATGGCGAGCACCGCGTTCTCGATCCCCGGCCCGAGCGCCGCCACGAACGCCAGCGCGAGGATGAGGCGCGGCAAGGCCAGGAATATGTCGGTGACGCGCATCAGCACCGCTTCGACCCAGCCGCCGAAATACCCCGCGACGCATCCCACCAGGAGACCGACCGGCGCGGTGACGACGGAGACCAGCGCGACGATACCGAGCGTGACGCGCGCGCCATAGATCAGGCGCGAGAGGATGTCGCGGCCAAGCTCATCGGTGCCAAGCCAATGCGCGCCGCCGGGCGGTTCGAGCCGATGCGCCAGGTCTTGCGCATAGGGCGCGTACGGCGCCAGCAGCGGCGCGGCGAACGCGATCAGCGCCGAGGCCACGACAATGGCGGCGCCGAGCGTCGCCAGCGGCGGAAAGCGCCGCGACGGCGCGACCATCGCTTCCGCCGTCATCGCGCACGCGGGTCCAGCACCCGGTAGAGAAGATCGGCGATCAGATTGACGGCGATGAACATCACGCCGATCACCAGCGTGCCGCCGAGCACCGCGTTCATGTCGATCGAGAGCAGCGAGTTGGTGATGTACTGGCCGATGCCCGGCCAGGAAAACACCGTCTCGGTCAGCACCGATCCCTCGAGCAGCCCCGCATACGCCAGCGCGATCACCGTGATCAACGGCAGCCGAACGTTACGGAAAGCATGGACCCACAGCACGCGCCGCTCGCCGAGCCCCTTGGCGCGGGCGGCGACGATATATTCCTGGCCCAATTCCTGAAGCATGAAGCTACGCGTCATGCGGCTGATATAGGCGAAGGAGAAATAGCCGAGCACCAGCGCCGGCAGGACGAGATGCGACAGCGCGCTTCGGAACGCCTCGCCATCGCCGGAGAGCGCCGCGTCGATCATGATGAAGCCGGTCACGTGCGGCACGAAATCTTCGAGCGCGGTGTCGATCCGCCCCGGTCCCGCCACCCAACCAAGATCGGCGTAGAACAGCACCAGCGCCATCATGCCGAGCCAGAACACCGGCACCGAATAGCCGAACAGGCCCAGCGCCCGCATCACATGATCCGTGACCTTGCCGCGTCGCGCCGCCGCGTAAAGACCCGCCGGCACACCGAGCAGCGCGCCGATCAGCGTCGCGCCGGTGGCAAGTTCGATGGTGGCGGGAAAAAACCGGCCGATATCTTGTGCGACCGGATTCTTGGTCAGCGCCGAGCGACCGAAATCGCCGCGCGCGACGCTGGCGACATAGCGGCCGAACTGGACATACAGCGGCCGGTCGAGACCGAGTTCCTTGCGCGTCTGTTCGTAACTCGACGCCGACGCGCGATCGCCGAGGATCGCCAGAGCCGGGTCGATGGGCACCACCCGCGCGATCAGAAATGTCGCCAGCAACAAACCGAGAAGGGTCAGCACCGCCGAGATAAGGATACGAGCGGTGTGGGAAGCCGCCTTCATTTTCCGTTTTGGCCCGCGAAGGCGGGCCATCCACGAATTGTTATCCTGATGGTCATCCTTCGTGGATGCCCCGGCCAAGCCGGGGCATGACGATATCCCTTCTTGGCGCCTTGGCGTCTTGGCGTTTCAAAATCTTGTTCTTACTGCTTCGCGATGCCCGCATAGCGGTCGAATTCGGACGTGACGCCGATGGTCAGGCCATGGACGTTGGCGCGGTGCGCGGCGACCTCGACCTGCTCGAACAGCATGACATAGGGCGCATGGACCATGAAATCGCGCTGAATCTTTTCGTACATCGCGGCGCGTTTCTTGTCGTCGCGCTCGACCAGCGCGTCGGCGACCGCTTTCATCATCGCGGGATCGGACCAGGCGTTGCGCCACGCCGGCGTCTTCATGGTCGAGTTGTCGCGGTTATCGGGATTGACGATAAAGCCTTCGGCGTTGGAGTGCGGATCGGGATAATCCGGCTCCCACTCGCCGAGGAAAATGTCGTGATGCCGGGCGCGGTACTTGGTCAGGACCTGCTTGCCGTCGCCCGGCACGAGCTCGACCTTGACCCCGCCCTGCGCGAAGCCGGCCTGGAGCGTCTGGCCGATCTCCGGTTCGGGCGTGGCGTTGCGCACATCCATGGTGATGTTGAAACCGCCGGCGAGACCGACCTTGGCGAGCAACTCCTTGGCCTTCGCAGGATCGAACTTGTAGGGCTGGTCGGAAATCGCGCCGAGAAAGCCGACCGGCTCGAAGCTCTGATGCACGGTCGCGGTGGCGCCGAGAATGGCGTTGGCGATGGCGTCGTAATCGACCAGATATTTCAGCGCCTCCACTACCTCGGGCTTGGCGAGATATTGGTTTTTCTGGTTGAGGCCGAGATAAGTGATCGCGCTCTTGATGCCCTTGTCGAACTTGATGCTGGGATTTTTCGCCAGCGCCGCGAGCTGATCCTTGTCGAGATTACGGGCGTAGTCGACATCGCCCCGCTCCAGCATCAATCGTTGCGTCGATGCGTCCTTGACTTGACGCACGATGATGCGGCGTGTCGCCGGCTTCGGTCCCCAATATTTCGAATTGGCCTCGAACGCGTAATATTCATTGGGCCGCCAGATCACAAGGCGATAAGGCCCGGTGCCGGCCCAATGCGTCTCGAGCCATTGCAGGCCCATATCGTTTCCCTGCTGATGCGACAGCACCGTCTCCTTGTCGACGACGCTTGCAGACACGCCGGTCAGGCAAAAATAAACGAAGCTCGGCGCCAAGGATTTCGGCAGCTTGATCTGCACCGTGTGCGCGTCGGGCGCCGTCACGGCGGCCGCGACGTTGTCCTTGGTCAGGCCGATAGCGTTGAGGATTACCGCCGGCGCCTTGTCGAGCATCACCGCGCGTTGCAGCGAGAACACGGCATCCGCCGACGTCGCCGGCTTGCCGGTCTCGAACCTCGCGTTGTCGCGCATCACGAAGGTGAAGGTCTTGCCATCGGCATCGACCTTCCATGAGATCGCGAGGTCGGGTTTCAGCTTGCTCGGCGCCGCCGCGTCGTAGTCGATCAGGCGGCTATAGACGTTGCCGATGACCTCAGCGCCAGACAATTCGTAGGCCTCGGCCGGATCGAGCGACACGATGTCGTCGATCTGCTTGGCCATGACTACCGTGTCCCGCGGTGTCTCGGCGGAAGCCATAGTGGCGGCAACGCACAGAAATAGAGCGCCGTAGGCGCAACGGCGAAAAACGTTCATTCGCCGATAGTGATGTTCCGGAACGTCCTAAGTCAACTCGCTCGGACGGGAAGATACTGTTTGTGACGTTCCCAGAGCGTGGAGTAGCAGATGCATCACGCCGAAACGTCGAGCGGGCGCTTGATCGCCGCCCGAGCGGCCTTATAGTCTGGGCAAATTCCTGTAGTCGCAGAAGTTCATCATGCAAATCCGAAATGACTTCATCGAAACCATCGGCAACACACCGCTCGTCAAGCTGAAACGGGCGTCGGAGTTGACCGGCTGCACCATTCTCGGCAAGGCCGAATTCCTCAATCCCGGCGGGTCGGTCAAGGACCGTGCGGCCTGGGGCATCGTCAAGGACGCCGAGGCCCGCGGCGCCCTGAAGCCCGGCGGCGTCATCGTCGAGGGGACCGCGGGCAATACCGGCATCGGCCTCGCCCTTGTGGGCAATGCGCGCGGCTATCGCACCGTCATCGTCATTCCCGAGACGCAGAGTCAGGAAAAGAAGGACATGCTGACTCTGTGCGGCGCCGATCTGCGTCAGGTGCCGGCCGCGCCCTATAGCAACCCCAACAACTATGTCCATTTCTCCGAACGGCTGGCGAAGGAGATCGCGGCCAGCGACCCGAAGGGCGCGATCTGGGCCAACCAGTTCGACAACGTCGCGAACCGCCAGATCCACGTCGAGACCACCGGACCGGAGATCTGGGATCAGACCGACGGCAAGGTCGATGCCTTCACCTGCTCGGTTGGCACCGGCGGCACGCTCGCCGGCATCGGCATTGCGCTGAAGGAGCGCAATCAGAAGGTAAAGATTTACTGCGCCGATCC
>JANWJX010000066.1 GCA_025451725.1 Allostellaceae bacterium
ACGCCAATCGGCTTGGGTTAGCGTTTTTTCTCGTCGGGCGGTTCGATCGCCATGCCCGACAGCGGGTCGACCCACGCCAGATGATCGACCACGCCTTTGACGCCGCCGACATTCTCGCACAGCACCTTGAGCGCCATGCGCTCGCGCTCGTCGGTGATGCTGCCCGACAGTTCGACCACGCCTTTGTTGACGCCGATTTTCATCGCGGCGCGCGGCGCCCATCGCTGGCGGTCGAGTTCCTTCTGGATGTTGTCGCGGATTTCCTCGTCGGAATGCGGCACTGCGGCCGCGGCGTCGGACTTCGTGACCAGGGCGCGCAGGAAATCGGCGCGGCTGACGATGCCGAGCAGTTTGCCGTCCTTGACCACCGGCACACGCTTGATCTTGTGCTTCTCCATGGTCGCCACCGCCTGTTCCAGCGTGGTGTCGGGGCCGATGGAAATAATCTGGTCCGACATCACTTCGCTGACCTTGCGCGCATGGGCATGGACATAGTCGGCGGCGGCGCGGCCCGGCCCCATCAGCAGTTCGAGCCAATGTCCGCGATGGCGCTCGGTGCCGGTCTCGGTCCGGCGCAGCAGATCGCCCTCGGTCAGCATACCGATCAGCTTGCCGCTCCAGTCGATCACGGGCATGCCGCTGACGCGGTGCCGCAACATGGTGCGCGCGGCATCGAGCACGGAGGACTCGCCCGTCAGGGTCAACACGTCGCTGGTCATCACGTCGACGGCATTCATCGCGCTCTCCTGATTCGAATTGTGGAACGACACGCGCCACGCGCCGTTATATCCTCGCCCCGACAAATCCGCCACGGCGACAGATCCCATGAAAATTACGTTGTGGTCCAGGCTCGGCCCGGGATTGATCACCGGCGCCGCCGACGACGATCCGAGCGGCATCGCGACCTATTCCCAGGTCGGCGCGCAGTTCGGTTATGCCATCGGCTGGACCATGCTGTTCTCTTTCCCGCTGATGGCCGCGATCCAGGAGATCAGCGCGCGGATCGGCCGGGTCACCGGCCGGGGTATCGCCGCCAATCTCCGCCGGCATTATCCGCTGCCCCTGCTCCATTTCATCGTCGCGTTGCTGCTGGTCGCCAACATCATCAATCTCGGCGCCGATCTCGGCGCGATGGGCGACGCGCTCGACCTCGTGATCGGCGGCACGTTCCGCGCCTATTATGTCATCGCGCTCGCGGTGCTGTGCGCCGCCTTGCAGATTTTTTCCAGCTACGAGCGTTACGTCAAATTCCTCAAATGGATCACGCTGGCGTTGCTGGCCTATGTCGCGGCGGCGCTCGCGATCGACATTCCCTGGGGCACGGTCGCCGTGCAGACGTTCCTGCCGGCGCCGGAGTTGAACAAGGACTATCTCCTCGCCATCGTCGCCATTCTCGGCACGACGATCAGCCCGTATATGTTTTTCTGGCAATCTTCCGAGGAAGCCGAGGAGGAGCGCATCGACCCGAAGCAGAAACCGCTTCTGGCCGATCCCAAACAAGCCAAGCCCCAAATCCGGCGCATCGAGATCGATACGTATATCGGGATGGCGTTTTCCAACATCATCGGCCTGTTCATCATCATCACCACCGCCGCGACCCTCCACGCGCACGGTCACACCGACATACAAAGCTCGTCGCAAGCGGCGGAGGCGCTGCGGCCGATCGCCGGGAAATTCGCCTTTCTGCTGTTTGCGCTCGGCATCGTCGGCACCGGGCTTCTGGCGGTGCCGGTGCTGGCGGGCAGCGCCGCCTATGCCGTGGGCGAAACATTGCACTGGAAGGTCGGGCTCGGCCGGCTGCCGCATGAGGCGAAAGCCTTTTACGCGCTGATCGCGGTGGCGACATTGCTTGGCATCGCGATCAACCTCGTCAAAATCGACCCGATCAAGGCGCTGTTCTGGAGCGCCGTGATCAACGGCATCGTCGCGGCGCCGCTGATGGTGGTGATGATGATCATGACGGCGAACGGCAAGATCATGGGGCGGTTCACCCTGCCGCCGGCGCTGCGTATCGTCGGCTGGATCGCAACGGCGGTCATGACGGCGACGGCGCTGGCGTTGATCGCCTCCTGGCTGATATAGCGAAAGCATGTCCGACGCCCGCTGGTCCGTGCTCGCAATCGGCCGTTTCCCCGACGAGGTGAAGGCCGATTTCCGCGACGCGTTCGATTGCGCGTTTCTCGACGCGGTGCCGCCCGGCGGCGTGAACGGCCCGCTCGGTGAACGCGAGGTGCTGATCATGTCGTTCGGCACCGAGTTGCGCGCCGGCGCGATCCGCGCCCTGCCCGCTTCGCTCAAGGTCATCGGGACCTACTCGGTCGGCTACGAGCATATCGACGTCGCCGCGGCGAAGGCGCGTGGCCTGCCCGTGCTGAACACGCCGGACGTACTGACCGACGCCGTCGCCGAGGTGGGCATGCTGCTGATGCTCGGCGCCGCACGCCGCGCCACGGAGAGCATCGACCTGATCCGCGGCCGGCACTGGCCGGGCTGGAACGCGACGCAACTGATAGGCGTCGAGCTACTCGGCAAGAATCTTGGCATCCTGGGTATGGGACGGATCGGCCGCGGCGTCGCGCGGCGCGCCCGCGCCTTCGGTATGGAGGTGCATTATCACAACCGCTCGCGCCTCTCGCCGGAGCTCGAGGACGGTGCGACCTACCACGCCGATTTCGCCGACATGGCCACGCTGACCGATATGTTGCTGTTGGCAGCGCAGTCGAGCGGGGCGACACGGCATTATCTCGACGACGGCCGCATCGCCCGACTGAAGCCTGGCGCCATCGTCTGCAACGTCGCGCGCGGCGACCTGATCGACGACGACGCGTTGATCGCGGCGCTAAAGGACGGACGGGTGCGCGCCGCGGGCCTCGACGTGTTCGAGAACGAGCCGAAACTCGATCCGCGCTATTTCGATCTGCCCAATGTGTTCATGCTGCCGCATATCGGCAGTTCGACGATCGAGACACGGCGGCGCATGGCGCGGTCGCTGATCGACGGCCTGCTCGCGCTCAAGGCGGGCGGCAAGGCGGCGAACCGCGTCGTCTGATTGTTAGTGGAGGTGATGCGTTTCGGGATGATGCTCGAAATAGAGCCGCGCCATCGCGTCGAGCATGCCGAAAAAGTCGGGGCCCTTGCCGGAAAATTCGCGGTAGCAGGTGATGACGTTGACCACGATGCGCTCGGGATCGAGCCAGTCGGCATAGGGATCGAGCGCGATGTCGCGCGCCGCCTCGTCATAACTCATGCCGGCGTCGAAGCGCTTCTTCGCCTCGGTGCGAATATAGGTGAAATAGTCTCGCAGCCGGCGGATGCCGTCCTTGTCGGTGATCGGCCCGTGGCCCGGCACCACCGTCTCGACGTCCCAGCTCAGAATCAGATCGCAGGCCTTGATCCAGTTGCCGACGGGGCCGGCCCAGACGATGGGGTGGCCGCCAATGAAGGCGATGTCGCCGGTATAGACGATGCGGTCCTTCGGCACATGAACCAGAATGTCGCCGCGCGTATGCGCCGGTCCGACTTCGACCAGCTTCACGTCCTTGTCGCCGACCGTCAGCGTCATCTCACCGGAGAATGTCTCTGTCGGCATGGTGTGGACGATATTGTCGATGTTGAAACGGTGCCACATCACCTCTTGAAAGAATTCGCCGGCCTTGCCGAACTTCCGCCACGCCTTGGCGATCGAGCCTTCCTCCGACGGCGAGCCGACCAGTTCCATTTCGTGAAAGCAAGCATCCGACGCGATGATCCGCGCGCCCTCGACCAGCTGGTTGCCATGGGTGTGGTCGCCGTTGGAGTGGGTATTGACCAGCACACCGATCTTGTCCGCCGCCGGCGAGGCCTTGCGCATCGCGTCGAGCATGGTGCGGGTGCGCGGCAAATCCATCAACGTGTCGACCAGCAAAGTCTGGCCGCGATCCACGATCAGTCCGGCATTGCTCAGGCCCCAGGACCCGTCGGGCTGAAGATAAGCGTAGGCGCCGTTGCCGAGATCGTGCAGCCCTTCGCTGAATTTTCCCTTTGCCATGTGCCCTCCCAATTCGGCCCGCACTATGCCGATGAGCCGCGATTGCCGCAAACCGTCTCTTGGAACAATATAAAAGGCAAATCGGCAGGACACGGGGAGACGACATGGCGGCGGGTGACAATTCCTTCGACTACATCATCGTCGGCGCGGGCTCGGCCGGTTGCGTCCTGGCGAACCGCCTTTCCGACGATCCCAACGTCACCGTCGCCCTGATCGAGGCCGGCCCGACCGACCACGGTTTCCCGCAGAAATTCCTGATCGACCTGCCGGCCGGGATTTGGAGCATGATCTCAAACCCCCGCTACAACTGGTCGTACACGTACGAGACGGGCGACGCGCTCGGCAATCGCGCCATCCCCTGCCCACGCGGCCGCGTGCTCGGCGGCACCAGCGCGATCAACGGCATGGTTTATATCCGCGGCCACCGCAACGATTTCGACGGCTGGGTGGACAAGGGCGCCGACGGTTGGAACTACGATGCCGTGCTGCCCTATTTCAAAAAGTCGGAGAATTACCAGTACGGCGCGTCGGACTATCACGGCGCCGGGGGCGAGCTCTCCGTGTCCGATCAGCGCGATCCAAACCCAGTCGGCGAGATCGCGATGGAGGCGGCGACGCAGCTCCAATATCGCCGCACCAAGGATTTCAACGGCGCCGAACAGGACGGTTTTGGCTTCTGGCAGGTGACGCAGAAAAACGGCAACCGCGCCTCGACGGCGCGCGCGTTCCTCGATCCGGTCCGCGACCGCCGCAATCTCACGGTCATCACCGACGCCCTGACCGAGCGCATCGATCTCGAGGGTAAGCGCGCGGTCGGCATCACCGTGCGACGGCGCGACGGCGGCCCCGCCATCCTCAAGGCAAAACGCGAAGTGATCGTGTCGGGCGGCGCGATCAACTCGCCGCAGATTCTGCTGCTGTCGGGCATCGGCCCGGCGGCCGAGCTGCAAGCGCTCGGCATCGCGGTGCGCCACGAACTTCCCGGCGTCGGCGAAAATTTGCACGACCATCAGGGCATTTTCATGAGCTGGAGCAGCCCCGACCCGCGGCTCTACGGCCTGTCGTCGGGCGCGCTGCCGTGGATGGCGGCGTCGCCGTTCAAATATTTCCTCGAACGCAAAGGCGCGTGGACGACTAACACGTGCGAAGCGGGCGGCTTCGTGCGCTCGCTGCCGGATCTGGCGCAGCCGGACCTCCAGCTCCTGTTCTTTCCGCAATTCATGAATCAGCCGCAGCATTTCATTCCGCGTGGCCACGGGTTTTCGTGGCACGTCTCGCTGTTGCAACCCAAATCGCGCGGCAAGCTGTCGCTCAAAACGGCGCGACCGGACGACGCGCCGAGGCTCGATTCCGGCTTCCTGACGCATGACGACGATCTCAACGGCATCATCCGTGGCTTCAAGGAAGTGCGCCGCCTCGTCGCCGCGCCGCTGACGGACAAATATCGTGGCGCCGAGATCGACCCCGGCCCGCACGTCCAGAGCGACGACCAGATCGCGGATTTCATCCGCAAGAATCTCGGTACCACCTATCACCCGGCCGGCACCTGTAAAATGGGCAAGGATGCGATGGCGGTGGTCGATCCGCAGTTGCGCGTGCACGGCCTCGACGGGCTGCGCGTCATCGACGCCTCGATCATGCCGCAGGTCACCAGCGGCAACACCAACGCGCCGACCATCATGATCGCGGAGCGCGGCGCCGATTTCATCAAGGCACAGTGGGCGAACTAAACAAAACTTGAACCACCAAGACACCAAGGCGGGCAGGCGCGATGGTGTTATCGGAAAGAACTTGGTGTCTTTGTGTCTTGGCGGTTCAACGTTTTTTTGAGGTGCTGGAATGACCAAAATCGATTTCGCGTTGTGGGACGGCGTCGGCGGTTACGCCCAGCAGGACGAGGTGATGGCCGACGTCTATGACGAGCACATCGCCCTCTCCCAGCAACTCGACCGCCAAGGCTGGCATTCCTATTTCGTCATCGAGCACCAGAATTCGCCGGTCGGACGGATCACGTCGCCGACCGTGTTCCTGACCGCGGTGGCGCGCGCCACCACGAATTTGCGTATCGGCGCGATGATGTGGCAGTTGCCGTTCTATCATCCGATCCGCCTCGCGCAGGACGTCGCGATGCTCGACCAGTTGTCGCGCGGCCGCGTCGAGTTCGGCACCGGCATCGGCGTGCACGAGCACGAATTCATCCGCTGGGGCGTCGATTACTACAAGCGCGCCGCCATCGCGGGCGAAGTGCTCGACATCGTGCGCAAGGCCTGGACGCAGGACGAGGTGACGTTCGACGGCAAGTTCTTCCATTTCGACGAAGCCCTGCCGCAACCCAAGCCGTTTCAGAAGCCGCATCCGCCGATCTGGGCGGCAGTGCATAGCGACCAGGCCATCGAGTTCGCCGCGCGCAACAATTTCCACGTCGCGCAGAATCTCGACACTGACGAGGTAGTGGCGCGCAAATTCGCCAATTATCGCGAGAGCTGGAAATCGTGCGGCCATAAGGGCCGATGCCGCGGGTGTTCCTGATGCGTCAGGTCCATGTCGCCGAGACCGACGAGCAGGCGCACGCGCAGGCGCGGCAGTTCATCGCCTCGCGCGAAGGCGGCGCGGTGCCGGTCGGCGGCGGGCCGATCGCCAAGACGCGGATCGGCTGGGGCACCCATCAGCGCGGCATGGGCCGCGACAGCGAACGGCCCGACGACAAGCAGCGCGGCGAAGTGATGCGCCAGGCCGCGACCAGTTACGAATTCAACATCGAGCAGGGCCTCGCCCTGGTCGGCAGCCCCGAGACCATCATCCGCCAACTCGAAGCCGGCAAGGCAAAGATCGGCTACGATATTTTCTGCGGCAATTTCGCCATCGGCAAAATGCCGGACGACATGACCAAGGAATCGATCCGCCTGTTCGGCGAGAAAGTCGTCCCGGCGTTTAAGGCCTGAGCAGCGCCAGCGCGTTCTCCCGGCCGATCGCCTTCAGCTCCGCCGCGTTGAACACGCCGCAATTCTGCAAGCCGTGGACATGGTCGATGGAGGTGCGGAACGGCGCGTCGGTGCCGAACACGATCCGCGACGCCGGCACGATCTCGCGCAGCGCCGCCATGCAGATCTTGTTCGCCGCTTGCGCCGTGTCGTAGTGGAAACGCCGCGCCACCTCGGCAAACCCGTTGGGGAATTTCGACGCGTAGTTCGGCTGCTTCGCCATGCCCTCGAACCGTTCGAGCAGGAACGGCATCGTCCCGCCGGCATGGCTGAAGATCCATTTGATGTTGGGGAACTTCGCCGCCGCGCCGCCGAACACGATGCGCGCGATGGTGCGCGTCGTGTCGGTGCCGAACTCGATGGCGGCGTCAGGCACGCCCGGCACGATGTTGCGGCAGCAATCGGGCGAGGTCGGATGAACGTAGGCGACCGCCTTGCGGCGATTCAGTTCCTCGAGCACCGGATCGAACGCCGGATCGCCGAGCCATTTGTTGCCATAGCTGGTGATAAGACCGACGCCGTCCGCCTTGAGTTCGTCGAAGCCGAACGCGATCTCCTTCAACGCGCCGTCGACGTCGGGCAGCGGCAGCGCGGTGAAAATGCCGAACCGGCCGGGATGATCGGCGCGCATCTTGGCGGCGTAGTCGTTGGCGTGGCGCGCGATCTTGCGCGCGCGCTCGTTGCTTTCGAACCACAGGCCCGGCGTGGTGACCGACATCATCGCCTTTTCGACGCCGGCCTTGTCCATGTCCTCGATGCTCCAGGCGACGGTCCAGTTCTTGATCGCGGGAATGATGTTCTGGCCTTGCGCGGCCAGCCATTCCGGCGGCGCGAAATGGCAATGAACGTCGATGCGGTGCGGTGCGGCCATGCTTTCCTCCAAACTTTTTTAACCACCAAGACGCCAAGACACCAAGAAGCTCCCGTCCCGGCGAAAGCCGGGACCTATCGGAACGCCGCACCGTGGATACCGGCTTACGCCGGTAAGGGGAAACTTTTTTTGTTCCTTGGCGCCTTTGTGTCTTGGCGGTTCAGTTCTTTTTGTCGTCGTCGGGGGCGAAACTCGTCTTGTGGCCCCAGGTTGAATCGTAATCGCGTTTCTTGTTTTCGGGCAGGAATTGCTCTTCGATCTTGCGGATATTCGCCTGCCCGACCAGCGCGCCGAAATCAGCCCTGCCCCATTTGCTGCGTTTGTTGGCGGCGTCCCATTCCTGAAGCGCGACGGTGCCGCGCTCCTTGAAATCGTTGAGCACCTGCCAAGACGCCTGCAATCCCGCCGTCGCCGCGATCACCGGATAGAGCGCGATCTTCGCGCCGAGCGCCGCGTATTCCTCGACACTCGGCGCCGCGTCCTTGCCGCCCCAGATCACCAGCACCGGACCGGGAATCTCACGGCACGCGTTGCGCAGATCGTCGCGCGTCTCGACCGAGTTGAGCCAGACGAGGTCGGCGCCGCCTTCGGTGATATAGGCGGTGCAGCGCTCGACCGCCTCGCGGAAATTGCTGCCCTCGGCGCCGAGAATGTCGCAGCGCGCGCAAATCGCGAACGCGGGATCGAGCTCGTTGCGCGCCGCGACCGCCGCCTTGATCTTGCCGACCGCCTCGTCGATCGGAATGCAGCGCCGCCCCGCGACCGTCGCCGATTTTTTCGGCGCTTCCTGGTCTTCGATCTGCAACGCCGCGACGCCCGCGCGCACGCACTCCTGCACCGTGTACCAGACATTAACCGCGTTGCCGAAGCCGGTATCGGCGTCGATCAGGATCGGAATGTCGCTGCGCGCCGCCATGTGCCGCGCATGATCGACCAGGTCGCGCAGCCCGAAAATCCCGTTATCGGGCACGCCGTAAAGAAACGCCGAGAGCTGCGAGCCCGCGAGGAAGAAACTCTCGAAACCGGCCATCTGCGCCATGCGGGCGTAAAGCGGGCTGAAACCGCCCGGCATCACGGTCACACCGGGACGGCGCAGCAGTTCGCGGAATTTCAGCCGCTTGGCGTGGGCGGCGTCGGTAAAGCCATCGGCCATGATCGTCCTCTCGGTTTTCTTAACGCCGATTATGCGCCGACACACCGCCGGGCGGAATGCGCGCCATTCGGTCGCACAATTGTTACTTCGCATCGTGGCGCAAGCGGACTATGAGTGCCCACCTCAAACCATCTGAAGTTATCTCGATGCTCGACGCCCGGTTTGCGCGACGTGCGCGCTTTTTCCTTTTGCCGCTTTTGTTTCTTCCCGTATTGCCGGGCTCGGCTGGCACCGCCGCCACGCCGCCGGTCGTGTGTATCGCCCGTTCGGGCCCGGTGCAGTTTCTCGCCGAAATCTCGAACACGCGCGACAGCAACGTCGATTGCCTCGGCTTGCGGGTCGAAGGCAACACCATCGCTGCGCTGCGCATCGAGAGCCATCATCCCGCGGACTGGCGCGCGCCCGTCAAGATCGAGGAATTTCCCATCGCGCAGATCGCCGGCCCGCGCGGCGCCGTGCTCGACGGCGCGGACGGACATGACGCGGTGATCCTGCGCGGCAGCGTGTCGGCGCGCGACGGTCACGCGCAACTCGTGACATCGTATCTCTATAACGGACTGACCGGCGAATACCGGAGCTGCCCCATCCGCATCGACCGGATCGCCGACGCGGCGCCGTCGTGGCGGCTGGTCAACCGCTTCAACGAGACGGTGTCGCGCATCGTGGTGCGCACGCGCAACGTCCCGGTGCTCGGCACCATCGGCATCGCAAATCTGGACGGGGTTTGTACGCCGGCCTGAAATTAATTCGTGCCGGCGACGTGCTGTTCGCGGTTCTTGACGATCGCCGTCAACGGGACGAGCTGCAACCCTTTCGAGGGCAGTTCGGCGATCCAGGTTTGCAGCGCCTCCAGCGTCTGGTCGTGCGGGTGGCCGATGGCGATTGCGGTGCCGCGCTCGCGCGCCACCTTCTCTACCTTGGCGAGGCGCTCCTTCACCGATGTCGCGGCGACATCGTCGTCGAGCAGCACATCGCGGGTCACGGTCGGCACGCCCTGCTCCGCGGCGACTGCCAACACCGCGCCGCCGGGGCGGCTGTCGAGGAACAGCAGGCCGCGCGCCTTCAGCTCGGCGATCACGGTGTGAGTCGAATCCGGATCGGAGGACAGGCGGTTCCCGAGATGATTGTTGACGCCGACATAGCCGGTGAAGCGGCCTAAATCCCAGCGCAGCCGCCGCAACAATTCGGCCTGCGCCGCCGGATTCGATGCGCCGGCGTTCGACGACACGAATTTCGGCCGCACGACCGGCTCCATCGGCACATGGACGATCAACTCATGCCCGGCGTGGCGCGCCGCCTCGGTCTGCTTCGCCAGATCGCTGGCATAGGCGAGGAACGACAGCGTCACCGGCCCCGCGAGCGCCACCGCGCGGGTCGTGCGATCCTTGTCGAGGCCGAGATCGTCGATCACGATCGCGATTTGTGGCTGGCCCGAGAAAGGCGGCGCGGCAACCGCGTAACGCCGCCAGGTCGGCTCATCAGCGGACGCGACTTGTTTTGTCGGCGCGGGCGATGCGGGTTTCGTCGCGGCCGGCTTCGCCGGCATCGCGGCCGGCGGCGGCGCTGGCTTGGTCTCGGGTTCGAGTGCGGCAACCGGCGACGGAGGCGGCGGAGTCAGCATCGCGAGCTGCGCGGACGGCGGGGGCGCGGGCGATATCACGGGCGGCGTGAGCGCCGGCATCGTCGCCGCGACCGTGGGCGCGACAGGTTTGACCGGGACCGGGGCCGGGGCCGATGCGGGCTTGAGTTCAGTCTTCCCTTCCGCGACGCTCGGCTTGGCCGCGGGCGCCGGCGTCGGGGCTGCCGGCGCGGTTGCGATCTTGATTTCAGGTTTCGCGTCGGGCGTTGCGTCCTGCTTGGGTGCTGGCGCTTGCGCCGTCGTCGGCGCGGGGGTCGCCGGTTTGATGTTGGCGACGGCCGGCGGCGCGGGCACAGCGACGGGCTTCGGCTTCGCCTCGACGATCTTCGGCGCCGGGGCCTGCGTCGGCGGTTTCGGCTTCTCGGCGACAACCGGCAGTTTCGCGGTGTTTGGCGGCGGCGATTGCTTGGCGACCGTCACCGACGGCCCGATCGTCTTGACCGTGGCGATTTCGGGCGCGCCGTTACGGGTGTACCAGTACGCGCCGACCACGACGGCGATGGCGGCGATCACCGCCGCGGCGGCAAGCGCGTAGGCCATCGGCCGTCCGCCGGCGCGCGGCGACGCCAGCGCCTCGGCGATAATCGGCTGCATCGGCACGATCTCGGCGCCGTCGGTCAATTGCGGCGCGACTTCATCGCTCTTCGCGCCGATCTGCGGCGCTCGCGGCTCGATTTTTTCTTTGTCGTCCGGCTTTTTTTCGACTGCCGGTTTGTCGGTCGGTGGCGCTATTGCCACGGACGGCTGGGCAAATTTTTGCGCGAGCTTGTCGGCGAGCTTGTCGGAAAATGACGGCGCGGGCTCGGCGGCTTCCGCCTTCGCGTCGATCACGACCGGCGCCTTCGGCCGTTCCGGCCGCGCGGTTTCCTCGGCAAGGAATTTCGCGAGCAGGCTCTGCGGATCGCGTACCTTGTCGGCCGCGCTCATCGGCAGCGTTACCGGCGCCTTCGTCTCGGGTTTGGGTGGGGTGCCTCTCGCTTCGACGACCGGCGGCGCTTTCGCTTCGACCGGCTTCGGCGGCTCGACCTTCTTCGCTTCGATCTTTGCCGCAACGACGATTTCGGGCTTGGGCGCCGCGTCGTGATTCTTGCCGTTGACGGCGGCCTCGGGTTTGGCGGCAACGCCGTTGGCCTCGACCTTCGCCGCGCCATTCACGGCCGATTGCTTGAGTAACTCGCGCTGCGCCCAGTTGGGCAGTTTGGCAAGCTCCTGCGGCACCGGCCGCGCCTTGCGCTGCTGGTTCAACAGGTTAACAAAATTCTCTAACCGCTCTTCCATTGGGACGTAGCCCGAGCCCTGCACGATGCCAGCCTTTTGACAGGTAAATGTCAAGTGACCTGGGGCCGTTTCCCGACGAATCGGCCAACGAACGCAAGCCTCTCGGGCGGAATCCTTCCGTCACCCGCCTGCAACCTGTTATAAGGCTTTCGCTGGCAAGTTAAAGGGATAGCGTTGCGACATGTTTGTGTTGATCGATAATTACGACAGCTTTACCTACAATCTCTGGCATTACCTGGGCGAACTCGGCGCCGAGGTGATTGTCAAGCGCAACGACGCCCTCACCGTCGCCGAATTGCTGGCGATGAAGCCCGAGGGTGTGGTGATCTCGCCCGGCCCCAGCATCCCCGAGAACGCGGGCATTTGCATCGAATTGGTGCAGAAGGCGGGCCGAATTCCGATCCTCGGCGTCTGCCTCGGCCACCAGGCGATCGGCGCCGCGTTCGGCGGCAAGGTGATCCGCGCGCCCGAACCGATGCACGGCAAGGTCAGTCGTATCCTCCATGACCGGAGCGGCGTGTTCGCGGGCCTGCCCTCGCCGTTCACGGCGACACGGTATCACTCGCTGATCGTCGAGCGCGCCACCCTGCCGGCCAGCTTGCGCGTCACCGCGACCACCGAGGACGGGCTGGTGATGGGGATGCAACATACCGAGCGCCCGATCCACGGCGTGCAGTTCCATCCCGAAAGCATCGAAAGCCAGCACGGCCACCAATTGCTGCGCAACTTCCTGACGCTGGCCTCGGGGAAAAGCCTCGCGGCCTGACATGCGATGAGCGCGACCGATTTCCGCGCCGTGCTGGCCAAGGTGGCGGCGGGCCAGATCCTCAGCGAGGACGAGGCCGCCGCCGCGTTCGACCAGATCATGTCGGGCGAGGTGACGCCGTCGCAGATGGGCGCGTTCCTCATGGGGCTGCGCGTGCGCGGCGAGGCGGTCAGCGAGATCGCCGGCGCCGCGCGGGTCATGCGCGCCAAGGCGCTGCACATCGAAGCGCCGCCCGGCGCCATCGACACGGTCGGGACCGGCGGCGACGGCTCGGGCAGTTTCAACGTCTCGACCGCCGCCGCGATCGTGGTCGCGGGCGCGGGCGTGCCGGTGGCAAAGCACGGCAACCGCAATTTTTCGTCGAAATCGGGCTCAGCCGACATTCTCGCCGCGCTCGGCGTCGATCTCGATTGCGACATGGCGCTGGTGCAGCGCGCGCTCAGCGAAGCCGGTATCTGCTTCCTGATGGCGTCGCGCCACCACAGCGCCACGCGGCACGTCGGGCCGACGCGCGTCGAGCTCGGCACCCGCACCATCTTCAACCTGCTCGGCCCGCTGTCGAACCCCGCGCGGGTCAAGCGCCAACTGGTCGGCGTGTTCGCCCCCGAATGGGTAAAACCCGTCGCGGAAGTGCTCGGCCGGCTCGGCAGCGAGCATGCCTGGGTGGTGCATGGCGACGGCATGGACGAGATCACCACCGCCGGCACGACCCACGTCGCCGAGTGGAAGAACGGCGCGCTGCGCGAGTTCGAGCTGACCCCCGAACAGGCCGGGGTGAAACGCGTGACCAAGGATCAGTTGAAAGGCGGGGAGCCGGCGGAGAACGCGGCGCGGCTGCGCGCGTTGCTCGGCGGCGAGACCGGGCCGTTGCGCGACGTGGTGCTGATGAACGCGGGCGCCGCGCTGGTGGTCGC
>JANWJX010000067.1 GCA_025451725.1 Allostellaceae bacterium
CCGGGCGAACCGCCTGCCCTGCCTCGGCTCGATTGCTTCGCCGCGCCCGATGCTTACAGTTTCGCCTTCAAAGGCCATGTCGACTGCAACTGGTTACAGGCGCTCGAAGTCGGCATCGACCCGGCGCACGCCTCGTTCCTCCATCGCTTTTTCCAGGACGAAGATCAGGCCAATGCCTATGGCAAACAGTTCCGAGCCAACTCGATCGACGCCGACGTGCCGATGAGCCGCGTGTTGCGCGAACACGACCGGCCGACCATCGACGTCGATAACACGGATTACGGCCTGCGCCTCACGGCGCTCCGCAAGCTCGACGAAGCGCGGACGCACGTTCGCGTCACCAACCTGATCTTTCCGCACGCCGCGCTGATTCCGCTGAGCGAGACCATGACCATCACCCAGTGGCACGTCCCCGTCGATGACGAGAATTGCTACTGGTATGCGATCTTCACCAGCTTCCGCGATCCGGTCGACAAGGAGGCGATGCGGCGGCAGCGGCTTGAACTTTACACGCTCCCCGACTACAAGCCGCGCCTCAACCGCCACAACGATTGGGGCTACAACGCGGCCGAGCAGAAGACCCAGACCTTCACCGGCATGGGCATGGACATCAATGTCCACGACAATTGGGCGGTGGAGAGCCAGGGCCGCATCCACGATCGCACGCGTGAGCATCTCGGCCAGACCGACAAGGCGATCTCGGCCTATCGCCGCCTGCTGCTCGACGCGATCGCCAAGGCCGCGACGGGCGAAGAACCGATCCTGTCGCGGCCCAACGGGCACGAACTGCCGATCACGGTGGACGGCGTTGCGCCCGCGAACGAATGGGCCGATTACTGGCGCGAGGCCGACGCCAAGCGTCGCCGCACCGCTCCCTGGCAAGCGGGATGACGATGGTCGAGCGTCAGCGCCGCAAGCTGACCGCCATCCTCGCCGCCGATGTCGCGGGCTACAGTAGGCTGGTCGGCGCCGACGAAGAAGGCACGCTGCGCCGCCTGCGCGCCGTACGCACCGAAGTGATCGAACCCGAAATGACGACGAATCACGGCCGCCTGTTCCATACCGCCGGCGACAGCATTCTCATGGAATTTGCCAGCGTCGTGGATGCGGCGCGCTGCGCGGTCGCGGTGCAGCGTGCGATGGCGGCGCGCAACGTTTCGCACGCGCCTGCAAAACGCATCGACTTCCGCATCGGCATTCATCTCGGCGACGTCATGGTCGAGGCCGACGGCAATTTGCTCGGCGACGGCGTCAATATCGCGGCGCGGCTAGAAGGCATCGCCGATCGCGGCGGCCTCGCTCTGTCGCATGCCGCCTACGATCAGGTGCGCGACAAAATGCGGGAGAAATTCGCCGACCGCGGCGAGCACACGCTGAAAAACATTGCGCGGCCGGTGCAGGTCTATGCGATCGAGCTCGGTCATCCCGCGTCGGCGCAACCGAGCACCGAGAATGTCGCCGCGACGGAGCCGCCGCGGCTCAGCATCGTTGTTTTGCCCTTCGCCAATATCGGCGGCGACCCGGAGCAGGAATATTTCGCCGACGGCGTGACGGAATCCCTCAACACCGATCTCAGCCGCATCGCCGGCTCGTTCGTGATCGCGCGCAACACCGCCTTCACCTACAAGGGCAAGCATATCGACGTAAAGCGGATCGGCCGCGAGCTGAACGTTCGGTATGTCCTCGAAGGGTCGGTGCAGCGCGGCGGCAACCGGATGCGCGTCAATGTGCAGCTCGGCGACGCCGAAAGCGGCAAACAGCTATGGGCCGAACGTTTCGATAAGCCGGTCGCCGACCTGTTCGACATGCAGGACGAAATCGTGACGCGGCTTGCCGGCGCGCTCAATACCCAGCTCATTGCCGCCGAGGCACGGCGCGCCGAACACTCGCCGCGCCCGGATTCGATGGACCTTTATTTTCAGGGTATGGCCTGCGCCAACAAAGGCCTGACCCCGGAATATATGACGAAGGCACGCGACTTCTTCGAACGCGCCCTCGCGCTCGATCCCGGCAATATCGAGGGGCTGGTCGGCGTCGCGATGGTCGACACCATGTTCGGGGGTTCGTTCTTCACGCCCGACCGCGCAGCGCGCCTCGCGGCGGCGGAAAAGGCGCTGAACCAGGCGCTGAGCCTCGCGCCCGAGCATGCCCGCGCGCACATGTATAGCGGCATGGTCAAGATGTGGACCAACCGGGCGGGCGAAGGCATCACCGAATGCGAGCGGGCGCTGCAACTCGACCGCAACCTGGTCAACGCCCATGTCAGTATCGGGCTCGGCAAGATTTTCGACGGGCGCGGCGGCGAGACCGAGAAGCACATTCTGGAGGCGCTGCGCCTCAGTCCGCGCGACACGGTCGCGTACCTGTTCGCCTTCGTCGCGGGCAACGGCATGATCTATTCCGGCCGTTACGAAGACGCGGCTCGATGGCTCAGCCGCGCCATCGAAACCAATCGAAATTTCCCGCTGGCGCATTTCTATCTCGCCGCGGCGTCGGTCGAACTCGGCAAGTTGGAAGAAGCCAAAGCGGCTGTCGCGGCCGGGTTCGAGTTCGATCCGCGGTTTACCATCCGCCACTTCCGGGCCGGCGCTGCGAGCAGCAACCCGGATTATCTCGCCCAGCGCGAACACCTCATCGATGCCTTCCGCAAATTGGGGGTGCCGGAAGGATGAGCTTCGTCGAACGACATGGGCTTCGCACGCCGGATCAGGCGAAGCTAGCGGCCGAGATTCTAAAGCGCATCGCTGCCGAGAATATCGAGGTGGTGCGGCTGTCGATCGCCGATCAGCACGGCGTGCTGCGCGGCAAGGCGGTGACCGCGGCGGAAATGCCGGGCGCGATGGAAAACGGCTGGAGCTTTTCGACAACGCTGCTGATGAAGGACACGTCGCACCGCACCGTGTTTCCGGTATTCAGCGCCGGCGGCGGTTTCGGCGTACCGGAGATGGAAGGCGGCGCCGATCTGGTGATGGTGCCCGACCCATCGACGTTCCGCGTTTTGCCCTGGGCGCCGCATTCGGGCTGGATGCTGTGCGACCTCTATTTTCCCGACGGGCGACCGATGCCGCTTTCGACGCGGCAGCTTTATCGCGGGCTGGTCGATCGGCTCGGCGAGGCCGGCTACGACTATTTCGCCGGCCTCGAAGTCGAATTCCATATTTTCAAGCTCGACGATCCGAGCCTGCGCCCCACCGACACCGGCCAGCCGGGCCAGCCCGGCAATCCCCCCGCCGTATCGTTGCTGACGCAGGGCTATCAGTATCTGACCGAGTTGCGTTACGACCAGCTCGACCCGGTATTCGAGCTTCTGCGCCGTAACCTTGCCGCGCTCGATCTACCGCTGCGCTCGCTGGAAGTCGAATTCGGCCCGAGCCAGGTCGAGCTCACCTTCCCCGCCGGCACCGGCATGCTTCCCGCCGACAACATGATTTTGTTCCGCAGCGCGACCAAACAAATCTGCCGGCGTTACGGCTATCTCGCCAGTTTCATGTGCCGCCCGCGCCTCCCCAACGTGATGTCGAGCGGCTGGCATCTCCACCAGTCGCTGCGCGACCGCAAGAGCGGCAGCAACGCCTTCACCGACACGCGCGACCTGCTAAGTCCGGTCGGGCGGCACTATCTCGCGGGCCTGCTCGACCACGCCGCCGCATCCGCCGCCTTCACGACGCCGACCATCAACGGCTACAAGCGCTACCGCCCCTATTCGCTGGCGCCCGACCGCGCGATTTGGGGCCGCGACAATCGCGGCACCATGCTGCGCGTCATCGGCGCGCCAGGCGACAAGGTCACGCATATCGAGAACCGCGCCGGCGAACCTGCCGCCAACCCTTATCTCTATATGGGCTCGCAGATCGTCGCCGGGCTCGACGGCATCAAGCGCAAGCTGGAGCCGCCGCCGCCCGCCGATACGCCCTACGAGACCGAAGCGCCGATGCTGCCGCGGCATCTCGGCGAGGCGCTCGTCGCGCTGCGCGGCGACGATTGCCTGCGCGAAGGTTTCGGCGCCGCCTTCGTCGATTGCTATCGTCAGATCAAGGAAGCCGAGCTGGCGCGATACCAACTCGACGTCAGCGACTGGGAACAGCGTGAGTATTTCGACTTGTTTTGACCGGAGTCACCATCTCGCGCCACGCCGTGACGATTGCGGCGATGCCCGCGGGTGAGACCACCATCCCAATATGCCCAAGGCCGGGCACGATCGTGATTTTAAGATCGGGCCGGCCGGGCTGGAGCGTGGGCGCGAACTTGTCCGGATAGAACAGCTCGTCCGAACCGCCGACCAACAGCGCCACCGGCTTTCGGCTGCGTTGCAGCGTGGTCCGATAGTCGCGCTGCGGCGCGGCGAAATTGACCGCGAGGCGGAACGAATACCAGCTGGTCAGCGATTTGACCTTGGGCGAGGTTGCAAACGCGACGATCGGCAAGCCATTGAACCAGTCGACGCCGATGCCGTTCAAGAGCGACAGCGCGACGATGCGCGGCACCGCCACCGCGGCCCAGTCGCCATAATTCGGCCGGTGCGTCGGCGCGCGGGGCGGCAGCGCGGGCGAGATCATGATAAATCGATCGAACAATTTTTCGTCGCTGCCGCCGATCACCCGCAGCACAAAGCCGCCGCCGGAGGAAAACCCGATCAGCGACAGGCTGGCCTTGGGATGCGCCGCGCGCAGCATCGCCACCATGTCTGCAAGATCGTCGTCGAGCTGGCCGATATAATCGATGTCGCCCTGATGCGGCGACCCGTAATGGCCGCGCAAGACCGGAACATAAACCGAGGCGCCGGCGTCTTTCATCGCCCTGGCCAGTGCGTGCATGCCGCTGCTGTCGTCGGAGGAGCCGTGAATCATGACGACGATCTGGTCGCCGCCGCCCTCATAGACGCGATAGCCGAGCTTGACGCCATCGCGCGTAGCATAGGTTTGCACCGGCGGCATGTCGCGGAAATCGACCGTCGCGAAGGGATCTTGGATCGAGGCCAGGGTCGGCGGCTTCGACGGCGCGTCGAACGCCAGCACGCCGGCAACCGCCGCGAGCACCAATACGACAATCGCTGCCGCCCCCCAGAGAATTTTACCCATCGCCGCCTCCATCCAAGATTTCGCGCAAGTAAGCAACGCGATCGGCAAAAGCGCGGCGGCCGGCGCGCGTCGCCTTGACGCGCGTCTGCGGCTGCTTGCCGACAAACAATTTTTCGATCGCGACGCAACCGGCCCTCTCGAGCGTATCGAGATGCGCGCCGAGATTGCCGTCGGTCGCCGCCACCAAATTCTTGAATTCCAGCGCTTTGTTCGGCGCCAGCACGTTTAGCGCGGCCATGATCTTGGGTCGCATCTATCCGCTACGGTAGGCCCCTCATCCCGGCCAGCGGCGGTGCAGCCACAGCCACTGTTCGGGCCGCGCCAGCACCCACGACGCGATCATCCCGTTGACCTGGGTCATGGTTTCGAGATCGTCGGCGTCGCGATCGCCCGAGCTGACAATCTCGAGCGGCGGCAACACGGTGAAGCGGAAATGCGCGCCGCCGAGCCGTTCGGTGCGGATCGGCACGACCGGACAGTCGAAATGCCGGCCAAGCCGCGCCACGCCCGGCGCCGTCATTGCATCGTGGCCGAGAAACGGCACCGCGATGCCATCATTCTGTTTCTGGTCGACCAGCAGCCCGACGTGACCGCCGCGCCGCATGTGTAGGAGCACGGCGCGGCCACCCTCGGCGCCCTTCGTGACGGCGTTGCGTCCGGCCAGGCTGCGGCGCTGCATGGCATCGACCCACGGATTGTTGGCGTGGCGATAGACCGACAACAGGCTCGCGCCCATCATTCGGTGCACGGTCGCTGGCCCAACCTGCCAATTGCCGAGATGTCCGCCGAACACAATTCCGGGCTTGCCGTCATTCATCATCGCGACGACGCCCTCGCGGTTGACAATGGTCACGCGGCCGGATCGCGGCGAGCAGATCCAGCGAAGATGCGGATACTCCGCCATCGAACGGCCGAGATTATCCCACATGCCGCGTACGATCGCGCGGTTCTCGGCGTCGCTGTTGAGCGGCATCGCGCGGCGCAGATTGCGCATCGCACGGCGCGAGATCGCGAGCCGCGGGCCGAGCGCGCGGCCAACGCGACCGCCGAGCGCGGAGGCCCAGTCGACTGGAATACACGCGAATATCGCCATCACTGCCAGGAGTCCGGCAGCCTCGGCGGCATGGGCGGCGGCGCGCCGATATCGCGGAGGGAATTTTTTCATCGCACGTCGTGCATTGTCTCACCGCGCCGTCGGATCATGTCATTGTTTCCGCACGAGTCGCGCCGCGTAGAACCCGTCGAGGCCGCCGCGATCCGAGAGGTGGCACGGCAGGGTGCGAAGGTCACCGTCAGGCGTGAGGCATTCGCCGAGTCCGCCGATCTCGTCGGCGATGATCGGCACGCGCTGTAACGGCGCGCGGGCGAGCAGCGCCTCGATTTGGCGCGGCCCCTCCTCGACCTCGAGCGAGCATACGCAATAGATCAACGTGCCGCCGGGCGCCAGCATATTGACCGCCGCATCGAGCAGCCGCGCCTGCAACGGCGCAAGCCGCGCGACATCCTCGGGCAATTTGAGATGTTGAATGTCAGGATGACGGCGGATCGTGCCGGTCGCGGTGCATGGCGCGTCGAGCAGTACCAGCGGCACCGACTCGCGCGGCCGCCAGGTCGCGGCGTCGGCGATGATCATCTCGGCCTCGAGCGACAGGCGCGCCAGATTTTGCCGCAGTCGCGTGACGCGCGCGGGCGATCGGTCGACTGCGATAACCCGCGCCCCCATCGCGGCGAGTTGCGCCGTCTTGCCGCCCGGCGCGGCGCAAAGATCGACCGCAATCTTGCCGGCGATTTTGCCGAACAGGCGCGCCGGCAGCGCCGCCGCAGCGTCCTGCACCCACCACGCTCCCTCGTCGTAACCGGGCAACTCCGTCACCGGCCCGGTTTCCTCGCGGCGGATCGTGCCGGTCGGCAGCGTCGTGCCCTCAAGCAGCGCCGCCCAGTCGGCGGCTGCCGGGTCGCGCGGCGTGATGTCGAGCGGCGGGTCGCACGAATGCGCGGCGGCAATGGCACGCGTCGTGGTTTCGCCATAGGCGGCGCACCAGCTTTGCCAGAGCCAGTCGGGCGTGTTGAGCCGCGCCGCGTCCTGCGTCGCGATCAGCGCCTCGCTTTCGCGCGCCAGCCGCCGCAGCACCGCGTTGACCAGCCCCTTCATCTTGTGATGGCCGACAGCATCGACCAGATCGACCGATGTCGAGACTGCGGCATGACCGGGCGTACCGAGAAACGCAAGCTGCGCCACACCGAGCCGCAGCACGTCGGTAACGGGACGCGCGCGATCCGGCAGCGCCGCCGACAGGCCGTGCGCAATCAGCGCGTCGATCTGGCCGAGGCGGCGCAGGGTGGTGGCAATAAGCTGTCGCGCAAACGCCCGGTCGCGGGGCACAAGCAGAGGCAGGCCCCGATGCGCGGCCAACGCCTCGTCCAGCGCCTGGCGGCGCCACAAGACCGCCGCCAACAGATCGTGCGCCACGGAGCGGGCCGATGGCGCCGCATCCACTGAAGGTGCTGACATGTGTTATAGCTGGCACTGAGGTCCGCCACGATCAAGACTTGGCAAACGCATCGCGGCGAGGCATCAAAGAGCAAATGAGCGATTACGACAATCGGGAGGTCGTCGTGACGGGCGGCACGGGGGCGCTGGGCGCCGCCGTGGTCGGCGCGTTGTTGGCGCGCGGCGCCACCGTGCATGTGCCTTGGCGCAGCAAGAACGAGGCCGATCGTTTCGTCCATCGCAGCCATGCCAAAATTCGCCTGATCGAGGCGGAACTCGGCGACGAGACGGCGGTGGCGCGGTTCTATGACGGCGTCGGCACGCTGTGGGCGTCGATCCATATCGCCGGCGGGTTCGCGATGTACCCGATCGCCGATACCGATCGCGCCGCGCTGATGAATCAAATCGAGACTAATTTGCTGAGTTGCGCGCTGACTAGCCGCGCCGCGGTGATCGCCATGCGCAAGGCCGGTGCGGGCGGCCGCATCGTCAATGTCACCGCCCGGCCAGCCCTCGAGCCCCGTCACGGCGGCGGCATGACCGCCTATGTTGCCAGCAAAGCGGCAGTCGCCGCGTTCACCCAGGCGCTCGCTAGCGAAGTGGTTCACGAGAACATTCTCGTCAACGCCGTAGCGCCCGGCACGATTGATACTCCCGCCAACCGCGCATCGATGCCCAAGGCCGATCCGAACAAATGGGCCAAACCCGACGAGGTGGCAGCGACCATTCTCTATCTCGCCTCGCCCGACAATCGCGTCACCAGCGGGGGCATCGTGCCGGTTTACGGGCGGAGCTGAGAATGGACATCGCCCGGCTGCTGCGTCCGCGCTCCATCGCCATCGTCGGGGTGTCGGACAAGCCTGGCACTACCGGCGGCAACCTCATCGGCAGCCTCGCCAATTACGATTATCGCGGCACGATCCATCTGGTGAGCCGTGGACGCACCGAAGTTCTGGGCCGGCCCTGCGTCGCGACGGTGGACGAAATGCCCGAGGGCATAGATCTCGCGGTGCTTTGCCTGCCGCGCAACGGCACGATTGAGGCGCTGGCAGCGTGCGCGCGGCGCAAAGTCGGCGCCGCCATCGTGTTCGCGTCGGGCTTCGCCGAACTGGACGCGGCGGGCGGCGCCGAGCAGGACGAGATGTCGCGCATCGCGCGGGCCGCCGACATGGCGCTGCTCGGGCCGAACTGTCTCGGGGTTCAGAATCCCGCCGACGGCATTTCGCTCGGTCTCGGCCTCGCGCCGCGTCTCGCCGGGGAGTTGGCCCAGGCGACGCCGCGGGTCGCGATCGCAGGGCAAAGCGGCGGCATGGCTGTCGCGCTGGGCGCGGCGCTGCGGCTACGCGGGTTCGCCGCGACCTACATCGTTTCGACCGGCAACGAGGCGGCGCTCGGTATCGAAGAGGTGATCGACGACGCGATCGGTCACAAGGAGAGCGCGGTCATCGCCGTGTTCGCCGAACAAATCCGCAAGCCGGAGATGCTGCGCGGACTGGCGCGGCGGGCACGCGCTGCGAAAAAGCCCATTGTGCTGCTGCATCCGGGCGCCAGCACCAGGGCGCGCGAGGCCGCGGCAACGCATACCGGCGCGCGGCCGGGCGACTATGCGGCGACGCGCGAGCTGACGCGGCGGGAGGGCGTGATCCTTGTCGAATCCTTCGACGAATGGGTCGACGTGACGACCCTGCTCTGCCATTACCCGGCGCCGCCGAAGCCGGGGCTCGCCGTCCTCACCAATTCCGGCGCGTTCCGCGGCATGGCCTATGACCTGTGCGACAGACTCGATCTGCCGCTGGCGGAACTATCGGACGCGACTAAAGAGCGGCTTCGCCCGCTCCTGCCCGGCTTCGCCTATGTCGGCAACCCGCTCGACGTGACGGCGCAGACCGCGTTCCAGTTTGACCTCCTAGGCAAGGCGGTCGCGCCGTTGATCGAGGACGCATCCGTAGGCAGTCTCGTGGTCGCGATGGTCGGCGGCAGCGGTCCGATTCCACTCGAGACCGCGCGCCATGCGATTCCGCCGATCGCGGCGAGCGGCAAGCCGACGATCTACGCGATCTTCGGCGCCGGATCGACCCTCCCGCCGGAGCTCGAACCGACACTGCGCGCCGGCAACATTCCGTTTTCCCGCTCGCCCGAAGCGGCGGTGCGCGCGATGGCGCATGTGACGCATTACGGCATGGCGCTGGCGCGGGGAGCGTGGGACAACCGATGACCCCGATCATGCGCGACGCCGCTTGACCTTCCCACGATGGAAAGGTTTATCGGTGAGGCATGAAACACCAGCCCGCCCATGATGAAGCGGGTCGCCGACCATTGTGCCGGCTACGAACGGCCGGCTGTCCGATCCTCGTCATCACGACTACGCCCGTCACGGACATGAGCATCACCACTAGGAGGCTTTCGCCATGACCCGGATCAGCCGTCTTTTTACCGCCGTCGCCATCGTCACGATGCCGATGATTGCTCTTGCGCAGGAACATCACGATTCTTCCGCGGACGAGGCGCTGATGTCCGGCATGGACAAGATGAATCATGACATGGACGCGGCGCCGATGACCGGCAACGCCGACCACGATTTCGTCGCCATGATGATTCCGCATCACCAGGGCGCAGTGGACATGGCCGAGGTCGAGCTGAAATACGGCAAGGACCCTGCGATGCGCCGCCTGGCGCGCGACATTATCGCGGCGCAGAAAAAGGAAATCGCGTTGATGCAAGCGTGGCTCAAGCGCCACGACAGTCAGTAACCGGTCAGTGGGTCCCGCAAGTCGGACAGTCGGGATCGCGCGGAATCTTGATCTTGTGAAACGAGGCGCGCAACGCGTCGTACATCAAGAGCGTGCCGGACAGACTTTCGCCGATGCCAAGCAATTCCTTCAATACTTCCGTCGCCTGCAGCGTACCCATCACGCCAGCGACGGCGCCGAGAATGCCCGCTGTCTCGCAGCGCGGCACTGTGTCGGGCGGCGGCGGATCGCGGAACAGGCAGCGATAACAAGGATGCGGCGGCCCGAGATAGGCCTTGAAGGTCGAGAGCTGGCCGTCGAACGGCGACAGCGCGGCCCCGATCAGCGTTCGGCCCACCGCGTAGCAAGTGTCGTTAAGCAAGTAGCGCGTATCGAAATTGTCGCTGCCGTCCGCGACGAGATCGTAGCTTCCGACGAGTTCGCGCACATTCTTGCCGTCGAGCCGCAGCGCATGCCGCTCCACGATCACGTCAGGATTGATCTGCGCCACCGTCGCTTGCGCGCTGTCGACCTTGAGGGCGCCGACCGCGCCGCTCGGATGCACGATCTGGCGCTGCAGATTGGAGAGATCGACCGTGTCGTCGTCGACGATGCCGAGCGTGCCGACGCCGGCCGCCGCGAGATAGAGCAGCAGCGGCGAGCCGAGCCCTCCCGCACCGACGATGAGGACGCGCGACGCGAGCAGCTTCTCCTGCCCTTCCTCGCCGACCTGGTCGAGGATCAGATGCCGGGCATAGCGATGGAACTGTGTCTCCGAAAGTTCGGTCATAGCCCGTCGAACAATTGCGTCGAAAGATAGCGCTCGGCGGAATCCGGCAGCAACACGACGATGGACTTGCCCGCCATGCCGGGACGCGAGCCAAGCTCGATCGCCGCCGCCACCGCCGAGCCGGACGAAATGCCGACCGGAATGCCCTCCACCTTCGCGAGTTCGCGCGAATGACTGAAGGCGCTGTCGTTGGAGATGCGAAGCACCTCGTCGATCAGCTTGACGTCGAGGATCGCGGGTATGAAGCCGGCGCCGATGCCCTGGATCTTGTGCGGGCCGGGCGGGCCGCCGGACAGCACGGCGCTGTCTTCGGGCTCGACCGCGATGATCTTCACACCCGGCTTTTTCTGTTTCAGCACCGAGCCGACGCCGGTGAGCGTGCCGCCCGTTCCGACTGCGCTGACGAAATAATCGACCACGCCCGCGGTGTCGCGCCAGATCTCCTCCGCGGTGGTGCGGCGGTGAATCTCCGGGTTAGCCGGATTCTGGAACTGCTGGAACATGTAGGCGTCGGGCAGCGACGCGACCAATGCCTCGGCGCGCTCGATGGCGCCCTTCATGCCGCGCGCCGCGGGGATCAATTCCAGCTCCGCGCCGAGGATCAGGAGCATCTTGCGCCGTTCCAGCGACATCGAATCCGGCATGGTCAGGATCAGGCGATAGCCCTTCGCCGCCGCGACAAACGCCAGCGCGATGCCGGTATTGCCCGAGGTCGGTTCGACCAGAACAGTGCGGCCCGGCTTGATGCGGCCCTCGCGCTCGGCCGCCTCGATCATGGCGAGGCCGATCCGGTCCTTCACCGAGGCCAGCGGATTGAAGAATTCGCACTTGCCGAGAATGTCGGCCTTCACATTGTGCGCGGCGGCGATGCGCGACAGGCGCACCAGCGGCGTCGCGCCGATCGTGTCGACGATCGAGTCATAGACCCGGCCGCGAAATTCCTGGGCTTGCTTGCTCGGCTTGGCGGTATCGGGCATAGCGTTCCGTACCTTCATATGGTTTGCGTCAAGTCTAGCGTAATCGGCCCCGAGGCGGGAGGCACTGTTATTGCGCCCATGGGGGCCGGTTGCTAAGACTCACGCGCAGCGAAGCGGGGAGCGAAATCGTGGCCGACAACAGCGACATTGTGGTGATCGGGTCGGGGCATAACAGCCTCGTCGCGGCGGCCTATCTCGCCAAGGCCGGCAAGAAAGTCACAGTGCTGGAGCGCCAACCCTGGTTTGGCGGCGGCGTGGTGACGCGCGACCTCACCCTGCCCGGCTTCCATCACGACCAGCATTCGATGGCGCATATTTTTATTCAGGCCAATCCGCTGATCAAAAACGACGAACTGGGCCTGATGTCGAAATACGGCATGAAATACACCTATCCCGACATGCCGACGATTTCGGTGTTTCCCGACGGCGAGACGATTCCGCTGTGGCGCGATCGCCAGAAAAACTATCGCGAGCTGGCGCGGTTCTCGAAAAAGGACGCGGAGAGCTACCTGAAATTCGCCGAACTGGCGGCGGGATATTTGCCGCTGGTAACGGGCGGCATGTTCATCCCGCCGGCGCCGGTCGGCGCGATGTACGCGATGATGGATCAGAGCCGCGAAGGCCGCGCGATGTTCCAGACCATGCAGAAAAGCGGCTACGACATCATCACCGAATGGTTCGAGAACGACCGCGTGCGGCTGCATTTGCTGCGCATCGTCAGCGAGCACCTAGTCGGGCCGGAGGAAAAAGGCACCGGCCTCGGCCTGTTCGTGTTCCTCGCCTTTCTCGAGCAATACGGCATCGGCGTGCCGGTCGGCGGCAGCGGCACCCTGACCCGCGCGCTCGCGAAGCTACTCGAGGACAATGGCGGTCAGGTAATCACCGGCGTCGATTGCGACCGCGTCATCGTCTCGGGCGGCCGCGCCGCCGGCGTGCACGCCAAGGACGGGCGCGAATTCATGGCGAAGGACGGCGTCATCGGCGCGATCCATCCGCACGATATCGGCGCGTTCGTCGTGGACATCGACCCGCAGGTGGCGCGAGACGCCGCCAAGACCGAGATCGGCGCCAATTGCGTGTTCACCATCCACGCGGCGCTGAACGAGCCGCTCAAATTCAAGGCCGGCGACCATGTCGGCAAGGCGATGATGATCGAACTGCTGCCGCCGAGCCTCAACGATCTGCGCGAGCATTTCGACGATCTGCGTTACGGCCGCATGCCGCGCGCGCGCCTCGTCGGGCTCGGCTCGCCGTCAAATCTCGACCCCAGCCGCGCGCCAGCGGGCAAGGCGACGATGCATGCCTGGGACTATTGTCCCTACGAGCATCCACAGGGCGGCCATGCCGCCTGGGACGCGAAGAAAAAGGAATTCGCCGACAGCATGCTCGACCACATGGGCGGGTTCATCTCGAACCTGACGCCGGCCAATATCCTGGCGCATCACGACGACACGCCGCTCGACATGGAACGTACATCGTCGAGCTTCCGCCGCGGCGATATTCACGGCATCGCGCCCAACGCTTATCAGTCGGGCGCGCATCGGCCGACGCCGGAGCTGGGCAATTACACCGTGCCGGGGGTCGAGCGGCTTTATCTGGTCGGACCGTTCCAGCATCCGGGCGGCGGCGTGATCGGCGCCGGCCGCGCCACCGCGATCAAGATGTTCGACGACATGCGGCTCAATTTCGACAAGATCGCCGCGAAGTGACGTAAGGAGCGCCCTCATCCACATTATCGTCATCGGCGCGGGCGCGGCGGGATTGATGACCGGGCGCGAACTCGCGCGCGCCGGCCATCGCGTCACCATCCTCGAAGCGCGCGACCGAATTGGCGGCCGCATCTGGGAATTGCCTGAAAGCGAGTTTGGCTATCGCGCCGAGGGCGGCGCCGAATTCATTCACGGCGACGCGCCCGTCACAAAGACACTGATTGCCGATGCCGGACTGACGCTGTTGCAGGGCCGGCGCGACGGCGAACGGCTCGACATGCGCGGCGGAACCGTTTCCGACCGCGACGACGACGCGCCGGGCTTCGAGTTGCTGCCGGAAAAACTCGCGGCGCTGAAGCACGATCTCCCGATCGCGCAATTCCTCGACCGGAATTTCACCGGCGAGCAATTCGCCGCGCTGCGCCGCTCCATCATCCGCATGACCGAGGGCTACGACGCCGCGGATCCGAACCGCGCCAGCACCTTTGCCTTGCGGGAAGAATGGCTCGGCGGCGGCCTGCGTCAATCGAGCCGCGTCGCCGAGGGTTATGGCGCGATCATGAAATTTCTCGCCGCGGAAATCCGGAAGCATGGCGGCGCGATCCGGTTCAACGTCGAGGTCAAGTCGGTCGAGGGCGCGACGGTGCGCTGCGCCGATGGCACGACGATAACCGGCGATCGGATTCTCAACACCGTGCCGCTGCCCGTGCTGCACGACATCGATTTTGGCGGCGCGTTCGTGCCGAAGCTCGCCGCCGCCGACGCGATCGGCTATGGCGACGTCATCAAGATCCTGTTCGGCTTCAAGACCATGTTCTGGAAGAGCGCGCATGGCCGCGACATGTCGCATTTGTCGTTCCTCTTGTCCGACGAGTTCGTGCCGACCTGGTGGACACAGTATCCGCGGCCGCACACCGTATTGACTGGCTGGTTCGCGGGGCCGCGCGCCGCGAAATCGACGCTGTCGGAGGCGGAACTGATCGAGCGGGGGCTCGACGCGGTGTCGCGTATTTTCGCGACCGACGCGCGGCCGCATCTCACCGCGGCGCGGGCGATCCATTGGGGCCGTGACCCGTTCGCGCGGGGCGCCTATTCCTACGCGACGCCGGAGAGCCACGACGCGCAGGACGAATTGTCGAAACCGCTCGGCACGCTTTATTACGCCGGCGAGGCGCTCTATCGCGGCGCCGACATGGGCACGGTCGAAGCCGCGCTCGCCAACGGCAAGGATACGGCCGCCCGGATTCTCGCCGCCTAGCTGTTGCTGCCGATCGGCGCGCCCGGCGCGCCGCCGCGCGCGATGGTGCCGCCCTCGATGTTGATCATCGTGCCGGTGATGTAGGACGCGCGGTCCGAGGCGAGGAACGCCGCCATGCCGGAGATCTCGTCGACTTTCGCCGGGCGGCCATAGGCCATGCCGTTGAAGCGCTGACGCCGCCAGGTCTCGAGGTCCTGCGGCGCGACTTTTTCCTCGGCCTGTTTCTGCAGCCATTGCAGGCGCGGCGTATCGACCGGGCCGGGGTTGATGCCGACGACGCGCACGCCGTAACGAATGCTCTCGCCGCCGAGACTGTTGGTGAAATTGATGACGGCGGAATTGCCCGGCCCGCCGCAAATATATCCGGCGCCGGTCAGCACGCCGCCGGCGCCGACGATGTTGATGATGACGCCGCGCCTTCGGTTGCACATTTCCTTGTAGACGATGCGCGTGATGCCGAAATAGCCGAACAGTTTCAGCTCCCACCCTTCGCGCCAGCGATCTTCGTCGACCTGATCGAGCGTGCCGCCGGGAATCGCGCCGGCGCAATTCACCAGGATATCGACGCCCGCGACCGTGCGCGCGAAGGCGTCGCGCGGCGCACGCTTCGACAGATCGACGGCGTGGGTATCGACCGAGACGCCGAAGCGCTTTCGCAGATCGTCGGCCGCGCGCTTCAGTTCGTCGCCGCTGCGCGCCGCGAGGTGAAGATTCACGCCTTCGCGCGCGAATTCCTCGGCGATGCCGAAGCCGATCCCCTTGCTGCCGCCGGTGATCGCCGCGGTCTTGCCCTTGAGATTCAATTCCATTCAGATCTCCACCACAATGTAGTTGTCGTCGAGCGACACCGGAAAGATTTCGGCCTGATACGGCCCTTCGACCAGGCGCGCGCCCGGCTCGACCGTCACGCCGAACGCGCGGGCGCCCATTTTGTCGGGATCGCAATAGGAGCGGCCGGTGCGGATATCGAACTCCCAGCCGTGCCATGGACAGCGCAGCATCTCGCCGGGCCGCGACGTGACGAACGTGCCGGGCCGCTTCGATTCAAACAGCGCCGTGCGCCGTCCCTGGCACAGCGGCCCGCCCTCATGCGGACAGCGGTTGGCAAGCGCGAAATATTCGCCGTCGAGATCGAAGATCGCAATCTCGCGGCCGGCGACGGTCGCCGCCTTGCTGCCGTTCGTCGGAATGTCGCCGACCCTGGCGACGACGTAGCGTTGCGGCATCCGCTATTGCAGCCCGTAGAGGTTCGCCGCGTTGTCGCGGAACAATTTCTTGTGCTGTTCCGACGTCAGGCGCAGACGCGCGAAGGCGAATTTGGGATCGTCGAAATCCCAATGCGGATAGTCGGTCGAGAACAGGATCTTGTCCCAGCCGACCCAATCCATCGCATCAAGCATGTGACGCGGGTCTTCCGGCTCTTCGATCGGCTGGCTGGTGTACCAGAAATGCTCGCGGATATATTCGGACGGCGCGCGCTTCAGATGCGGCACTTCCGAGCGCAGCGTCTTCCAATGCTTGTCGAGGCGCCAGCACAGCGACGGAACCCAGACGAAGCCGCCTTCAACCAACACCACGCGCAGCTTGGGGAAGCGCTCGAACACGCCCTCGATCACCATCGAGGTGACCAGCGCCTGCATCGCCTCGCATTTGGAGTGATGCTCCTCGACGTAATACGAGCACCAGCCGGTCGCGGTCGGCGCCATGCCGCTGGTGCCGCCGACATGAATCCCAATGGGCTTGCCGAGCGCTTCCGCCGCCTCGAAGATCGGCCAGTAGCGTTGCCGTCCGAGCGGCTCGAGCCCGTGCGGCAGCACCGAGACTTGGACGAAATTCGGATCGCCGCCGTGGCGGTCGATCTCGCGCAACGCCGCGCCCGCATCCTCGCGGGTCAGCATGAGGGAGCCCTTGAGTCGCCCCTCCTCGCCGAGCCACGCGCCCGCCTGCCAGTCATTCACCGCCGCGGTGAGGGATTCGCCGAACGCCTGGTTGCGCGCGCCGATGCCATTGGGACGCAGCGGCTGAAGCACGCCGAAATCGACACGGTTAGGGTCGAGATGCTGCTGTCGCATGAAAGGCAGATCGGCGCCCGCGGGCACGCCGCTCGGCGGCCGTGCATCCAGCCGCGCGCCGCCATCGCGGTTATAGCGCGGATAGCGCCCGGCGCTGGCGAACACCTGGCGGAAATTGGGGCCGTACTCACGCATATAACCTTTCCACCGATCGGTCAGATATGGATTGAGGTCCGCCATCGCGGTGACGGTCGGATGGATATCGCAGTCGACCAGCCCGGCTGTTTTCTCGTCGCTCATGTCACGGCCTCTTGCCGCGTCTCGGCAAGGCGCGGATAGGTTTGCAGCGGATTGTCGATCATTATCTTGCGCCGATGCTGTGGGGACAAGCCTTCGGGCAGCACATCGCCGCCGTCGAATTGCCAATGCGGATAGTCGGTCGAGAACAGGATCATGTCCTCGGAACCAATATGGTCGAGGAGGCGCTCGAACCGCGCTTGCTCCGGCGGCTCGTCCACCGGCTGCAAGGTCAGGCGCACGTGGTCGCGCACGATCTGCGTCGGCGGCCGATCGACCCACGGCGTCTCGGTGCGGATGCCGCGCCAGGTCTTGTCGAAACGCCACAAGAACGCCGGCAGCCAGGTAATGCCGCTTTCGATCAGCACCACTTTCAGCAATGGAAATTCGACGAAAACGCCTTCGGCGACGAGGCTCAGCAATTGCGACTGGAAGGACTGCGCGTGCGCGACATAGTCCTCGAGGTAATATGAACCCCAGCCGAGCGAGGTCGGCGGATGGCGGAACGAACTGCCGGCGTGAATACCGATCGGGAGGCCATGCTTCTCCGCGGCGCGATAGATCGGCCAGTAGCTGCGCTTGCCGAGCGGCCGTTCGCCCGCCGCCAGCACCATGATCTGGACGAAGCGCCGGTCGGGCGCGACCCGGTTAATCTCGTCGACCGCCAGCTCGGGATTCTCCGGCGCGATCACGATGGACGCGCGCAAACGCGGATCGCGATCAAGCCATTCCTTCGTCGTCCAGTCGTTCATGGCGCGCGCGAGGGCAGCGGCGAAATCGTCGTTCGGCAGATACGGTCCGCCGTAGAGCGTGTTGCAGATGGCGAAGCGCGTGCCGAACGCGTCGAGCGCGTCGCGTTGCAACAGCGCGAGATCGCTGCCCGGCTTGCCGCGTTGCGGCCGCCAGTCGGGCCGGCCGGCGAGCGGCACTGCGGGCGGATAGGAACCGAGATCGAGATTTTCGACGGTGCGGATCGCCACCATCTCGCGCCAATATTCGTCGAGATACGGCAACAGCGCGTCGGTATTGGCGAGCGCGGGATGGACGTCGCAATCGATCGCGCCCGAAACGGTCACAGCCAAATGCCTCTCCCCATTGCCGCCGCGCGATATCATAGTGAACGGGGAACGGCATGAGCAATCCGACCGTCGCGCATAGCAGCAAGGTTCCGGCGGTGACGCTGGGATTCTGGATCGTCAAGATCGCGGCGACGACGCTGGGCGAGACCGGCGGCGACGCCATAACGATGACGATGAATTTGGGCTACGCCGTAGGCACGGTGATCTTTTTCGCGCTCTTCCTTGTCTTGGTCGCCGCGCAGATCAGGGCACGCTCTTTCCACCGGTTTTTATACTGGGCCGTGATCGTCGCCACCACGACAGTCGGCACGACGATGGCCGACTTCGCCGACCGCTCGCTCGACATCGGCTATGTCGGCGGCTCGTCGCTATTGTTCGTGCTGGTGCTGGTCGTACTTGGCGCATGGTACTTGGCCGAAGGATCTGTCTCGGTCAACAACATCAAGACACCACGTGTCGAGATGTTCTATTGGCTCACCATTCTCACCTCGAACACGCTAGGCACCGCGCTTGGCGATTTTCTCGCCGACGATGGCGGGCTTGGCTTCGAAGGCGGTGCGCTGGTGTTCGGCGCCGGCTTGGTCGTGCTCGCGGCACTCTATTTCTTCACGCCGATCTCGCGCACGCTGCTGTTCTGGGCGGCATTCATCCTGACGCGGCCGCTGGGCGCGACGCTCGGCGACCTGCTCACCAAGCCGCACAGTGAAGGCGGGCTCGATCTCAGCCGCTTCAGTTCGTCGGCAGCGATAGCGATAGTGATTGTCATTTGCATTTCGCTGATGAGGCAACGCGCGCATTCGGCAATTGCGCCGCCAACCTGAATTGGCTACGGAGTCCATGGAGGAATTCGTGGCGGATCCAAATCCGGTCAAACGCTACCGCGCCAACGTCCAGGACGAGGTCGACAGCGCGTCGCTCTACCGCGCGATGTCGGACGCGGAAGCCAACCCGCAACTCAAGGAAGTCTATTCGCGCCTCGCGCAGGTCGAGGAGGCGCATGCCGAATTCTGGAAGAAGCGCCTCGCCGCCCTCGGCGCGGCCGATCCGCGAGGGCGCCCGAGCTGGCGCAGCCGCACGCTCGGCTGGATGGCGCGACGCTTCGGCCCGCAGACCGTGCTGCCGATCATCAATTCGATGGAGCGTACCGGCGGCGCGACCTACGACGCCCAGCCCGAAGCGGTGCTTGCCGGCCTGCCCGCGGCGGAGCGTTCGCATGCCCGCATCATGCAAGCGATGGCGGAGCCGAGGAAAGGCGGGGTCAGCGGTGGCAATCTCGCGCGGATCGAGGGACGGCATCGCACCGGCGGCGGCAATTCGCTACGCGCGGCGGTGCTCGGCGCAAATGACGGGCTGGTGTCGAACCTCAGTCTCGTCACCGGCGTGATCGGCGCCGACCTGTCGGCGCACTCGGTGCTGATGACCGGCATCGCCGGCCTGCTCGCGGGCGCGTGCTCGATGGGCATGGGCGAGTGGCTGTCGGTCAACAGCGCGCGCGAATTCTATCAGGCGCAAATCGCGACCGAAGCCGATGAACTCGCGGAATTTCCCGAAGAGGAAAAGCAGGAACTGATGCTGATCTATCAGGCCAAGGGCCTGCCGGAACAGCAGGCGAAGGCGCTCGCCGACCGGATCATCGGCAATCCGGACACCGCGCTGCAGACCCTGGCGCGCGAGGAACTCGGTATCGACCCCGAGGAACTGGGCGGCTCCGCGTGGAGCGCCGCCGGCACGTCTTTCCTCTTGTTTGCGGCCGGGGCCATCGTGCCGGTAATCCCGCTGTTCTTCGTCGACGGGCCGCGTGCCGCGATCTACAGCGCGGTGCTGAGCGGCATTGCCATGTTCATCATCGGCGCGGGAACGACGCTGTTCACCGGGCGCGGCATCCTGGTGTCCGGATTGCGTCAGCTCGCCATCGGCATCGCCGCCGCCGCCATCACGTTCGGGCTGGGGCGATTGATAGGCGTCGCGGTTAGTTAATTATTGTCGTCGCTGTAGTGGGCGCAGTTGCGGCCGCCGCCGGTCGCGCAAGCCTGTTCCTTGTTCCAATCGGAAAACGCCCACATGAAACGCGTCAACAGCACGATCGCGACGAGAGCGGCAAGCAGCGACGCGATGAGTGCGGGCGGACGCATGCCGTCAGTATCGGCGGGGGTCCCTCACCGAACAAGCCTCAGGCGGCGGCGAGCGCCGAACTGGTGACACGAGTGACCCGCGTCGACGGCAGGACGACCTTGACCGTGGTGCCCTGCTCCGGCTCGCTTTCGATGAGCAACGTTCCGTCGTGCAGTTCGATCAGCGACTTCGCAAGCGGTAACCCCAGGCCGGTGCCGGGATGACGCTTAGTCCAGGCGTTTTCGACCTGGCCGAAAGGTCGCAGCGCCGTGGCGATGCCGGCCGCGTCCATGCCGATGCCTCTGTCGCGAACCGTGATGGCCAAGCCGCCGTCCGTTGCCGGCAGGATCGAGACCACGACGTCGCTTTCGGGCGGCGAGAACTTCACCGCGTTCGACAGGAGATTGAGCAGGACTTGCTTCAGACGGACCATGTCGCCATCGATGCGCAACGACGGGTCGGGCGCCTCGATACGCAGACGAACTTGCATGGCGGCGGCTTGCGGCTCGACCACCTTCACGCAGTCCGCCACGAGCACCGCCAGATCGACCGGTTCGCGCGACAGCCGCATGCTGCCGGCCTCCAGCTTCGAGAGGTCCAGCACGTCGTTGACGATTGCCAAGAGATGGTGGCCCGAATTGTTGATGTCGGCGATATAGCCGGCGTAACGGCGATTGCCAACCGGGCCAAACATCTCGTCGCGCATCAACTCGGAAAAGCCGATGATGGCGTTGAGCGGAGTGCGCAACTCGTGGCTCATATTGGCGAGGAATCGCGACTTTATCTGATTTGCGAGGACGGCAGCCTCCTTCGCCTCGCGCAGGCTGCTCACCAGCTTGTTTTTCTCGACCTGGAGCCGGATCAGATCGATGACGCCAACATTGCCGAACAGCGCCGCGCCGCGCGCTGCCAATGCATAGCCCACGGTCATCGCCGCCAGTAGCAGCGAATACCGCGTGCCGTGCGCAACGAAGGCGATGGCGCTGGGCACCGCCATGCCCGCGATATAGCCGGCATGGGCGGGCACGTAAGAGGCGGCGATCACGGCGCCGCCCGCGATGTTGGTGGTGACAATGAAGAGCATGAAAAATCGCGCCTCGGGATCCGCCGGCACCAAATATGCGGCGCCGAACAATCCCCAAAGCAGGCCGGTGATGCTCCACATCAGCGCGACGGTGCGCGCCCACCCTGCCCGCTCGGCGTCGGTGCGGAGCGACTTGAAGCGACGCCACAGAAGATAGCGAACACCCTGCCAGACAATCATCATGGCTACCCAGCCATCGAGCAGCCAAGCTGGGAGTTCGCGGTGCAAGCAGATCGCCGCCACCACCGCCAGCGAGGCGCCGAAATAAATGGGAGCAGGAGACCGCATCACGATGCGCAATTGTTCGGCCAAAATGGCCGCGGATTGTTCCGGCACGGCGGTCTCCGAAAAATGACGAAACCGATATTAGGGTTAAGACAGTGGAGATTTCGTTAACCCTCTCGGCTCTGAAAATCACACCAATATCAATGCAAGCTTTTGTATTTTATATGTTATTCCGTTTCGGTGTGTCCGAGTGCCGCAACCGCGATGAAGGCGCACGGAGGGTGGATTTCCGGCGCGGGCGGCACTAGATTGGCGCGCTTTTTTGGAAGCTAGGAGATTCGGTCGCCAAGACCGTCCCTCAGTTCGCCATGACATCGTCCATTGTTCGTTGCCAGGCCATCCGGCCGGGCGCCGCCTGCCCGCAAGCGACACAAGGCTAATTGAGTGGCCCAGACCGTCAGTAACGGCGTTATTCACGAATCCCCGCTGCGCGGCACCTTCCGGGCACGGCACGGGCTGATCATCGGCGCGCTTGGCGTCGTTTATGGCGATATCGGGACTTCGCCGCTCTATACCGTGCGCCAGTGTTTCGACGATATCGGCTCGATCCGTCCGGAATCGATCTGGGGCGTGCTGTCGCTGATCGCGTGGTCGCTGTTCATCGTCGTCACGCTCAAATACGTCATTGTCATCATGCGCGCCGACAACCGGGGCGAAGGCGGCATTCTCGCACTGACCGCCCTCGCCCTCCGCGCTGCCAACCGCGGCACGCGCGCCGCAAGCTGGATCATCGCCGCCGGGATGATCGGTGCTGCGCTGTTTTATGGCGACGGCGTCATCACACCAGCGATCTCGGTGCTCAGCGCCGTCGAGGGCCTCAAAGTCGCGACGCCGTTATTCGAGCCCTACATCGTGCCGATCACGGTGGTGCTGCTGGTGGCGTTGTTCATGTTCCAGCGGCGCGGCACCGGCATGGTCGGCGAATTCTTCGGACCGATCATGGCACTATGGTTCGTCGTGCTCGCCTGTCTCGGCGGCGCCGAGATCGCGCGGCATCCGGCGGTGTTATTCGCGCTCGACCCTCGCTATGGCATCAATTTCCTGCTGGCCGATCCCGCACGCGGCTTTATCCTGCTTGGCGCGGTGGTGCTGGCCGTGACCGGCGCCGAGGCACTTTATGCAGACATGGGCCATTTCGGTGCGCGCCCGATCCGACGCGCTTGGCTGTATTTCGTGTTTCCCGCGTTGCTGCTCAATTATTTCGGCCAGGGCGCGCTGCTGCTGCACGAGCCGGGGGCGCTAACAAATCCGTTCTATCTGTTGGCGCCCGACTGGTTCCGCTTGCCGCTGGTGGTGCTGTCCTCAGTTGCGACGGTGATCGCGTCGCAGGCAGTGATTTCCGGGGCATTCTCCATGACACGGCAGGCAGTGCAACTCGGCTATCTGCCCCGACTCGAGATCCGCCACACCTCGGAGCACGAGGTCGGCCAGATTTACGTGCCTAAGCTCAATCTGTTCCTGCTGATCGCGGTGCTGGTGTTGGTGCTCGGTTTCCACAGTTCAGACAATCTCGGAGCCGCCTATGGCATCGCGGTGACTGGCACTATGACCATCACCACGATCCTCGCTTTCGCCTATATGCGCGGCGTGCTGCGTTGGAATTTCTATTGGTCGACGCTGCTGTTCGGCCTCTTCCTGGCGATCGATCTGATGTTCTTCTCGGCCAACATGCTGAAGATCGAGGAAGGGGGCTGGTTCCCGCTGGCGGTTGCGGCGCTGGTCTATACCGTGATGGCGACCTGGCGCACCGGCCGCGCGCAACTGACCGCGGCGCGCGCCGTCGGCGGATTGCCGCTCGAAACCTTTATCACGTCGCTCAAGCCCGATCACCCGGTACGCGTGCCGGGCACCGCGGTGTTCACCACTGCCAACAACGACAGGGTGCCGAACGCGCTATTGCATAACCTCAAGCACAATCACGTTCTCGCCGACCGCGTCATTCTGATGACGGTGATGACAGAGGACATTCCCCATGTCGGCGACGACCAGCGGCTACAGATCCGACATCTCGACAAGAATTTCCACACCATCACGCTGCATTACGGCTTCATGGACCAGCCGAATATTCCGCGCGCGCTGGCCCAGTGCCGGATCATGCATTTCCAGTTCAAGCTGCTCGAAACCTCGTTCTTCGTCGGCCGCGAGAAGATCGTCGCGAGCAAAAAGACGCGGTTCTGGCGGTGGCGCAAAGGCCTGTTCATCCTGATGTCTAACACCATGCTCGACGCCACCGAGTTCTTCCGCATCCCGCCCAACCGCGTCATCGAGTTGGGCGGGCAGATCGAAATCTAGCCCACATCGAAATTCGAATTCGGCCGCAAGGAGCGGAGCGCGTGGCGCGCCTTCGACGCCTACCCTGATTCCATCCTTGGGAAAAGGAATCAGATCATGTCCGGCTTGCTCGGCCCGCTTCTCGTGCTCACCTTCTGCCTGTCGCAGGCGTTCCGCGACGTCTATCTCGGCCATCTGTTTCAGGGCGTCGATTTTTTCGCGATCATCCTGCTGGCCTTCGTCCTCTCCACCGCGATCTTTGCGCCTATCGCCTTCACCAAGGCGCGCGCCGAGTGGGCCATCGTGCGCAAACACTGGCGCGACGTGGCGGCGATGAATGTCACCACGGCAATTGCGTGGAGCTGCTATTTCTTCGGCCTCACGCATCTCGAACCGTCCATCGTCAACACCATCCATAGCGGCATGGCGCCGCTCGCGGTGGCGGCGCTGGGCGTCGCCGGCATCAAGCTGGCGCAGCCGCAGCGGATCGGCGGAGCCGAATGGGCGAGCTATGGCGGCATCGCGCTGAGCATCGCGGCGCTGTGGGGGGTGGTGTTGACAGAGCGGTCCGGTGTCGCGACGCTCGACCCGCAGACCGCGACCGAAGCGCTCGGCCTGCTGATCGTCGGCGGCACCTCGATCACGGTCAGCTTGCTCTACGCCAAGCGGCTCAACGATCTCGGCGTCGGTTCGGCGATGGTGACGACGGTGCGTTACATCCTCATCATCGCGGTCGCCGCCGTAGTCGAGATCGCACGCGGCGGGCCGAGCGGCATCCACGGCATCGGAAACGCCGGGTTCCTCGCCGTCGCGACCACAGCGCTGATCGTCCTGCCGCTTTACGCTATGCAGGTCGGCACAGCGCTGACGCCGCCCCTCACCGCGCAGATCATCCGCGCGCTCGGGCCGGTCTTTGTCTTCGCTTTGGAATCGTTCGATAGACGGCTGCATTATTCGGCGTCGGTGCTGGCCTGCATCCTCGCCTACTCCGCCTTCGTTATCGCCGGGAATTTCGTCCACGGTTGGCGATCGGCACCGCGCCCACTAAAGGTCTGAGCCGCATTCCTCCCATGCGAAGCGGCCCTTGGCCTTTGCCACGACCGCTGCGACAATAATGGGATGAGCCTGTCGTCCATCGCGCCGCTGCGCCGCATCCATTACGGCTGGATCGTCGTCGTCGTGACCTTCCTGGTGTTGCTGGTGGCGTCAGGAGTGCGCGGCGCGCCGGGTGTACTGATTGTGCCGCTGGAGCACGAATTTGGCTGGACGCGCGCCGGTATTTCGCTGCCGATCTCGATCAGCCTTCTGGTCTACGGCATTGTCGGTCCGTTCTCTGCCTCGTTCATCGACCGGTTCGGCATGCGCGTCGTGGTGCTGGTCGCGATGGTCATGCTGCTGATCGGGCTCGGCCCCACCGTCGTGTCGGACCAAACCTGGGAACTGATTCCGCTGTGGGGCGTGTTCGCCGGCCTCGGCACCGGCATCCTGGCGATGATCCTAGCGGCAATGGTGTCGACCCGCTGGTTCGTGAAGCGGCGCGGCCTGGTGATGGGCCTGCTGACCGGCAGCGCGGCCGCCGGCAGTCTCGTGTTCCTACCGACCCTCGCTAGCGTCGCGGTGAATATCGGCTGGCGCTGGGCGGTGGCGATTCCGTGTGTCGCGGTGCTGGTGGTGATTCCGCTGGTCGTGCTGTTCCTGCGCGACAAGCCGTCGGACATCGGCCTTAAGCCGTTCGGCGCTCCCGAGGATTTTGTCGAGCCCGCCATTCCGCGTGCCAATCCCGTTACCGCTGCGTTTCAGGCGCTCGGCGACGGCATGCGCAATCGCGATTTCTGGTTGCTCGGCGGCAGTTTCTTTGTTTGCGGCCTGAGCACGCTCGGTCTGATCGGCACGCATTTCATCCCGGCCTGCGTCGATCACGGCATTCCCGAAGCCACGGCGGCCGGCGTGCTGGCCTTCATGGGCATTTTCAATTTTATCGGCACCACCGCCGCAGGATTCCTGTCCGACCGTGTCGACAGCCGCTATCTCCTGTTCTGGTTCTATGTGCTGCGCGGCCTGTCGCTGCTGTTCCTGCCCTACGCGCTCAACATGTCGTTATGGGGCCTGTCGCTGTTCGGCGTGTTCTACGGTCTCGACTGGATCGCCACCGTGCCGCCGACGGTCCGGCTTTCCGCCAACGCGTTCGGCGCGCAGCGCGCCAGCATCATGTATGGCTGGATCATGGTGTGCCATCAGATCGGCGCCGCCGTCGCCGCCTACGGCGCAGGCCTCCTCCATAATTTCTACGGCGATTACTGGAGCGCGTTCGTGATCGCGGGCGCCGCCTGTTTCGTCGCCTCGCTCCTGGTGCTGCGCGTCGGCACCGCGTCGCGCACCGGCCGGCGCCCGGCGCTCGCCGCCGCCTGACACTTGGCGACGGACGGCGCTGGCAATTCCGTGCTCGAGGCCGCCGCCGCGGCCCCGCCCGAGGTCGCCCGCAATTTCCGCATCACGTCACTGATCGTCGCCGCCGCGCTGCTGATGGAGCAGATCGACGTCACGGTGCTGGCGACGGCGCTGCCGACCATGGCGCGCGATTTCGGCGTCTCCGCCGTGAATATGAGCGTGGCGATGACCTCGTACCTTTTGAGCCTCGCCATCTTCATCCCCGCAAGTGGCAAGATCGCGGACCGGTTCGGCGCGCGCAACGTATTCGGCGCGGCCATCGTGCTGTTTACCGTTGGCTCTGTGCTGTGCGGCCTGTCGCAAAGCCTGCCGTTCCTGGTGATGGCGCGGCTGATCCAGGGGCTCGGCGGCGCGATGATGGTGCCGGTCGGACGGCTTGTCATCCTGCGCACCGTGAGCAAGGCCGAATTGGTCAACGCGATGGCCTGGGTGCTGGTGCCGGGACTGATCGGCCCGGTGATCGGCCCGCCGCTCGGCGGTTTCATCGTGACCTATTTTTCTTGGCCGTGGATTTTCTATCTCAACGTCCCGCTTGGCATCGCCGCGTTGGCGCTGGCGCTGCGGTTCATTCCCGAGATTCGCGAACCGGGAACCGTGCGGTTCGACTTCCCTGGCCTCGTGCTGTCCGGCGTCGCGCTGTCCTGCCTCATCTTCGGCTGCGAGTTCGGCAGCCGCGGCGCCGGTTCGTTGACCCTGACGCTGGTGCTGTTCGGCTTCGGCATCGTCACCGGCGCGCTTTATATCCTCTATGCGCGGCGCGCGGCGGAACCGATCCTCGATCTGTCGCTGATGCGGATTCCGACCTTCAATCTCGCGGTGATCGGCGGCTCGCTTTGGCGCATCGCCGGCGGCTCCCTGCCCTTCCTCATGCCGCTGATGATGCAGCTGGGGTTCGGAAAGTCGGCGGCGGCGAGCGGCGCCATCACCTTCATGTCGTCGGCCGGGTCGATGGCAATGAAGGCGTCGGCGCCGCGCGTGCTGCGCCGGTTCGGGTTCCGCAACACCATGATCTGGAACGCTCTCATCGCGACGCTGCTGCTCGCAAGCTGCGCCGCATTCCGCCCCGGCTGGCCGGAATGGGCGATCTATGGCGTCTTGCTCGTCACGGGGTTTTTCCAGTCGCTGCAATTTACCGCGTACAACACCATCGCATTCGCCGATATCTCGGCGGCGCGCTCCAGCGCGGCGATGAGTTTCTACAGCACCTTCCAGCAATTGATGCTGTCGATGGGGATTTGCGTGGCGGCGACCGTGCTCAACGCCAGCTCCGCGATCCTCGGCCACGCGCAGGCTACGCTGACGGATTTTTCCATTGCCCTTATCGTGGTGACGTCGGTTTCGATCTGGGCGGCGCCGCTCAGCACCCGCTTCCACCCCGCCGCCGGCGAGGAAATGAGCGGCTACAAGACCCGGCGCTAGTGTCCATCGTGCCGGTGCGCCGGCACCTGGCTCTTCAGTTTTTCTTCCTTTAGGAAAAGCGCCACGACAAACGACAGCAGCGCGACCGCCGCGGCGACAAGGAAGACGATGTTGAATGCATGGGTCAGCGCCGGCTGGATGAGCAGCCGGTCGGAAGGTGCCATCTGACCCGCCGCGGTCGGCCCGCCCCGCACCAGCGCGTCGGCGAGCGGACCGTGGCCTTCGGCGTCGAGCCGCCCGGTCAGCGCGGCGAGCAACCCCGACCAGAGCAGCGCCGCGCCAAACGACGCGCCGAGCGAGCGGGCGAAGAACACCCAGCTCGTCGCGACGCCGATGTCGCGCGCCTCGCAGGTGTTCTGAATCGCGATCATCATCACCGGGAAAGTCGGGCCGATACCGAGGCCGAGCACCGCGAGATAGATCATCACCAGAATCGGCGAGGTGTTGGCGTCGAGCGTGGCGAGCAGGACGTATGCGATCGTGGCCGCGCCGATGCCGACCGGCGGGATCGCTTTGTAGCGCCCGGTAGCGCGCATGATGCGCCCGGCGATGAACGAGCCGATGACCGTACCGCTCATTAGCGGAATCATGATGAGGCCGGTGCTGCCGGGGCTGATGCCGAGCACGAGCTGGATCTGCACCGGCATCAGCACCAACCCGCCGAACATCGAGATCGCGACCGTGAAGCTGACGACGTTGGCGAGATTGAAGATCGAGCTGCGGAAGAGGCGCATCGGCAGGATCGGATCGAGAGCGCGCAATTCCTGAAGCAGGAATAGCGCCATCAACACCAGACCGACCGCGAGCATGCTCAGCACCTCCGTCGACAGCCACGGAAAAATCGAGCCGCCCCAGGTGCTGACCAGCAGCAGCGCCGTCACCGCGCCGGTCAGCAGCGCCGCGCCCCAATAGTCGATGTCGCGGCGCGCGAGGCGCGGCCTCGGCAATTTACGGAAAGCGCGGGTGCACAGAATCACCGCCAACGCGCCGATCGGCAGGTTGATCCAGAACGTCCAACGCCACGACAGGTATTGGACGAAAAAGCCGCCTAGCATCGGGCCGGCGACGCTCGCCGCCGCCCACACGCTGGCGAAATAGGCCTGGTAGCGGCCGCGCTCGCGCGGCGAAATGATGTCGGCGATCAGCGCCTGGGTCACCGACATCATGCCGCCGCCGCCCAACCCTTGCAGTGCCCGCGCTGCGACGAGCTGGACCATATCCTGCGATAGGGCGCAAAACGCGGAACTCAGGACGAACAGCACGATGCTGATAATCAGCAGCGGGCCGCGGCCATAGAGGTCGCTGACCTTGCCGTAGATCGGCGTCGAGGCCGTCGAGGTCAGCAGGTAGCCGGCGAAGATCCAGGACAGGTGCTCGAAGCCGCCGAGATCGGCGGCGATCGCCGGCACGGCGGTGGTGACGATATTCTGGTCAAGCGCCGCGAGCAGCATGCCGAGCAGCAGCCCGTACAGCGTTGTCATGATCTCGCGATGGGTCAGCGGTGCCGCCGTGGGCGGCACGGCGGTCTCGGTTTGCCGCTCCAACAAATTCTGGTCCATCGCACGCTTAGCGTATGGGAAAGCGAGTCTTATTCAAATAAGGGAAGGCGGGCATCCAGCCCGATTCTAGACCAGACTTCCGAATGTTTCACTCGGCCGGGCGGGCAACTCCGTGGCCTAACGACACCGACGGCCTCAACTCGGTCCGTCGGGCAACCCACCGAGCCCGCGCCTTATTGATCGGCCGGTCGAAAAATTGCCTAACACCGATCGCTAAGATCAACACCGTCATGAGCGCCGCGAGCGCGACCGAGGCACGATGCAGGGTCGAACCCGACGCGGGATTCAGAGCGGCCAATATCGGCCAATGAAATATGTAGACGAGATAGGATAGATCGCCGAGCGCGCCATCGAAGCGGGCACCCGATTGCCGCGTCGTATACATGGCCCAGGGCGCAAGGGCGAGAGCCACCACGACGTTCGCGCCCTCGTTGAACCGGTGATAAAGCGGTCCCGGATGAGCGCCGCCGATGACCAAACCCTGAAGTGGCGTAACGACACACAGCACCAGCGCCGCGCCGGTAAGGATCAAAGCCCCCCAACCGACCAGTGCGCTTGGGCGCCATTTTGCGCTCGCGGCCGCCACGCCAATGGCAAAAAACAAGAGGTATGGAAATACCGTCGTGGGATGAGGGACTTGAACGTAGGGAAAGAGCGGCGGCCGATACGGATAGTCGACATAAAGGCCGATTAGAGAGACCGCCCCGCAAGCCGCCAAAATCAACAACGTCCGCGACCGCATCAACAGGATCAGCAGCGGCGCGATAAGATAGAACTGCACCTCGATATCGAGGGTCCATGCCGGCCGATTGGGCTGAAACAACAGGCTGCTATACCCAACGATGAGAGTGTGCGACAGCGCCTGTAGCAACCAACTGACTTTGGGCACCGGCAGACCCAGAGCATATACGGCCGCCCACGTCAGCATTGAAGCCAAGACGAAAGCCGGCACCAGACGCCACCATCGCGACACGAGATAAATGATGTAGGGGAACAAGGCTTTGACGTAGCGCTCGTTCCACATCGTGCAAATCCAGAAGCCGCTGAGTTCGAAAAAAACGTATACGGCAGCCATCCCGAGCGAGACCCGCGTCGTATGATGGACGAAGACCAGAAGCGCGAGTGTTAGCCGCAGAAAGCCGGGCCCTTGGACGATCGTTAAGGGCGCGGCCACGATCAGAGCCTAGTCCGCGGCGCCACTAGCCGACACTTTCCTCTGTCAGCAAATTTGCCTCAGGCCGATACACGGCAACGCCGGCGCCGAGCAGTCCGGTGTCGTAGCTTTCGGCAATCTCTTCCGGCATTGGCGCGAAATCGGCCATTCGCTTGAAGTCGCGCAGCGAGGTGCCGGTGCATCGGCTGTCGTCTGTCGGGGCGCCGGTGCGAGCCACAACGTCATCGATATCGACAGTGCGGAAATCGATACTCCAACGGGACCAATCTGTTGAATTGGGAATGGTGGAATGGAGTTGCGCCGCCGAAAAAACGATCGTCCCGCCGGGCGGGACAACGAAGCAGACCTGGGGCTCGAGATTCAGCGGCTCCTGCGGATGAGGCTGCGCCCGCGTGTCCTTGCCGATCTCCTTCGCCGCGTTTTTGCGGCCGACGGCGTTCCATTGATAATAATTGAACTGATCCGAATCGTTGGCGATCGAGCGATTCCAATATTGCGGATGGAAAGCCATGCCCTGTTCCGGCAGAAACTGATAAATCGGCATCCACCAATTGATCTGCGACTTGGGGGCCGAAAACCAAGTATCGCGATGAACGTGGTGAGCATAAGCGATCCCGCTCGTGAGGAAGTTCGAAGGATAGGCGACGCGGAGCCGAGGCACGTCCTGATAGGTCTTTTGCGGATCGCAGCCATATTCTAACAACACCTGCCGCAATAGCTTCTGGGTGTCGGCATGGTGAATGAAATGAGGTTTCAGACGGGTCAGGATCTCGACGCATTCGGCGACCGAAAGATGCTCGTGCGCATGTCGAGGGTCGTGAGGAGCAAAGGCGGCCTCTATAAGGGCGCGCGCATGATCGACAAGCGCCTTGGTCGCTGGCGTCGCACTTAAAATGACAATTTCACCGCGGTAGATTCGGGTGCGCATTTTGTCCGGCGAGTATCCGACATCAATGTGCACATCCATTGTTAGCTCCCTAGCACAGCCGAACATTACGGTTTGGAAAGGTCCGCTGTGTGCTGGGAAAAATAGTAGGGCATGACGCCCGCGAAGCGTGTGACCTCGGCGTGACTCATAAGCTTTGAGGGTTCCGCTTTTACTCAGCCGCGCGCTGCCGCACCTGATAGGCCGGTTCATCGCGCAACGGCTTTTCCCGCATCGTCGCAAGCAGCACCGCCGCCACCGCGCAGAGGCCCGCATTCGTCAAGAATACCAGCCGGTAGGAATGGGCGAGCGCAGGCGCGAGAATTCGGCGCGACGCTTCGGGCAACGCCGCGACCCCGCCGCCGGCATGGCCCAAGATCGCATCGCCAAGCGCCGAGGCGTGTTCGGCGGCAAGCTGGGCGGACAGCGAACCGATCAAGATCGACCACAGAATCGCAATGCCGAACGAGCCGCCCAAGGTGCGGAAAAACGCGATCATCGAAGTGACAATGCCGAGATCGCGCAGCTCGGCGCCGTTCTGTCCCGCCACCATCATCGCCGGGAAGGTCGGGCCGAACCCCAACCCCACCAACGCCATCGTCACCAGGATGACCGGCAGCGACAACGACTCCGCCTCGAACGCCAGCAGCAACTGCGCGCAGATCGCGAGGCAGATCGCGAACAACGCGACGGGACGGTAGCGTCCGGTCCGCCGCATGATGCGACCCGAACTGAACGAGCCAACCACGGTGCCGACCATCATCGGCAGGATCATGACGCCCGACCCGCCGGCGCTGACCCCGAGGACCAATTGCAGAAAGCTGGGCATTAGAACGCCGGTTGCGAGCTGCGCCATGGTGATGACGAAGCTGGCGAGCCAAGCCTGCCGCACCACATGATTGGCGAAGAGACGCGGGGCGAGCAGCGGTTCCGGCGCGCGGCGCTCCTGCAGCACCAACAGCGCCGCAAGCGCGATGCCGCCCGCGATCAGCGCCATCATGGTCGGCGAGGCCCAGGGGAATTGCCGGCCGCCCGCGGTCAGGACGAACAGCCAGCATGTCACCGCCGCGATCAGCAACACCGCGCCGCCGAAATCGATCGGCCGCCGGAGATGCGGCACCGGCAGCAGGCGCAGCGCATGGCGGCACAGGAAAAAGGCGATAATGCCAAGCGGCGGGTTGATCCAAAACACCCAGCGCCAGCTCAGATGATCGACGAACAGGCCGCCGACCACCGGCCCGCCGACCGTGGCGAGCGCGTAGATGCCGCTGAAATAGGCTTGGTACCGGCCGCGCTCGCGCGGCGCGATGATGTCGGCGATGACGGATTGCGAGGAACTCAGCAATCCGCCGGCGCCGACGCCCTGAAGCGCGCGGAAGGCGACGATCTGCGGCATGTTCTGAGCCAACCCGCACAGCAGCGAGCCGACCGAAAACACGCCGATCGCGATCAGGATCATCAGGCGGCGACCGTAGAGATCGCCAAGCTTGCCGTAGATCGGGGTCGACGCCGTCGAGGTCAGAAGATAGACCGCGACGATCCAGGAGAGACTTTCAAGGCCGCCGAGCGCACGGCCCATCGCCGGCAACGCGGTCGCGACGATGCTTTGATCGAGCGCCGACAGGAACATGCCGAGCAGCACGCCCGATAGCACGCGATAGATGTCGCGCTGACTGAGGATCGCAGGCGGCAGGGCGGATGAATCGGGCAAGAGAGGCTCGGCTTGGGAAACCAGCCCCCTACATGCGCAACTTCGCCCCTTCGCGCAACCCGAGCGCGTGCAACGCCGATATGAGCATAAGACTTAGTGCGCGCGGGCGCGGGGCCGCATCCCGTAAGCCATCGCGGTGAAGCGCGGCGTCCAGAACACCTTGCCCATGCCGCCATAGACGAGAGCGAGATAACGCTGGGCGCGCGATGGATCGCGCTTCCACAACAGGAGGCTTAGCGGCAGATACCCGATCATCTGCAATAGGCCGATGACCATCCATTTCGCGATCGCGCCGCGATTGGGCGGTTCGTTCCAGGAATAAGTCTGGAGGAAAAGCTGGCTCTGGCGCATGCGCCGCCGCAGTCCGTAGGCGAGCTGAGTCCGCGCCTTCGGGACGTATTCGTGCACGATGCCCTCGGCGCACCACACCACGCGGCAGCCATTGGCCTTGATGGTATAGAAAAAGCGCGTGTCGCTACCGCCAGTCAGGCCCAATGCCGGATCGAACGGCGTGTCGGTTGGGCAGCAGCGCGACTTGTAGAACAGGCAGTTGCCCGTCCCTGTCGCGCGATAGGTCGAGCCCGATGGCACTTTCTCGTCGTAATCGTAAATCCAACCCCAGAACGGATCGTTGGGCGGACGGCCATCTTCGAAGATCGGCAGCACCGGGCCGCCGACCGCGTCGGCCTGATATTTGTCGAGCACGGCCAGCATGCTGGCCAGCCAATCGGGCTCGGCTTCCTCGTCGTCGTCGATATAGGCGATGAGGTCGGCGCCGGCATTGGCGACGCCGCAATTGCGCGCGCGCGCGATGCCAGGCCGCGTCTCGCTAACATAGCGGACGAGATAGCCGGCCGTCGCGGCGTCCCGGGTCAACTCGTCGACCGTCGCCTTGGCGGAGCCCTCGGCGCTGTTGTCGACGATGAGAATCTCGACGGTCGCGGGATCGATGCCGCGCTGTGCGACGACGCTCTTTACCGCGCGGCGCAAGCCCGCGTCGCGGTGAAAGGTCATGATCTGAACGCTGATCTTGATCATCGGTCAGGCCCTCGCTTCCGATTGCGCCCCGTTACGGTCGCCATAGCCGATCAGCGTCATGCCGGGGAACCACAACAGCTTGCCGAAACCGCCCGCGACCTTCGTGACGCATTTCATCGCGGCCGAGCGGTCGAATAACATGAATACCAGCGACAGCGGCGCAAACACCGTGATCTGCGCCAGGCCGATCCCCATCCAGGCGGCGAGGCCGATCAGATTCGGCGGGTTCGACCACAGGAACGACTGGACCAGCAACTGGCTTTCGCGAACTTGACGCTTCAGCGCATAAGTCCAGCGCGAGCGCGACGCGGGGACAAATTCGTTGATGATCGCGTCGGCGCACCAGATGACGCGGCCGCCGCGCTGCGCAACGGAATGGAAAAAGCGCGTGTCTTCGCCGCCCGTCAAGCCGAAGGCGGGATCGAACGGTTCCTCGTCGACGCAGCAGGTGCGCTTGAGGATCAGGCAATTATGCGTACCGGCGCCGCGCTTGGCGATTTCGCCCGACGGCTGCCGCGAATCCGCAGTGAAGTACCAGCGCCAGTACGGATCGCGCGAGGCGCGGTCGAGCTCAAACATCGGATAGACCGGGCCGACCACGACGTCGGCGCCGAACTGCGCCTGGCACGTCAGCAGTCGCGCCAGCCAGCGCGGCTCCGCTTCTTCGTCATCATCGATGAAGGCGACAAGATCGGACGCGGCAGCGCGCACGCCGGCGTTGCGCGAATGAGAAATACCGGGGCGCGGCTCATGAAGGAA
>JANWJX010000068.1 GCA_025451725.1 Allostellaceae bacterium
CGCGGTCGGACGGGGTTAGTTTGGCGAGGCCATCGACCACCTCGGACATCGGGGCGGCGACGAAATCGCCGTTGGGCTTCATGCCGGTGGTCAGCAACGTCACGATATCGTCCCGCGACCATTTTCCGATATGCGCCGGCGTGATGTTGGGCGCGACCTTGTCGGTGCCTTCGACCGGCGCGCCGGCGAAACGGCGCTCGTTCTCCAACCCGCCAAGCATATCGCGCGGGGTGTGACATTCGCCGCAATGCGCGATGGCGTTGGCGAGATAGGCGCCGCGCGGCTCGGGCGACATGGGGCCGGGCGTGAATTCGAGCGCGCGCCACACGCCGAGCATGAAACGCGGCACCGCGGTGTCGGGCGCGCGGTTCGTCTGTGCAACAGGTTTTTGCGCGAAGAGATAGGCCTTGATGTCGAGCAGATCGCGGTCGGTCATGCCGGTGAACGACGTGAACGGAAATGCCGGATAATAGAAATCGCCGTCGGGCGAGACGCCGTCGCGCAGCGCGCGGATGAAATCGGCGTCGCTCCAGGCGCCGATGCCATGGACCGGATCGGGCGTGATATTGCGGGAGTAGAACGTGCCGAACGAGGTCTTGAGCGCGCGGCCGCCCGCGAAATTCGCGCCATTCTTGCCGTCGGTATGACAGCCTGCGCAATTCGCCGCGCGGACGAGATATTCGCCGCGCGCGACGGCGGCGGGATCGGGCCGCGCCGGCCGGACCGACGCGGCCTCGGGACGAGTCAGCCGTTCGGTCGCGCAGCTCGCCAGCAGGGCGAGCGACGCCAGCACGATCAGGCACATGGCCACTTGGTTCCGCATCGCTTTCATGCGGCATGGTAAGCGCGCCTTCAGGCCACGCGCAAAGTCACATCTAATTGATTTCAATTGATCGGCGCAGCGCTATCCGCCTTTTATCTTGGCGGCCTCATGCAAGGCTCGCCGATCGTTCCCCTGCTCGTCCTCGGTTTGGTCGCCGCGGTCATTTTTTCCGGCGTGACGCCGTGGTCGGTCGTCGGCGCCATGCCGCTCATCTTCATGGGCTTGGATTCGCTGCTGGGCACGATGCCCGCGCCGGCCAACAACGCCGCGATATCGGCGCGCTGGCCGCTAATTTTGTTCGTGCCCGCGCAGTATGCCTTCCTCATCGCAGTGATCGTCACCGCACCGCGCCAGACCATCGGCGACATCGCCGGCGTGGTCATCGCGAGCGGCATGACGTTCGGCATTTTCGGCATGCTGACCGCGCATGAGTTAATTCACAGCCGGCGCCGGTTTGAGCGCGCGCTCGGCACCGTGGCGCTGACCAGCGTGTTCTATGCGCATTTCCGCATCTCGCACGTGTTCGGCCATCATCGTTTCGCGGGGACGCGAGACGACCCCGCCTCGGCGCGGCACGGCGAAGGCGCGTATCGTTTCGCGCTGCGCTCGGCATGGGGACAAGCGCGTTTTGCCTATCGCTTCGAGCGGCGGTTTGTCATTGCCGCCGCCGCCATCGGCGCCGCGATGCTCGCCGCGGATTTTTGGGCGGCGGGATGGCGCGGCGTCGCCTGTCATGCCGGCATCGCCGCGGTAGCGATCCTCATTCTCGAGATTTTCAACTATGTCGTCCATTACGGCTTGACGCGGCGCGACAACGAACCGTTCAGCGCGGCGCATTCCTGGAACGTCGCACATCGCTTCAGCAACTGGGCGCTGCTGAATGGCGGGCTGCATGCCGCACACCATCGCGCGCCCGCGCGAGATCACGCCACACTGCGCGCGGAGCCGGATATGCTCTCGTTGCCGGGGGGCTTCGGCGTCACTCTGTGTCTGGCGCTGCTGCCGCCGTTATGGAGAAAGGTGATGGACCGGCGCGTCGCATCGACGCGCTGACCAACTAGGCGTCGCGGCCCAGCGTCTCCATCAACTCGGTCCATTCGCGCTTGGAGACGCCGCTTTCGGCGTGACTGACTTTTTCGCCGGCGAGCAGGCGCCTGACCACCGCCATGCCCTTCTCCGAAATATGCGCGCCGCCCATGCGGTATTGATAGAACGCCTCCGACGTGATCGGTACCCAGCGTTCCATCATCTTGAGCATCGCGTCGGCATAGACGCGGATTTCGAATTGCGCGTGCCGGTCGGCGCGCAAAGCGAGAAAGTTCATCAGATTGAACAGGTCGGTCTTCCAGTACCACTGGGTATAAAAATTGAGCGACAGGTTCATGCGGGCCAGTTCCCGCGCGAGGCCCTGTTTCGCGGGGTCGCGCGGCTTGCCGGTTTCGTCCTCGTTCAGCATCTCGGCGTAGGAGGCGTAGACGCGCTCGGCGTCCTCGCGCAGCAGCGAGAGAACGCGCGCCGCTTCCTTGCCCTGAAGCAGATCGCCGCGCCCCTGGCGGTTTACCGTCGATTGTGCCGCGAGCTGGTCCGGCGCCGGGACATAGAACTCCTTGTCGAGAATCGAGTAGCGCGCCGAGTACTCGTTTACGTTCGCGGTGCGGTGCCGGATCCATTGCCGCGCCACGAAAATCGGCAGCTTCACGTGGAACTTGATCTCGCACATCTCGAACGGCGTCGTATGCCGGTGGCGCATCAGATACTGAATGAGGCCGCGATCCTCGCTGACGCGCTTGGTGCCGCGTCCGTACGAAACCCGCGCCGCCTGCACCACCGCAGCGTCGTCGCCCATATAGTCGATGACGCGGACAAAGCCGTGGTCGAGCACCGGCACCGGTTGGTAGAGGATTTCCTCCAGCGCCGGCACGGTGGCGCGCCGCGTCGGCTGGGTCTCGGCGCGCAGCCGTTCAATTTCGGCTTGTTGTTCAGGGGTCAGGGGCATGGCTGGAACTGTAGACATGAGTCGACGGGGTACCAACCCCGACTCGCGCTCCATTGCGGTTACGCCGAAATGTCTTATATTTCACGTGTCGGGTAACCGACTATGGCGATAAACGGCGTATGGCATAAGCGTTGCGGACCCGGGGGCAGTACCCGGCGCCTCCACCATCTATGGGGGCGAACTAGGCTCGACGCGCGTAGTAAAGATACAACTTTCGCCCGGCATGATACCGCCGTTATCGGGTCAAATCTTAGGTGCGAACGACAACGTCGCTCCTGCTTATGCGGTTGCGGCCTAATTTCCCTCACGGGAATAGGGCTTAACCACTAGCGCGGTTCGGAGGGCACCGGGCAACAGAAGCCCTCCACTTTCATTGCCAACCGGAGAAGTTGGCTGCAATAATAATAAAAATTTTGGCAGGAAACCGGACGTCGCAGTGAAAGATTTGTTGCGATACGACCAAATGGTTGAGACCGCCATGCGCGGCGTGGTACGCGACGCGTTGGCCCGCACCGCGGCAAACGGTCTTCCCGGCGCGCATCATTTTTACATCACCTTCAAAACCAAGGCGCCGGGCGTCGGCCTCGCGCGGCATCTCGCGGAAAAATATCCCGACGAGATGACCATCGTGCTCGAGCACCAGTTCTGGGACCTCGAGGTGCGCGAGGACGATTTCGAGGTGACGCTGAGCTTCAACAATCGGCCGGAGCGCATCGCGATTCCGTTCGTGGCGATCGCCGCCTTCGCCGATCCGTCGGTGAAGTTCGGGCTGCAATTCCCGGCGCCGGGCGAAGCCGCCAATGCGGAGTTCGCGGAGCCGTCATCGAAGCCGATCTCGGCGCGGCTCGAACCAGCCAAGGCAGTAAAGCCGAGCGCCGAGCCCGCACCGGCCCTCGCCAAGCGCGCCTCGGCAAAACCCGCGGGCAAGCCCGGCCCGAGCAAGCCGGGCGAAGTCGTCGCGCTCGACGCGTTCCGCAAGAAATAGCTTTTCCCTTGGCCCTTAAGTTTCCTCTCCGCCCTTGGGAGCGAAGAGGTTAGGTGATGTGGGGGAACCACCGAGGACGCCCATCTCACGCGCTCCCGCCGGATCGAATCCGGCGGTTCGCACCCTCTCCCCCCTGAAGGGCGGAGAGGGTACATTGGAAATCCCTGATCCTCCGATTCTTTGATCCAATTACTCGACCATGTCCGACTTTACCTTCCACAACCTGTTCGATCTCGGCGCCGATGCGACGCCCTATCGCAGACTGAGCGGCGATTTCGTTTCGACCGCATCCTTCGCCGGCGAGACCATGGTGAAGGTGGCGCCCGAGGCGCTGACCCTGCTCGCGGCCGAGGCGTATCGCGATTGCCAGCATCTGCTGCGCCCCGGCCATCTCCAGCAATTGCGCAACATCCTCGACGACCCGGAAGCCTCGGACAACGACCGGTTCGTCGCGCTCGATCTCCTGAAAAACGCGAACATCGCGGCGGGGCGCGTGCTGCCGATGTGCCAGGACACCGGCACCGCCATTGTGATGGGCAAGAAGGGCCAGCGCGTCTGGACCGGCGGCGGCGACGAAGCCGCGCTCGCCGCGGGCATAAGGCGCACTTACACCGAGACGAATCTGCGCTACAGCCAGGTCGCGCCGCTCTCGCTCTATGAGGAAGTGAATACCGGCGACAATCTGCCGGCGCAGATCGATCTCTTTGCCGCCGACGGCGACCAGTACAAATTCCTGTTCATCGCCAAGGGCGGCGGCTCGGCCAACAAATCCTTCCTGTTCCAGCAGACCAAGGCGGTGCTGAACCCCAAGGCGCTGGTGAAATTCCTCGACGAGAAGATCAAGACGCTCGGCACCGCGGCATGCCCGCCCTATCACCTCGCCATCGTGATCGGCGGCACCTCGGCCGAGATGAATCTCAAGACGGTGAAGCTCGCGAGTTGCCGCTATCTCGACGGACTGCCGACGCAAGGCAACAAGTTCGGCCAGGCGTTCCGCGACGTCGCGTTCGAGCAGGAAGTGCTGGCGCTGACGCGGCACAACGGCATCGGCGCGCAGTTCGGCGGCAAATATTTCTGTCACGACGTGCGCGTCATCCGCCTGCCGCGTCACGGCGCGAGCCTGCCGATCGGCATCGGTGTCTCTTGCGCGGCCGACCGGCAAATCCTCGGCAAGATCGACGCGCACGGCATTTTTCTCGAACAGCTTGAGACCAATCCGGCGCAATTCCTGCCCGAAATCGGCGACGAAAAACTCGGCGGCGAGGTGGTGACGATCGACCTGACGCGGCCGATGGCGGAAGTGCGGAAGGAATTGTCGCGGCATCCGATCAAAACGCGCCTCGCGCTCAGCGGGCCGCTCGTGGTGGCGCGCGACATTGCGCACGCAAAGCTGAAAGACGCGCTCGATCGCGGCGAAACGCTGCCGCAATATTTCCGCGATCATGCGATCTATTACGCCGGCCCGGCCAAGACGCCGGCGGGTCACGCCTCGGGCTCGTTCGGCCCGACCACGGCGGGGCGCATGGATTCCTATGTCGATCAGTTCATGGCGGCGGGCGGCAGTTTCGTCACGCTCGCGAAAGGCAATCGCGGCGCCGAAGTGCGCGAGGCCTGCCGTCGCCACCGCGGCTTCTATCTCGGCTCGATCGGCGGGCCGGCGGCGCGGCTGGCGCAGGATTGCATCACCAAGGTCGAGACGCTGGCCTATCCCGAGCTCGGCATGGAAGCGATCTGGCGCATCGAGGTGAAGGATTTCCCGGCCTTCATCGTGATCGACGACAAGGGCAACGATTTCTTCGCCAAGCTGACCTGAGATGACGACCGCTCCGGCAAAGCGCGGGAAGCGGGCGAAGAGCCTGACCTACAACGTCACGTCCGCGTCGCGGAACAAGGCGCGGAAAACTATTCTCAACGGGCTGATGGGCTACAACCGCAAGGTCGTCGGCCGTCAGCGCTGGGACAGTTTCGCCACGGTGTTGAACGACGCGCGGGGGCGGGTTCTCGGCGGCATGACCGGTTGGATCGGCTGGGGTTGGATGTATGTCGAGCTGTTCTGGCTGCCCGAAGAGCTGCGGCGGCAGGGTCACGGCCGCAAGCTGATGGCGCTCGCCGAGGAAGAGGCGCGCAAACGCGGCTGCGTCGGCATCTACCTCAACACGGCGATCTTTCAGGCGCCCGGCTTTTATCCCAAGCTCGGCTTCAAGGTGTTTGCCGAGATGGAGGACTTCCCGCCCGGCCACAAGACCTTTTTCCTGATGAAGCGGCTCGATACCTGACGTGGCGAGGCCGCTCGATCCCCTGGCCGAGTTCGTTTGCGACCAGCTGCGCGACTGGGCACCGGTCACGGCGCGGCCGCTGTTCGGTGGCTGGGGGGTCTATGACGGGGCGGTGATGTTCGGCCTGATCGCGCGCGACGCGATCTATTTCCGGGTCGATGGCACAAACCGGCCCCAATACGAAATAGCAGGCGGGGCCAAGCCGTTCATTTATGAGATGCCGAACGGCAAGATCATAGAAATGGCCTATTGCGAGGTGCCCGCCGAGATCCTCGACGATACCGAGGAACTGGCGCGCTGGGCCGCACAGGCCAAGGCGGCGGCGTTCCGGGCCAAAAGCGGCAAGCCAAAGGCCAAGCCCAAAACCATGGCAAAAATGCCTGTCAAACGGCGCGGCGGGAAATAGCGCCCGGTGGCTGACGCGGTCGATCTTGCGGCGCTGTGCCGGGGGGAAAAGGGAACCTGGGACGCATTCGTTCGGCGCTATGCCGGGCTGATCGTGTCCGCGGTACGCGGGGTCGCGCGCGAGCAGGCCGAGGTAGAGGATTTGGTTCAGGAAGTGTTCTTGCGGTTGTGCAAGGACGGGTTCCGGCTCATGCGTACCTACGACCCCACCCGAGCGGGCCTGTCGACCTGGCTGACCATCGTGGCGCGCAGCACCGCCCGCGACGTGCTGCGCCGGCGGCAGGTGCCTTCGACCCCGATCGACGCCGTGCCGGAGGCCTTGCTGGCGGTGATGCCCAAGACCACCGAGCGGATCAAATACCCTGACACGCTCCTGTCGCCACGGCAGAAACTGGTCCTCACCCTGATCTACGAGCAGGACCTGGACGTGGCCGAGATCGCCCAGTCCCTGGGGGTGGACCCCCAGACGGTTCGCAGCACCCACCACAAGGCTATGTTGAAATTACGCAGCTATTTCGCGCAGGAAGATACACAACCGGCTGCCGGGGATGAACGGCCGACTAACCGCCTAAGTACCTAAAGTCATGGAGACGAAGGATGTCCGGAGGGAATGAGTTCAACGAGGCGCCGCTTTGGCGCCGCTGGCGCGAAGGCCAGGCCGGGGCGGGGGATGCCGCGGCCGAGCCCGATGCGCTGACCCTGGCGGCCTACGCCGAAGGCCGGCTGGGCCGGCCCGGCGTCGACCCCGAAACCGACCCGGCGATCGCGATGGTCGAGGCCTGGATGGCCGCGCACCCCGATTTGCTGGCCGACCTGGCCGCTGCCCGCTCCGCCCACGACGAAATCGCCGATGCCGCGATCGTCGCGCGCGCCAGCGCGCTGATCGCCCGGCCCGCCGGCAACGTGTCGGCGCTGCCGCTGCGGGCAACGCGGCCCGTGTGGCAGGACGCGATGGCGTGGAGCGGCATCGCCGCGACGCTGCTGGCCGCGGTGCTGATCGGGTTCCAGCTCGGCAACGACAACGTGGTCGATCTGTCGGATTCGAATCCCACCGTCGAGCAATCGGCGCTGATTGGTTCGCCCAACGCCTTCCTTGTCACCGACGACGAGGATAGCGGGATATGACCGACGCCGCCGGGGCAAGCCCGCCCCGCCGTCGCTGGCTCATTGTCGCGCTGACGGTTTCCCTGGCCCTCAATCTGTTTCTGGTCGGCGTGTTTGCCGGACATGTTCATCGGCATCCGCATCTGGCGTCGATGAACCAGCGCGAGCGGCTCCAGCATATCGCCGACGGTCTCAGCCTGAATGACGCCCAGAAAGCGGCGTTCGCGCAACTCGAAACCGCGATGCGGCAACATGGCGCCGCGATGCGACGGGCCAACATGGCGGCATGGGCCAAGGTCGCGGACCCCGCCACACCGTCCGACCAGATCGCCGCGCTGCTCGCCGGCTCGGTCAAGAACCGGACCGCGTTCCAGCAGGAAATCTCCGACGCGCTCGGCAAATTCCTCGCCACCCTGACGCCGGAACAGCGCGCGAACTTCGTCGATGAAATGCGGATCGCCAGCCGTCATCACATGCGGCACTAGAGTTTACGCGCTATAGTGGCGGGCATGGCCCGCAAGACGAAACCGAAAGCGGCGACGCGTACCGAGCGCGATAGCATGGGCGCGATCGCGGTGCCGGCGGCGCGGCTGTGGGGCGCCCAGACCGAGCGCTCACGGCGGAATTTCCGCATCGGCGAACCCGCGGCCGAGGCGATGCCGATGCCGCTGATCTACGCCCTCGCCCAAATCAAACGCGCCGCCGCCATCACCAATGTCGCGCTTGGCGCGCTCGACGCGAAACACGGCAAGGCGATCGCCGCCGCATCTGACGAGGTGATCGCCGGCAGGCACGACGCGGAATTTCCGCTGATCGTGTGGCAAACCGGCTCCGGCACCCAGACCAACATGAACATGAACGAGGTGTTGGCGAACCGCGCCAACGAGCTGCTCGGCGCACCGCGCGGAGCCAACCGCCCGATTCACCCCAACGATCAGGTCAATCTCGGCCAGTCGTCGAACGACTGCATGCCGACCGCGATGCACGTCGCCGCCGTGACGGAGCTGCGGCGGCGGCTCGTGCCGGCGCTGCAACATCTTCAACGCGCACTGACGGGAAAGGCACGCGAATTCCGTACCATCGTCAAAATCGGCCGCACCCATCTTCAGGATGCGGTTCCGCTGACGCTCGGACAGGAGTTCGGCGCATATGCGCGCCAGATCGAGCTCGATGTGGCACGGCTCGAAGCCTGCCTGCCGCGACTCTATCCCGTGGCGCAGGGCGGCACCGCCGTCGGCACCGGGCTAAACACCAAACGAGATTTCGCGCGGCGCTTCGCCGCCACGCTGGCCAGGGACACGGGGTTGCCCTTCAAATCCAATCCCAACAAATTCGAGGCGCTGGCAAGCCACGACGCGATGGTGGAGCTGTCCGGCGCACTCAATGTGCTCGCCGTGTCGTTGATGAAGATCGGCAACGATCTGCGCCTCCTGAGTTCGGGGCCGCGCGCCGGTTTGGGCGAACTGCGGCTACCGGAGAACGAGCCCGGCTCGTCGATCATGCCGGGCAAGGTCAATCCGACGCAGATTGAGGCGCTGACCATGGTGGCGGCGCAGGTGATGGGCAATCACGTCGCGGTCACGATCGCGGGCAGCCAGGGCCAGCTCGAGCTCAATGTCTTCAAGCCGGTGATCGCGCACAATGTGCTGCGGTCGATCCGGCTGCTCGCCGACGCGGCGACGAGCTTCGCCGACAATTGCGTCGCCGGAATTGAAGCCGACAAGGCGCGCATCGCCGACCTGATGCAACGCTCGCTGATGCTGGTGACGGCGCTCAGTCCGCATATCGGCTACGACAAGGCGGCGGCGATCGCGCACCGCGCGCATGTCAACGGATCGACGCTGCGCGAGGCCGCGATCGCGTCGGGCGACATTTCCGCCGCCGATTTCGACCGCTGGGTCCGGCCCGACAAGATGCTCGGGCCGTCGTGAGTTGGCGTTCGGCTCTCGCGCCGAACGCCGGGCCGCGACCGCGGCCCCGCGAGCGTAAGCGAGCGAAGCCAAGGCGCGCGGAGGCGCGCCGCCCGGCGTCTGAGGGACCAACGACATGATTCAGAAGCGTTCCGTAAAAATCGCACGCCATTCGACCAGCGTGTCGTTGGAAAAAGAATTTTGGGCGGCGCTTCAGGAGATCGCACGGCGGCGCGAGCAATCGCTCGCCAGCCTGATCGCCGCCGCCGACACGAAACGTGCCGGCAATCTGTCGAGCGCGCTGCGTCTTTTGGTGCTCGACGCCTATCGCAGCAAGGAACTTACTTAGCCGGCAATTGGCCGACCTGGCTGCTCGGCTTGTTTTCGGCCTGGATGATGCGCTCCCCCCAGGCATCGCCACCGACTTTGGCGATCGCGGCGGTTGACGGCGTCTTGTCGCCGAGTTCGACCTTCAGCGTCATCTCATCGCGCCACACCACGACACGCTGCGCGCAGGAATAGACCAGAAGATCGGACTTGGTGAGTCGTGCCGGATTGGAAAAGGAGAGGGCGTTGGATTTGTTGATCGAGCCGGCGTCGCGTGCAGCCAGCACCAAATCGACCCTTGCCTTGCGGCATACCGTCGAAAACGCCTCGATCTGTTCCCGGTCGGTCAGGTCGCGAATGTTCGGCGACATCTTGGCCGAGGCGAGGATCACCCGCACTCTGCTCGGCGTCGTGACCTCGAACCGGTTCGACGCCATCAGTTTTTCGGCAAGGTATTTTTCATTGTCCTCGTTGGGCCAGACCGCGACGCGACGCGCCAACGGCAACGGCGCCGGCGCCAATTCCTTACCATCCTTCTGCGGGAACGAGACGCCGACCGACCCGCCTTCGCTGGTCTGCACCACCTTGTAGACCTCGTAGCCGCCGACACTGAGCTCGATCACCGGCAGTGCGACGGCCGCCGCGGCACAGCCCGAGAGCGCCACGCCGAGAATCATCAGAAGCGGAAGTCGGAACGGATTTTTGCCAGTGAACACGGGCCTTTCCCCCTCGAAGCGCAGCCCTGGTCATAAAGCCGCAAGACAAGGCCCTAACATGATTCGTGCGAATCGGCGCGAGTTTCGAACGACTCGTTATTTTTGCTTGGGGATAACCCGGAAGCCGCCGGGTCAGGCGGCGATCTTGGCCTTAACCTGGAGCAGACGCTCCGGCGGGAAGGTGACGATGACCGTTGTGCCGACACCGACCTTGCTCTCGAGCACGAAGCCGCCGCCGAGCAACTCGACCAGCCGCTTCGACAGCGGCAGACCGAGGCCGGTGCCTTCCTGGTTGCGCGACCAGCCGGTCTGGACCTGCCCGTAATTTGCCATCGCCTTCGGAATATCTTCGGCCGCGATGCCGACGCCGGTGTCGCTGACCATGATCGCGACGCTGGCGCCTTGGCGATAGGCCGAAACGGTGACGCTGCCGCCCTGGGCGGTGAACTTGACGGCGTTGGACAGGAGATTGAGCAGCACCTGACGCAGCTTGCGCTCGTCGGTCAGCATCGACGGCAATTGCGTGTCGAACTTTTCGTTGAGCGTGACGCCGCCGCGTTCGGCTTGGGGCCGCACCATCTGCGTCGTCTTGTGCAGGAACTCGGCGAGATCGACCGGCTCCGAATAGGTCTCGGGCATTACCGTGTCGAGCTTCGACAGGTCGAGCACGTCGTTGATCAGACCGAGCAGATGCTTGCCGCTGTCGTGAATGTCCTGCGCGTAGTCGCGATAATGCGCATCGCCGAGCTTGCCGTAGATCTCATTGGTCAACAGCTCGGAGAAACCGATGATCGCGTTGAGCGGCGTGCGCAGCTCATGACTCATGCTGGCGAGGAATTGGGTCTTGGCCTTGAGCGCCTCCTCGGTGATCCCGAGAGAGCGCTTTAGCTCGAAGGCGGTGTGTTCCAGTTCGCGGTTCTTGGCTTCGAATTCCGCGACGCGCGCTTTCATCGCCGCCGCCGCGATGCGCGGGCCTCGGGCGACGACGCGCGACACGATCGACGCGGCAAGGGCCGCAAACAGCAGCAATGTGCCGCCGGCAGCGCCCGCGACAACTGTCCAGTGAGGATCGAGCAACGACAACATCCGCAACAACCCGTTGAATAACCGATCCGGGAGCTTGCGCCGTTAGCGTTAACAATCGGTGTAAATCCGGCTCAATTGCGCCCTAAAACCTGCCGGTACAGTGCCGCGGTCGCGTCGTCGAAACAGGCGAACACCACCCGCGACACCAGGTCATTTCCGGCAAGGAAGGCGCGCGTCTCCGCGACCGCGATCTCGGTCGCGGGCCCTGCCGGATAGCCGTAAATGCCGGTCGAGATCGCGGGGAACGCGATCGACCGCACGCCATGCGCCGCCGCCAGGGCGAGGCCGTTGCGGTAACAGTTCGCCAACAAGAGGGGTTCGCCTGCGTCGCCGCCGCGCCACACCGGCCCGACCGTGTGAATGACAAAGCGCGCCGGCAAACGGTAGCCTTTGGTGATGCGCGCCTCGCCGGTGGGGCAATGGCCGATCGCGGCGCATTCCCGCGCCAGTTCCGGCCCGGCGGCTCGATGAATCGCACCGCAGACGCCGCCGCCCGGCGCCAGCGCCTCGTTCGCGGCATTGACGACGGCATCGACGTCGAGCCGGGTGATGTCTCCCCGAACAACCTCGATGACGCTCACACCCGGACGACCTTGCCCGGGTTCATGATGTTGTCGGGATCGAGCGCCTGTTTCAGCGTGCGCATCAGCGCGACGCCCTCGCCATGCTCGGCGGTGAGAAAATCCATTTTGCCGTAGCCGACGCCGTGCTCGCCGGTGCAGGTGCCGTCCATCGCGAGGGCGCGCATCACCATGCGCTCGTTGAGGCGCCGCGCCTCCGCCATTTCCTCGGGCTTCGCCGGATCGATCAGGAAATCGACATGGAAATTGCCGTCGCCGACATGGCCGACAATGCCCGACATCAGCGGCGACGCCTTGAGATCGGCCTCGGTCTCGCCGATGCATTGCGCGAGGCGCGAAATCGGCACGCACACGTCGGTCGGCCAGGCGCGGCAGCCCGGCCGCATCGCCATCAGCGCGTAATGCGCGTTATGGCGCGCGTGCCAGAGCTTGTTGCGCTCCTCGGCGCTGGCGGCCCACTGAAATTCCGTGCCGCCTTGCGCCGCCGCGAGTTCCTTCACGATCGCCGCCTGCTCGTCGACGCCGTTCTTGGTGCCGTGAAACTCGAAGAACAAGGTCGGCGCGATCGGATAGTCGAGCTTGCCCCAGGCATTGACGGCGCGCATCGCGAACGGATCGACAAACTCGACGCGGCCGATCGGCACGCCGGACTGGATCGTCGCCACCACCGTGTCGACGGCGGCGGTGAAACTCGGGAACGGGCACACCGCGGCGAGCACCGCTTCGGGGATGCCGTAGAGCCGCAAAGTGACCTGGGTGATGACGCCGAGCGTGCCTTCGGAGCCGACGAACAGTCGTGTTAGATCGTATCCGGCGCTGCTTTTGCGCGCCCGCCTTGCGGTACGCACAACCCTGCCATCCGCCGTCACCACTTCGAGCGACAGGACATTGTCGCGCATCGTGCCGTAGCGCACCGCGTTGGTGCCCGAGGCGCGCGTCGCCGCCATGCCGCCGAGCGAGGCGTCGGCGCCCGGATCGATCGGGAAGAACAGGCCGGTGTCGCGCAGATAATCGTTGAGCTGCTTGCGGGTGACGCCGCATTCGACGGTGCAGTCGAGATCGTCAGGCGAGACCCGCAGCACCTTGTTCATGCGCGACACGTCAAGACAGATGCCGCCTTCGAGCGCCGCGACATGGCCTTCGAGCGAGGTGCCGGTGCCGTAGGGGATCAGCGGCATCTTGTAGTCGCGGCACAGCTTGACCACCGCGACCACGTCGTCGGTCGATTCCGCGTAGACCACGGCGTCGGGCGGCGCCGTGGTGTGATAGCTCTCGTCGCGGCCGTGCTGCTCCAAAACCGAGGTCGCGGTGGTGAGCCGCTCGCCGAAGCGCGCGCGCAGCGCCGCCAGCACAGCGTCGATGTCGCGGTTGGCGCGGCGCGCGGCGACTACAGTCATGGGCGAAACTCCCCGAAACTCATCCTTCGAGACGGAGGCTGCGCCTCCTCCTCAGGATGAGGAAGATTATCTCCTCATGGTGAGGAGCCTTGCGAAGCAAGGCGTCTCGAACCATCAGTGCTTCTGCGCCGTGTCGAACGCGGCCTTCTGCGCCGGCGACGCTTCCTTCGAATATTTCGCCTTCCATTCGTCGTAGGGCATGCCGTAGACGATTTTCCGCGCGTCCGGATCGCTGAGCGGAATCTTGCGCTCCTCCGCCGACTCGCGATACCAGCGCGACAGGCAGTTGCGGCAGAAGCCGGCGAGATTCATGAGGTCGATATTCTGCACGTCGGTGCGCTCGCGCAGATGCGCCACCAGCTTGCGGAACGCGGCGGCTTCGAGCTCGGTCTGAGTCTGTTGGTCCATGGGCAATCTCCTTATCCTTATTGTGGGGCGCGGGAGCGGCAATTTCCAGCGCCCCGGCCCCGGCATAAATCAGGCCGAAACTTGTCTCAAACGGACCGAAACCGATGTGTTTCCAGCCATAAGAGCCGATTTTTCCGGCCGCGCGCCGTCCTCGGCGCGTTAAACGTCCGGCAGGCGGTAGGCGCGACGGGCGGTGACCGAGAACAGCGCGGTCTTCTCCGCCGCCGAGGCGCCGCTCGCGAGACGCTTCAGCGCGTTCCACAGCACCGGATAGGAACAAGTGCGCTTGTCCACGGGGAAATTGCTTTCGAACATGCAGCGATCGACGCCGAACTGTTCAATGCAGTGCTCGACATAGGGTTTCCACGCGGCCGCGAGCACTTCCGACGACACGGGCTTGGCGTGTTTCTTGTAGTCGTCGAAGCCGAACCCCATCACCGCCATGCCCATGCCGCCGAGCTTGCAATAGACGTTCGGCATTTTCGCCAGCGCGGCAATCGACGCGCGCCAATCGCGCATCACTTGATCCCGCTTGCCGGCATAGGCGTTCTGGCCGATCGGCCCGCCGATATGGTTGAGCACGACGATAGTACTGGGAAACGCCTTCGCCAGATCGGTCAGGTCGGGAATCTGATGATGGAACAGCCACGCGTCGAAGGACAGGCCGAGCGGCCCGAGCTTGGCGAAGCCTTCGCGGAATTTCTTGTCGAGCAAAAGGCCCGGCGGAATCGCGCCCGGCACGGTGACGATGGATTGATCCTCATCCCAGACCGAGGAATTGCGGATGCCCTTGAAGCGGTCGCCCGCGGCGCGCAGATGCGCCTCGAGCACGCGCTCGACGCCGGCGCCGAGCGTCAAATCGGCGAAGCCGACGATGCCGGCGCAATGGCGCGTCGGGCCGTAAATGCCGCTGGCGCTCATCGCGGCGGCGCCGTTGACGAACTCGGTCTCGCCGACCGGCGCGAGCGCCGGGTCGCCGTCCGCGCGATACATGGCGCGGCATTGCAGGAACACGGTCGAGCGGATGTTGTGGCCGCTCGCCGTGTCGGCCAGCAGATCGGCATGCAGATAACGGAAGCCGCGATTGTCCCAGAGGTGATGATGCGGATCGACGATCGGCAGGTCGGGCTCGATGATCGGCTCGCTGTAGGTCGCGAGCCAGGGCTCGTTGATGGCGTGCGGCGTCGCCGGCGCGCTGGCGGGCGTGTTGCTCATGATCGTGCCTCCCGATTGTTGCTTGGCCGGGACATTGCTCCGAAACCTCAAACAGCGTCAAATAACGGCATAACCAAGAACGGCGCGGGGAGAGGCCGATGAAGTGCCACTTTTTCCATCTCATGCCCTATCCCGCGCTGCCCGAGGATTTCAAGCAGCGTTACCGCTCGGTCTGGGTCGATGCGCCGGCGGCCGAGCTGTTCGATCCGAAGGTCGGCGAGCGCGCCTATAACGATTATCTCGACCAGCTTGAATATGCCGGCGAGGTCGGCTTCGACGGTATCTGCGTCAACGAGCATCATTCCAACGGCTACGGCCTGATGCCGTCGCCGAACCTGATGGCGGCGACGCTGGCGCGGCGCACGACGAAACCGAAAATCGTGGTCATGGGCAATTCGGTCGCGCTCTATCACCCGCCGATCCGCGTCGCCGAGGAAATGGCGATGCTTGACGTGATCAGCGGCGGGCGTCTCGTCGCCGGTTTCCCGGTCGGCTCGCCGATGGATGTCGCTTACACCATGGCCGAGAACCCGGCGACGCTGCGCGAGAAATATTACGAGAACGTCGATTTCATCCTGAAGGCGTGGACCGAGAAAAAGGTCTGGGCCTTCAACGGCAAATATTCGCAACACCGCTACGTCAATCCGTGGCCCCGGCCGATGCAACGGCCGCATCCGCCGGTCTGGATTCCGGGCGGCGGCAGCGTCGAGACCTGGGATTGGTGCGTAAAGCACGATTATCTCTATGCCTATTTCTCCTATTTCGGATCGCAAGCGGCGCATCGTGGGCTCGACGGTTACTGGCAAGCGGTCGAGCGCGCCGGCAAGGAGCCGAACCCCTATCGCGCCGGCTTCAACACCTTCGTCGCGGTCGGCGACGACGACGCGCATTGCGAGCAGCTTTACGGCGAGGCCGCGATGTATTTCTACGACCGCTGCCTCCACATCTATCCGGGCTTCGCCATGCCGCCCGGCTATGTCTCGGCCGCGACGATCCGCGCCGGCGTGATGGGCCGGATCGAAGCGGCAACGGGCGGCGCGACATTGTCATGGAAATCGCTGGTCGATGCCGGCGCCATCGCGGCGGGCTCGCCCGACACGGTGGTGCAAAAGCTCACCGAATTGTGCCGCGACCACAAGATCGGGCACCTGATGATGCTGGGCCACTTCGGCAACATGTCGAACGAGCTGGCGCGGTACAATATCGGCCGCATCGCGAAGGAAGTGCTGCCGCGCCTTCGCCCGCTGCACAGCGAATGGGAAGACCATTGGTGGCCGAGGACCGAGACACGTGTACCAACATTATAGGTCGCCATTGCAGAATTTCGGGGGAATCACTGAATTTACGGAAAGACGGAGGTGGAGGTGTTCAATTTTTTTGGGCGAAAAACCCGACAATCGACGGCACCCCCTGTCCTTTACTTTAAGAGCGGTCGAGCCTTCTGGGAATATCAGTGCCAGTTTGGAAACACTGCCATTGAAAAAAATGTCGCTGTTGTTGCGCTGGTGGTCGATGCGCAAAAGGAATTGGGGACGCCCACACCCATAAGCATCGCCCTAGGAACGATTCGAGCGAAAGTTAAACCCGAAATTCGTGTTGCCGACCCATCACTCGTTATCGCGTGTCGGTACGACTGAAGATGGGAAAAATTGAAGGAAACACTCAATGAGCGCCGCCGAGAAAATCGACTTGCCCAACGGCGTGAAGCAGGAAATCTATCGCGCCGGCAAAGGGAAGCCGGTGGTGTTCCTGCACGGCGTCGAATGCCGCCGCGACGACGACGCGGTGGTCGCGGCGCTCGCGGAGAAATACGCCGTGGTGGCGCCGGTCACGCCCGGCTATGCCGACATTGCCGATGCGCGCGAGCTGCGCGATGTGCGCGATCTCGCGCTGCATTACGACACGCTGCTCGAGACGCTGGGCATCGACGACGCGGTGCTGGTCGGCCATTCGTTCGGCGGCATGATCGCGGCGGAAATCGCGGCGCACGTGCCGAAGCGCGTCGCGCGGCTGGTGCTGATCGCGCCGCTCGGTCTATGGCAGGACGATGACCCGGTCGCCGACCTGCCGGCGCGGCTGCCGCACGAAGTACCGGAACTGCTGTGGCGTGGCGCGGTCGCCAAGCCGGCGGCCGACGCGGCGCCGGCAAACGGCGCCGAAGGGTTGGAGCGCATGATCGCGGCGATGCAGGGCCTCGCCACGGTCGCCAAATTCACCTGGCCGATTCCAGACAAAGGGTTGCGCCGACGCCTTCATCGCGTGACCGCCGACACGCTGCTCGTCTGGGGCGGACAAGACGCTTACGTGCCCGCGCACTATGCCGACGATTTCATCGCCGCGATGCCACGCGCGCGGAAATTGCTCTGGCCCGGCAGCCACATGGTGCCGTACGAGCGACCTCAGGATGTGGCGAAAGCCGTCGGGGAGATGGCGTGATGGCGCGCTTTTCCGGCAAGACGGTGATCGTTACGGGCGCGGCGCGCGGACAGGGCGCCGCCGAAGCGGCGCTGTTCCGCGCCGAGGGCGCCAATGTCGTCGCGACGGACATCTTCGCGGGCGGCGGCATTCTGGTCCACGACATCGCGGACGAAGTCTCGTGGCAGCGCGTCGTCGACAATGCCCTGACGCGCTTCGGCCGCATCGACGTGCTGGTCAACAATGCCGGCGTGCTGAGCACCAAGCCGTTCGAGGCCACCGAGCCCATCGAGTTCGACCGCGTGATGCGCGTCAATCAGCGCGGCACGTTCCTCGGCATGCGCGCGGTGATGGGACCGATGCGCGAGGTCGGCGGCGGCGCCATCGTCATCACCTCGTCCGGCGCGGCGCTGACGGGCACGCCCGGCATGTTCGCCTATGTCGCGTCGAAATGGGCGCTGCGCGGCATGAGCAAGGCGGCGGCGCGCGACCTCGCCCAATACAAGATCCGGGTCAACGCCATCCTGCCAGGCATCATCGACACGGCGATGGCGGCGGAAAACCCGCCTGAAAGCCTCGCTTTGTTCAAGTCGCTGATTCCGTTCGGCCGGTTCGGGACGCCGGACGAGATCGCGCAGCTCGTCGCATTCCTCGCCTCGGACGAAGCGCGTTACATCACCGGCGCCGAGTTCGCGATCGACGGCGGTCTCAACGCCTGAGTCTCAAGGGGCTTGCGGCGTCATCGCGGCGGCGGTCGCCGGGTCGTAGCCCGGCTCGACCCGGACATCGACGATTGCGAGCGCGCCGCCTTCGACCGCGCGCCGCGCCTCGTCGAGCACGGCGGCAAGATCGCTCCAGCGACTTACCGGCCCGAAGCCCAGCGCGCCCTGCGCCCGCGCGAGACCGGCAAGGTCGATGTCGGGGCCGCTCATCTGCTGGCCGATCCATTTGTTGGCGACCGGGCGGCCGCGCTGTCTGGCGACACGCTCCTGATGCAGCTCGTCATTATAGAAGGAGCGGTTGTTGGCGATGACGATCAGAGCCGGCACGCGGTAATGCACGCCGGTCCACAGCGCCGTCACGCCCATCAGGAAATCGCCGTCGCCGAGCACCGCCAGCGGCAGCCTTCCGTCGCCCCTGTCGCGCAGCGCCAGCGCCGCGCCGACCGCCATCCCGGGGCCGGAGCCGATGCCCGCGCCGCCGTCGCCGCCAAGCGTGTCGAGCGGATGCCGCACCGGCCAGAGCTGACCGGCCCAGGACAGGGGCGCGCGGATGAGGCAGGAATCGCTTCCGGCGACGCAGTCCCGCAGCGCGCGCGCCAGCATCGGCACCGAGATCGGCCCGTCCGCCACACCCGCCGGCGGACGCGTTGCGGCAACCGGTGCGCGGCCGGGCCACGCCGGCCGGGCGCGCGGGCCGAGCTTCGTCACGGCATTGAGCAGCGCGGCCACCGTCGCGTCGGCATCCGCCGCGATAAAAGTGTCGGCGGGCGGCAGGCCCTGATAGTCGAGGTTCCAGCCATTGTGCAGGGCCTGATCGAGGGCGACATGGATCACGCGCGCGGCGGGCGGCGCGTCGCCCCACGCGGTCTTGAGCGTGCCGGCGAGATCGATCCATTCCAGCGCCAGCACGACATCCGCCTGATGCAGCAACGCGGCGGCATCGGCGCTGAAGAAGGTCGCAGCTGGCGCGCCGTGCAGCGGATGCTCCGTCGGGAACGTGCCGCCGAGCTTCAAGTCGGTCTGCGCCACCGCGCCCAACGCCTCGGCCAGCGCGACGCGCGCGCGCCATTGCGCCTCGCCGCGCGACATGCGGCCCATCAGGATCAGCGGCCGTTCCGCCGCATGCAGCGCGCGGGCGACGGCGTCGACCAGATCGGGCGCAGGCCACGGCGGCGACGGCGGGCGAAAGCGCGCCGGATCGGGGATCGGCGGCGGTGCGTCGAGCGCGCTCTCCTGCAAGCCGGCGTCGAGGCAAACATAAGTCGGGCCCTTCGGCGACGTGTCGGCGATCTGATAGGCGCGCAGGACGGATTCGATCGCCGCGGGGACCGAGGCGGGCTGATCGTCCCATTTGGTATAGTGCCGGATCAGCGCGCCCTGATCCTTCGAGGTGTGCAGCCAGTCGATCCAGGGCCGCCGCTTCACCGGATCGACCGGGCCGGTGGCGCCTAACAACAGCACGGGCACGCGGTCGCTATAGGCGTTGAACACCGCCATCGAGGCGTGCATCAGCCCGACATTGGCATGGACCGCCGCCGCCATCGGCCGCTCCGTCACCTTGGCCCAGCCATGCGCGATCGCGACCGCGCTTTCCTCGTGGAGGCACAACAGCATTTGCGGCCGCTGGTTGCCGAGATGATTGACGAGACTGTCGTGCAGGCCGCGATAAGACGAACCGGGATTGAGCGCGACATAGGGAATGTCGAGCGCGCGCAAGGCATCGGCGACGGCGTCGCTGCCCCAGGCGCCGCGATCCTCCGACGGCAACGGCCGCTCGATGCCTTGCGGCTCGTTGGCGCGTCGGTCGTCGGTCCCGGCCATTCCGATCAGCGCGTCAGGATCGGCGTCAGAATGCGCGTCAGGCGCTCGGCCCACTCCTGAGCGCCCGCATCGGACGCGATCAAATCCTGGCGCAGCTCGATGGCGACGTGACGCAGGCCCTTGTCCTTGGCGTGGTGGCTCACCGTGTAGCCGCGCGGCTCGCGCGCCGAATAAGGCTGGTTGTCGCCGACATTGATCCCGGGCTCCTGTTTCAGCGTCGCGATCAGCGGCCCGGCGATGCGCGCATCGCCGTCCCATAGCACGCCGACATGCCACGGCCGGTCCACGCCCTGCATCGACGGCGTGAAACTGTGAATCGAGATCAGGGCCGGCTCGGTCGGCATGGCGCCGAGACAGCGCGCGATCGCGGTGTGATAGGGCGAATAGATTTCGTTACGCCGCCGCGAACACGCCGCGTCGTCGAGACCCCGGTTGCCGGGGATCGCGATGCCGTCGCTCTCGGCGGGAATCCAGCTCGGATCCTCCGGCGCGCGGTTGCAGTCGACCACGAGGCGCGAATAGCCCGCGAGCACCGCCGTCGCATCGAGGGATGCCGCGAGCAGCCGCGTCATCGCGCCGGCGCCGATATCGACGGCGATATGTTCGGCGAACCGCTCCGGCGGCAGGCCGAGATGGTCGAGCGACGCCGGCACGCGGTTGCTGGCGTGATCGCACACGAAAAGCAGCGCCGCGTTGCCTTTGAGCTCTTCGAACGGCGCCGGATCGTCGGAACCAAGCAGAAACATCGAACCCCTCTGGTCGAACCCCGGACGCTTATCGGGGAAAATACCGCCGCCCGCAACAAATTCGACATGAAGCAGGTCAAGACGAAACGACGCGGCGCGGGTTATCATTTTATCGAATGTCCGTCGCCGATTCCCGCTTCTTCCTTCGTTCCCTGCTCGATGCCGCGATCGCGGCGGCCGCGCCGGCGTCGGTGCTGCCTCGCTACCTGCCAGCCCAGCCCAAGGGGCGGACGATCGTGGTGGGCGCAGGCAAGGCCGCGGCCGCGATGGCGCGCGCCGTCGAGGATCATTGGCGCGGCGATCTGTCGGGCCTCGTCATCGCGCGGCATGGCTACGGCGTCGCGTGCGAGCGGATCGAGGTGATCGAAGCGAGCCATCCCGTGCCCGACGCCGCCGGAATGGACGCGGCCAGGCGCATCCTCGCCGCCGTGCAGGGGCTGAGCGCGGACGATCTGGTGCTGTTTCTTGCCTCGGGCGGCGGCTCGGCGCTGATGGCCCTGCCCGCGCCCGGCATCGAACTCGCCGACAAGCAGGCGGTAACGCGCGCGCTGCTCAAATGCGGCGCGACCATCGGCGAGATCAATTGCGTGCGGAAGCATCTCTCCGCGATCAAAGGCGGGCGCCTCGCCGCCGCCGCGTTTCCGGCGCGGGCCGTCGCGCTGGCGATTTCCGATGTCGTCGGCGACGACCCGTCGGTGATCGCGTCGGGCGCGACGGTGCCCGACCCCACCACCTATGAAGACGCCGCCGCGATCCTGCGCAAATACGACATCGTGCCGCCGCCGGCCGTGGCGCGGCGCCTCCGTGAAGCGACAGATGAAACGCCGAAGCCGGGCGACAGGCGCCTTGCCCGCAGCGAATACCGTCTGATCGCGACGCCGCAACAATCGCTCGACGCCGCCGCGAAGGCGGCGCGCGACGCCGGCGTGACCCCAGCGATCCTGTCCGACGCGCTCGAAGGCGAGGCGCGCGCCGTCGCCGCCGACCAAGCGGCGCTGGCGATGAGCAAAACTGGCACCGCATCGCCGCTGGTGTTGCTGTCGGGCGGTGAGCTGACCGTGACAGTGCGGGGACAGGGACGCGGCGGACCCAACACCGAATTCATCCTGGCCCTCGCGCTCGCCCTTAAGGGCCATCCGCAATTCCACGCCCTGGCCGCCGACACCGACGGCATCGACGGCACCGAGGACAATGCCGGCGCAATCTGCGATCCCGCGACGCTGGCGCGCGCGGCGGACGCGAAACTCGACCTTGCGTCGTTTCTCGCAAACAACGATTCTTATGGCGCCTTCGCCGCGCTCGGCGATCTTGTCGTCACCGGCCCGACCCGAACCAACATCAACGATTTCCGCGCCATCCTGATCCAGCCGCCCCAATCATGAGACGCCAACGCAGCGCCAAGATCGTCGCGACCCTGGGCCCGGCGAGCGGCACGCCCGGCCAGATCGCCGCGCTGTTCGAAGCCGGTGTCGATGTCTTCCGGCTCAATTTCAGCCACGGCGAGCGCGCCGACCACGAGGCGCGCCTCCTCAGCATTCGCGCGCTCGAGCAAAAGGTCGAGCGGCCGATCGGCGTGATGGCCGATCTGCAAGGGCCGAAATTGCGCCTCGGCAAATTCGCCAAGGGCAAGGTCGCGCTGAAGCTCGGACAAAAATTCCGCCTCGATCTGGACGCCGCGCCGGGTAACACGCATCGTGCGCCGCTGCCGCATCCCGAGATTTTCGCCGCGCTGGAACAGGGCACCGAGATTCTGCTCGATGACGGGCGCGTGCGGCTCGAAGTGAAAAAACACGGCCGGGATTTCGCCGAGACCGAGGTGATGGCCGGGGCCGAACTCTCCGACCGCAAGGGCGTCAATCTGCCGGGCGCGGTGCTGCCGTTGTCGGCGCTGACGCCGAAGGACCGTTCGGACCTTGCCATCGCGCTCGATTGGGGCGCGGACTGGATCGCGCTCTCCTTCGTACAAGGGCCGGACGACGTCGCCGAGGCGCGCAAGCTGGTGGCGGGCCGCGCCGGGGTGCTGGTGAAGCTGGAAAAGCCGTCGGCGGTGAAGCGGCTCGATGAAATCGTCGATCTCGCAGACGCGGTGATGGTGGCGCGCGGCGATCTCGGCGTCGAAATGCCGCCCGAAGATGTACCGCCGTTGCAAAAGCAAATCATCCATGCCTGCCGCCGTGCCGGCAAACCCGTCGTGGTCGCGACCCAGATGCTGGAATCGATGATCAACGCGCCGGTGCCGACCCGCGCCGAGGCCTCGGACGTCGCGACCGCGATCTACGAAGGCGCCGACGCGGTGATGCTGTCGGCCGAGACGGCGGCCGGCTCCTACCCGCGCGAGGCGGTGGCGATGATGGACCGTATCGTGCGTCGGGTGCAGGCCGATCCAAACTACGGCGCCGGGCTGCGCACGGAAATGCTGGCGGCGGAGCATACCAGCCCCGACGCGATCAGCGCCGCGGCGCGCCAGGTCGCCGACACGGTCGGCGCCGCCGCCATCGTGTCCTTCACCAATTCCGGGGCGACGGCGTTGCGCGCCGCGCGCGAGCGGCCGAGCGTACCGACCGTCGCGCTGACCGCGCGGATCGAGACGGCGCGGCGGCTTGCGCTTGTGTGGGGCCTCCACTGCGTCCATACCAGCGACGTTCACCGCTTTTCCGACATGATCCAGAAGGCGACCCGCATCGCGAAGCAGGAAGGCTTTGCGCAGAAGGGCCAGCGCATCGTCGTCACCGCCGGCATCCCGTTCGGCACGCCCGGCGCGACCAACGTGCTCCATATCGCCTGGGTCAACGACTAATGTTACATTATAACCCATGAAACGCGTCGCTTTCGCCCGCGCCGGGCACGATCACGATCATTGCGTCGAGGAAGCGCTCGACCGCGCCGACGCGCTGTGTGCGACGCAGGGCGCGCGTCTTACCGAACTGCGCCGCGCCGTGTTGGAACTGGTGTGGCGCGGCCACGAGCCGGTCGGCGCCTACGCCCTGCTCGATGCGCTGAAGCGCTCGCACCCCAACGCCGCGCCGCCGACGATCTATCGCGCGCTCGAATTCCTCGCCGCGCGCGGCCTGATCCACCGCATCGAATCGCTCAACGCCTATATCGGCTGCGACCACCCCGAGCGTCCGCACGAAGGGCAATTCCTGATCTGCGCCAAATGCAGCAACGCCGCCGAGATCGACGATCCCGGCGTGGCGCGCGCCTTGTCGAGAAGCGCCACCGGGCTCGGTTTTGCCGTGACGCATCAGACGGTCGAGCTGTCGGGCCTATGCCCAAGCTGTCAGCGCGAATCGATTCGTTAGCCTCAATCGCCGGCGCTCGCGTCCGCTCGCTTGGCTTCCGCGCCTGGCGGCGCGCGCTCCCACTTGGTCGCGCGACCGCACCCCGACGACATCGGGATGCGGTCGATCACTCGGCAGTGGTCAGGCGGTCGTCCTAAGCCGCTTGGACCTTGCGTTCTTTCGGCTGGATGTAGGCCATCGCGGCGTGATCGGGGCAGTACGGCTTGCCCGGCACCACGCGCTTGCCGCAGAAGCGGAAACCCGGCTGGCCCGGATGGCCGTGCGGCCAGGAACAGGTCGGGCCGGCCTTGCCGGCGGCGTGCCGGATCGGCGGCGACTTCAGCGGCGACGGCCGCGGCGTCAGCATCAGGCGGTGGGCCTTGCCCACCACGGCGTTCTTCGAAATCCCCAATTTCCGGCCGATTTCGGCAGTCGAAAGCCCCTGTTGCCACAAAGCGGAGAGCTGGTTCACCAGGTCGTTGGTCCAGATCGAATCCATGCTGTAGCACCGTATGTTGTGTGCCTGCCACCAGGCTGTTACCAAATACGGTAGACTTTCTTCGCCGGGGCGCAATGGGAATCGAGCGGGAGGCGAACGAAATCTGTGAGTAACTTCCGTGACTTAGCGCCATATTTGTTAGCAAAATAGGTGCGAATCGGGCGCTAGCGGGTTGAAACGGCGCTACGATTCGCCTACCGAAAACTCGGCCGGCGGCAGGCTCCGGCCTCTTATCAAATCCGCGGCTTTTTCGGCAATCATGATGGTCGGCACGTTGGTATTGCCGCCAATCACCTCCGGCATGACCGATGCGTCGACGACTCGGAGGGACTCGATCCCGCGCACGCGCAGCGCGGCATCGACCACGGCGTCGCCGTCGACGCCCATCGCGCAAGACCCGGTCGGATGAGCGCGATGCGAGGCGTTGTTGCGGATCGCCTGTTCGAGATCGGCGTCGCTGGTGACGCCGGGGCCGGGAAACATTTCGCGCGCGATCAGATCGGCGACCGGCTTTTCGCGATAGATCTCGCGCGCCATCCGCACGCCGCGGATCATGGTGTCGATATCGGCGCGCTCCGTCAGCAGGTTGAACTGGATCAGCGGCGCCGCGTGCGGATCGGCCGAGCGCAATTTCACCCAGCCGCGCGATTCCGGATGGATCGCGCCGATGCGGCAGTCGAATTCGTGGATCGTCGGCTTCGTCAGGCCGGGGAACCACAGCTCGGCGAAATTGCCGAGCGACAGGCACACCAGCTGCAAATCGGGCCGCGCCAGTTCGGGGCGCGAGCGCAGATACATGTTGGTCGCGGCGCCGCTATTGGTGAACGGGCCGGTGCGATTGAGGAACCATTGCGCCGCATGAAACGTGGCACGGTCGAGCCGCAGATAACGCGTGAACGTGTCGGCGCGGTTGAGCTCCATCGTCAGGGTGACGTTGGGATGCTCGTTGAGATGCCGGCCGACCCCCGGCAGGTCGTGCACCGGCTCGATGCCGAGCAGCTTAAGCTCGTCCGCCGGGCCGATCCCCGAGAGCAGCAATATCTGCGGCGAATTGAACGAGCCGCCGCACAACAGCACCTCGCGCGCGGCGCGCACGGTCGCGGGGTCGCGGCCGAGCAGGTATTGAACGCCGACGGCGCGGCCCTGTTCCACCAAAATACGGATGACGGTGGCGCGGGTGACGATGGATAGATTGGGCCGCGAGCGCGCCGGATCGAGATAGGCGCGCGCGGTGCTGGAGCGCGCGCCGCCGCCGATCGTGTGTTCCAACCGCGCCACGCCTTCCTGCACTTCGCCGTGGGGATCGCTGGTGACGGCGTGGCCCGCGCGTAGCGCGGACGCCGCAAGAGTCTCGAAATGCATCTCGGGATCGTCGACCGGCGAGACCTGGATCGGGCCGCCGGTGCCATGATAGAGGCCGCCGCCGCGCCACGAATCCTCGAGCCGGCGGAAATAGGGCAGCACGTCGGCATAGCCCCAGCCGGTCAGCCCCTTCTGCCGCCATAGATCGTAATCGAGCCGGTTGCCGCGCGAATAGATCATGGCGTTGATCGAGGACGAGCCGCCGAGCACCCGGCCGCGGCGGATCGGCAGGCGGCGGCCGTTCAACCCCGGCTCGGGCTCCGACTCATATTCCCAGATGAAAGGCCGGCTCTTGGCGACCTTGGGAAACGCCAGCGGCATTGCCATCAGCGGGTGCACATCGCGCCCGCCGGCTTCGAGGAGCAGCACGTGGACGTCGCGATCCTCGCTCAGCCGGTTGGCCAGCACCGCGCCCGCCGACCCCGCCCCGATCACGATGTAGTCGAAGTCGCGCGGCATTAGCCGTCTCGTCGCTCGCCGTCCCACCCCATTTGTCCGGGGGTGGCGAATAAGGGTTTGGATGGAGGGACTGCGGCCATCACCGGTCGAGCGGCCCGCCATTGGCGAGCTCGCGATAGAAATAGAATGAATCCTTCGGGATGCGCTTCTGCGTCGCGTAATCGACATAGACGATGCCGAAACGCCTGTCGTAGCCGAGCGCCCACTCGAAATTGTCGAGCAGCGACCAGACGAAATAGCCTTTGACCGGCACGCCCGCCGACGCGGCGTCGAGCAGCGCGCCGAGATAGTCGCGCAGGAACGCGACGCGTTGCGGATCGTGGACGCGGCCGTTGCTGTCGACCGCATCGTCGAACGCCGCGCCGTTTTCGAGAATGTAGACCGGCGTGTCGCCGCTCCAGCGCTCCTTCGCCTCGACGAGGCTCATGCGCAGCCCGTCGGGCGTGATCGGCCAGCCCATCGCCGTCACCGGCGCGTCGATCCTGGCGTAGCCGATATGGAACAGATCGTCCTTGTCCCAGCGGATGCGCGCCCGCGAATAATGGTTGAAGGCGAAGAAGTCGAGCTTCTGCTTGACGATGTCGAGATCGCCGTCCTGGACATAGGGCTTGATGTCGTCGGCGATCGGTTCGGGATATTTGCCGAGCCATTGCGGATCGGGAAAGGCGCGATTCATGATCGCGTCCATCAGCTCGCACGCGGCCCGATCCTGTTCGCGGTCGGTCGCCGGCTCGCGCGGCGCGAGATTGTAGATATTGCCGAGCTTCAGATCGGCGCGCCTCTCGCGCAGCGCCAGGATGCCGAGCCCGTGCGCCAGGTTCACGGTATGGATGCCGCGCCATACCGCCTCGCGACTTTGCAAACCAGGTGCGTGGTCGCCGTGGCCGAGGCCGCGATAGGTGAAAATGTTGGGCTCGTTGAACGTCGCCCAGTACGGCACGCGGTCGGCGAAGCGCCGCGCCACGATGGCGGCGTAATCGCGATACCAATAGGCGGTGTCGCGATTGCGCCAGCCGCCTTTATCCTCGAGCGCCTGCGGCAAATCCCAATGATAGAGGCACAGCCACGGCTGGATCTTGGCGTCGAGCAGCGCGTCGATCAGCCGGTCGTAAAATTCGAGGCCCTTCTCGTTCGGCGCGCCGCGGCCGGTGGGCTGGATGCGCGGCCACGCGGTCGAGAAGCGATAGGCGCCGACGCCCAGCTCCTTGAGCAGCGCCACATCCTCGCGCCAGCGATGATAATGGTCGCAGGCGACGTCGCCGGTGTCGCCGTTCGCGGTCTTGCCGGGCGTGTGACTGAAACTGTCCCAG
>JANWJX010000069.1 GCA_025451725.1 Allostellaceae bacterium
CGACCGTCAACGCCGCCGGCCTGCTCGCGACCACCGCCGACATTGCGAATTCCGATTTCCTGGCCGGCAAGTATCATGTCGGGATCGCGTCACCCAATGCCGGCGCCGGCATCGCCAATTCCGGGACAATCAACCCGCAAGGCGGCTCGACGGTGCTGGAAGCGCCCACCGTCGACAACGAAGGCACCATCACGGCGAAGCTCGGCACGGTGGCCGTCGGCGCCGGCAAGACCTTCGCGGTCGATTTCGACGGCGACAACCTCCTGAGCTTCGCGGTCAGCGCGCCGGCCGCGAACGCGCAGATCAAGAACGCCGGCACCATCGCCGCGGACGGCGGCACGGTTCAGCTCACCGCGCGGTCGGTCGGCAATATCGTCGACAACGTCATCAACACCACTGGCATCGTTCAGGCCAACTCGGTCAGCATCAAGAACGGCACCGTCATTCTCGACGGCGGCGCGAGCGGCACGGTCTCGGTCGGCGGCACGGTCAGTGCGCAGGGCCTGACGCCGGGCAGCACCGGCGGCACAGTGCAGGTGACGGGCGCGAACATCGACCTGACCATCGGCGCCAACATCAACGCCTCGGGCCAGGCCGGCGGCGGTCTCGTGCTGATCGGTGGCAATTTCCACGGCGCCGGCCCGCTGCCCAACGCGCAGACCGTGACGATCGCGCAAGGCGCGACCATCGCCGCCGACGCGACCGACAACGGCAACGGCGGCCAGGTCGCGGTGTGGTCGCAGCAGCACACCGCTTTCAACGGCACGATTACCGCGCGGGGCGGTCCCAACGGCGGCAACGGCGGCGACGTCGAAACCTCGAGCGCCGCCGACCTCACCATCGGCACCGGCACGGTCGACACGCGCGCGCCGCACGGCGCTGTTGGCACTTGGCTGCTCGATCCGCTCAACGTGATCGTCGCCAATACCGGCGGCACGGTCACGCCCGCGACCATCGACGCCGCGACCAGCAACGTGGTGCTCCAGGCGACGAACAACATCACCTTCACCGATCCGGTCGACATCGCGGCCCCGGGCGTCGCCATCGCGGCCCTCGCCGGCAACAGCATCGTGGTCAACGGCTCGATCACCACCAATGGCGGAAACATCAAGCTCTCGGCCAACGATCCGGGGGAGACGCCGAGCGGCAACGGCGCGATCACGCTCAACGCCGCGCTGAATACCACGGGCGACGGCGGCACGGCGCTCGGCGGCAACGTCCTGTTGACCGGTACCGCCATCGCTATCGGCGCCGACGTCACCACCGGCGGCTCGCAATATTACGTCGCCAAGGGCGCCGAAAACGCGCTTGGCACGATCACGCTCAACGGCAATCTGACCGCCGGAAAAGGCGTGACCCCGCCCTGCGACCAGGAAGCCTGCACACCTGGGAGCGACATCCAGTTCGTCGGCAATGTCGATGTCGCCGCAACCAGCCCGATCAGCGTGGTCACCAACGGCACGATCAGCGGCGGCGAAATCCTGATCACCGGCGCGCTGACGGGGAACACCGGCAATCTGACTTTGGATGCGACCGCGAACGGCACCACCAGCGGCGGCCTGATCGCGATCGGCGGCACGGTGCTTCAGAACAACGGCGACAATTTGACTCCCGTTTCGGGCGCGGACGCCAACTTCCCGTCCAACGTCACCTATAAGGAGGGTCCTACCCAGCTCCTTTCCATCGACGAAGGGGGCGATGTCGACATTACCGAGACGCTCGATCAAACGAGGCACATCCTGATCGACCCGGCCTCTACGCTCGTGGACATCGTAGCCGTTGGCGGCGGCGGCATATCGGTGATTCCGACCATCGACATGGCCTCGCCACCCGTGGTGAACGGCCCCATTCCGCTGACGGCCACCGGCACGGCCGTGACGCTGTACGGCACTATCGGCACGGCGTCGCCGTTCGCCAGCGTCACGGTCACGGCGACCGACGGCACGGCCACCGTCACGGGGGGCATCGGCTCGCCGGTCCTTCCCGGCTCTATCGGCGCGGTCGAGTTGAGTGGCGCTTCGATCGCGGTGGGCGGCAACATCACCACCGCCGGCGGCCAGGTCACGTTCGATGACGCGGCGGTGCTGGCCGGCGATACCCGCATCGATACGACGGGCGGCGGCGCTTACGCCGGCGCGACCATCACGTTCAGCGACACGCTCGACGATAGCGTCGCGTTCTCCCACACGCTGACGCTGGCGGCAGGCACCGCGGGCGACATCAATTTCAACGGCCGTGTCGGCGCCAACAATAGCGCCGGCGGCACGACCGGCATCACGCCCGCCGGCATCACCATCACCAGCGCCGAGAACGTCAACCTCAACATTCCGCTGAACGCGCCGAACTTCGACGGCTTCCATGTCGGCCAGTTCGTCGTCGAGGGCACCGGCAACGCCAACTGCACGACAGATTGCGTCAATGGCGCGGCCAGCATCAACGCGCCGGGCAGCTACATCAGCACCTTCAATCCCACCGGCAATGCCGGCGCGGTGAACATCAACATCACCGGCAATGTCGAGATCGGCCGTGACCTGTTCGCTGGCGGCGGACTGAACGGCACAACGGGCAAGAGCGGCGGCAACATCACCATCAATGCCGGCGGCAGGGTCTCGATCGGCGACCAGCTCGGTTCGGTGGTATGCGACGCTTCTCCCTGTTCGACGAACGGCGCGCTGCCGCTGATTCAATATATCAGCGTCTTTGCGGGCGGCTATTCTTCGGGTTTCAACAGCGGCCCCGGCCAGTCCGCGGGCAACGGCGGCATCGTCAGCATCACCGCCGGCGGCGACATCACGCTGCCGAACGGCGTGGTCGCCAACGGCGGCGCCGCGATCCTCAACAGCGCGATCGGCAACGGCGGCAAGGCCGGTTCGGTCACGCTGGCCTCGACGGGTGGCAACGTCTCGGTCGGTGCGCCGACGTCGAACGGCAACAGCGGCAACATGATTGGCGTCGATGCTTTCGGCGGCAGCGCGGCCAACGGCAATGCCGGTGACGGCGCCGATGTTTCGATCAGCGGTAAGCAGCTCACCGTGACGCATGTCTACACCGAAGGCGGCGACACCACGCAGAGCACCGGCGCCGGTAAGGGCGGCAATATTACGCTGACCGCGACGGCGACCATCGGTCCCGCGATCACGCTGCTCGGCGAAAGCGATGCGCGCGACACGTCGACGCCGAGTCAGGCGACGCTGGACTCGCGCGGCGGCAAGACCCTCGCCGTCGCCGGCACCAACCTGATCAAGCTGGACAGCAATGCCAGCACCGTGATTACCGGCGCTGCGGGTAACATAACGCTTCAAGGCGACAGTTCCGGCGATCCGCTGCAAGGCGCGGCTTACGTCAGGCTCGCGGATAACAGTCTCTCTCCCGACTTCTTCAACGGCGGTTCCACCGTCTTCATTCTCGCCGCCGGCGGTACGGGAAATGCCGGGGCGATCAACCTGCTCGGCCCGATTGAAGGCGACGCGGGGACTGAGGGGCTGCGTGTCCAAGGTGGCGCTATTACGGTCGGCGGCAATATCGGCGACCTGACGCCGTTGACCTATGTGTCGTTCAAGAGCACGTCGCCGATGCTGATCGGCGACAGCATCCATACCCATCAGATTTCGGTCCTCAACTGCACCTCGACGCCGTGCAATGGCAGCGTCACCTTCTCGGCGCCGGTTCAACTCACCGACGATCTGGAAATCCACACCAACGGCGGCGACATAACCTTCAACGGCCCGGTGAACGAAGCCGTTGCGAACAGCGGCTTCGGGTTGAACCTGTTTACAAGTCCGGATTCCGCGCAGCTTAGTCCGACCTCAGGCACGGTGACCTTTGGCGCGGCTGTCGGTCAGACCAACGCGCTCGGCTCGGTGCTTGTCGTCGCGAACGCGATCTCGTTGCAGGCGGTCACCACCACCGGCGCGCAGACCTATATCGATGGCTTGACGCCCAGTATCGCGCTCAATGGCAACCTGACCGCCACGGGTGCCGGCGCCGACATTGTGTTGAGCGGCGCCATCAATGTTGCGCAACCGAACCTGACGATCACCACCAACGGCACGGTCAGCAGCGGCAATATCGTGCTCGACGGATCGCTCGGCGGCGCCGCGATCACGCTGAACGCGGGGCAGGGTCTGGTGTGGGAGAATGGGGCGCTCGCTTGCGGCGCGCCGAACACATGCGGCCAGACCCAGACGCTGAGCGGCACGATCGACACGTCGACGCTCGACCAGACCAAGCACATCCTGTTGAGCGACGACACGACCTTCGTCAACGATTCCGGCAATCTGCGGATCATGCCAAGCATCGACGCCGCGCCCGGCGACAGCGCGGCGCTGACCGTGACGCAGCAGGCCAATTCCACCGGCGGCATCAAGCTGTTCGGCACGATCGGCGGCGGCAACGCGGTCGACGATGTCACCATTACCGCGCTCGCCGGACAGAATGTCGGGCTGCATGGCATCGGCTCGATCGCATTGGGCGGCGTGACCTCCGCCGGCGGCGTGACCGTCAGCGCCGATGTGTTGAAGCTTTACGGTTTTCTCGCCACGCAAAGCGCGCCGGTGACCATCAACGCCAGCCTCGATCAGCGGTCGAACGGCGGACCGATCGCTACCATTGTTGGCGGTGCTGGCGCCGACGTCACGCTTAACGGCGGCGTCTCCCCGGATTCGGAACACGGTCTCGTCGTCCTCGCCGGTGCCGGCGATATCGTCATCAACGGCCCGCTCGGCACCTATAGCGCGCCGATTGGCCATGTCCAATTGCAGGGTAACGACATCACCCTGAAGGGCGGCACGATCGTTACCGACAACGCGCGAGTGATGATCGAGGCGGATGGCGGGAAGATCACGCTCGGTTCCGACCTCACCATCGACACGACCGGCGGACAATATTCGGCCGGCGCGCCGATCATGCTGACCGGCAATATCGACAGCGATAGTTCGTCGTCGCCGCGCGCCTTGTCGATCTTCTCCGGCGCGGGCCCGGTGACCTTCAACGGCAGTCTCGGCTCGTTGGAGCCGCTGGGGCAGGTCAACGTGCTGACCGCCGGAACGGTCACTTTCAACGACCCCACCGGGTCCACCAGCCTCGTCACCGCCGGCAAGAACGTGACGTTCGGCGGTGCGCAGATCGGTGGCGGCGGCGAAGGTGACCCGACCATCCTCGGCAATATCGTCGCCCAGAACGATTTGACCATCGATACGACCGGCAACTTCCAGACTCTCGGCGCCGCGATCAATCTCGGCTTGCCGGTCGACGTGGCCATCCCGGGCGGCTCGTCGCTGACGCTGGCCGCGGGCACGGCGGGGCGGATCGACATCGCGGCGCCGATCGGCGCCAATGTCCCGGTCGACAATTTCCTCGTGTCAGCCAATCAGGTGCTGCTCGGCGCCGGCATCAATTCGGCGGGCGGCACGATCGCGTTCAACGCGCCGGTCGTGTTGTCGTCGAGTTTCACCGGGTCGCAGATCGTGGTCGCGACCAACGCCGATGGCGCCACGGACGGCACCATTGTCTTCAATTCGACCATCGATTCCCAGAACTCAGGCCAAGTCGGCCTGTTCCTTCAAACCGGCGGCGGCGGGTCGGTTGCGCTCAACGGCAAGATCGGCGGCACGACACCGATCGGCGATCTCACCGTGACGGCGTCGTTGATCAACCTCTATTCGGACATCACGACTCAAAGCAACAAAGTCGAGTTCGACGGGCCGGTGGTGCTACAAAATAGCATCGCCATCAACACGGCCGGCGGTCAGGGATTCAACGTCCCAGGCGGCGACGTGACGTTCAATGGAACCGTCGACGCTCTCTCGTCGGGCGTGCAGGCGCTGACCGTCAACGCGGGTGGTCAGGGTTGCGCTGGGGAGAGTTGCGGCGGCGGGGCTGGCGCCCCCGGCACGGTCACTTTCGCGGGCGACGTCGGCAGCGGCGAGGCGCTTAACACGCTGCTAGTGCGCGGCGGCGACATTTCGCTGCAAAACGTCACGACTACCGGATCGCAGTATTACGTCGCGAACGGCGTCGGCGTGAACCAGGGCACAGTTACACTGAACGGCAACCTGACGGCGGGCAGCGGCGTCATCCCTGCGACTCACACCGCCGGCAGCGACATTCAATTCATCGGCAATGTGAACGTGGCCGGCAGCGATCCGGTGACCGTCACGACGAATGGCACGATCGCCGGCGGGGAAATTCTGGTCAACGGCAACCTCACCGGCAATCTGGGCAACCTGACGCTCAATGCGGGCAACGGCCTGATCGCGATCGGCGGAACGGTCTTGCAGAACCAGAGCGGCGGCGGCGTCACGGGATGCCCGGCCGCGACTTGTGTCGAAGGCATGACGAACGAGTACATCAGCACCGACCCGACGTTCACCCTCGATGTTCTCGCTCTCTTTTCGTCCGAGCACATTCTGATCGACGATCCGAACGCGACGGCGATCGTCATCAACAACGACACGCCCGGTCACGACCTGACGGTGTTTTCGACAATCGACATGATCGGCCGCGGTGCCAGCCCGCCGACACTGTCGATCACGCAAACCCAGAACAGCACGACCGGCGTGACGGTATTCGGCACCATCGGCGACGCGGCGCCGTTCGGCGGAGTGCAGGTGACGGCGCTCTCCGGAAATCCCGTCGAAGTGCACAGCATCGGCTCGCCGGTGTTTTACGGCGCGGGCGCCGGCGGCGTTACCCTCACGGCGGGCGCGGGCGCCGGGGTCACGATGGGCGGCACGATCTCGACAGAGAGCGGCGCCGTCGACGTCTATGGGCCCGTCACGCTCGCCGGCAACCTCGCGATCGACACGACGGTGTTCGATTCCGGCAATGGCGGCTATGTCAATTTCCACAACACGGTCGACGGCGGCGCGAGCGGCGGCCAGGCTCTGACGATCAATGCCGGTGGCGACTTGATTGCATTCAACGGCAATGTCGGATCGTCCACGCCGCTGGGCGCCGTGACGCTGACCAGCAACGAGGAAATCGATCTCTACGGCAATTTGTTTACCAAGGGCGGCGCCGTCACGATAAACGGCGGCCTGGTTCTGCAGAACAGCGGTCTGACGATCGACACCACGTACGGTTCGAGCGCCGGCGCGAACGTGACGTTCAACGGCACGGTCGACAGCCCCGGCTGTGAATGTGACGAGCAGAGCTACTCCGCCCTCACCGTAAACGCCGGTGCCGGCAATATTGCCATTCGCGGCGATTGGGGCGGCGGCGTTCCGCTCGGCACGGTGACTCTGACGGCGGACACCGTCGCGCTGGGCGCGAACATCACGACCGCCGGCACCGCAATTTCGGGTTCGGTCAATATCAACGGCAACATCCTGTTGGTGGCAGGCGGCAACAACGTCGGTCCCATCGGCGGCGACCCGGTGATCGATACCACCGCGGGCGGGAGCACCGCCGGCGCCGATATCGTCATCGCGGGCAATGGCGGGCCGGGTAAATCCATCGGCCATATCGACGATCTCATCACGGGCAGCGACGCGCTGATGCTCAGCGCCGGCGCCGGCACGGTCGATCTTGAAGCCGAGATCGGACAGACCGCTCCGATTGGAAACCTGATGCTCGCCGGTCAAACCATCCAGCTCGGCGGCGGCGCGACCGACGGTCTCACCATCAATACTTTCGGCGCCGGCGGCAACGGCGCCGTCACGATGCAGGGTGCGGTGGTGCTCGAGGGCGCCGTCACCATCGACACCACGACCGTGGGGTCGTCGGGCGCGAATATCCAATTCGGCGCCTCGAACCAACTTGCCTCGATCGACAACGCGGATGGACAGGCCGGGTTCTATGGCATCAGCATGAATGCCGGCACCGGCACGATCGACATGTACGCCACGATCGGCGGTACGACGCCGACCGGCACTCTGACCCTCAGTGGCGCCGGTGGCATCAATCTTGGCGGCAACATCACGACCGCTGGCGGCAGCGTGACGCTCAACGGCCCGACCGTGCTCGAGAATAGCATCACTATCGACACGACCTTCAAAAACGACGGTGCCGCGATCTCGTTCAACGGCACACTCGACGACTCCACGTCGCTGACACACACCCTGTCGCTGAGCGCGGGGAACGGCGACATCACCTTCGCCGGCCGTGTCGGCACCGAGTACATCAATGGCACTGATTTCGTGAACGACAGCGGCTCGCCGCCGGCTGCGGTCATCATCACCAGCGCCAACAACGTCAATCTGACCATGCCGCTCGGCCCGAACGGCGACGGCTTTTCGGTTGGTCAATTCATTATCGAGGGCAATGGTGACGTGAACGGCACCACGCCCGGCGCCGCGTCCCTCACCACCACCTCGTTCATCAGCACCAACACCGGCGGCGATGCCGGCGCGATCAACATCGTGACCACGGGCGACGTCAACATCGGCCAGAACATCTTCGCGGTTGGCGGCAACGGCACCGGTAACGAGACGATGGGCAACGGTGGCGCGGTGACCATCAATGCCGGTGGCGCCATCAATATCGGCTCGGCCATCGCTCTGACGACTCAGGGCTCCGGCTCCCAGACGTTCGCCACTTCGCCCCGCAGCATCGCGGCCGACGGCGCCCAGATCGTCAGTCCCGAACAGACGCCTGGCGATGGCGGCGCGATCACCCTGACGGGCGCCAGCATCAATCTGTATCAAGGCGCCAGCAGCACCGGCGGCGGCGCGGATTTGACGGAGGCGACGGCCAACGGCGGCAAGGGCGGCGCCATTTCGCTGACGGCCACCAACGGCAACGTCACCCTCGGCAGCGCGGCGACCGGCAGTCTTGTCGGGCTCCAGTCGAGCGGCGGAAATGCCGCCGGCGGTAACGGCGGCGCCGGCGGCGACATCGTCATCAGCGCCACCTCGCTGTCGTTTGCATTTATCGAAAGCAGCGGCGGACAGTCGTCGGCCGGCGGCACGCTGGGCAACGGCGGTAATATCAAGCTGATTGCAACCGCCACCAGCGGAGCGGCGGTGACGATCTTCGGCAATGGCGACGATCCGCAGGCAACCGACCTCAGTTCGATCGGCCATCCCGCGCTACTTTCGCTCGGTGCGACCGCCGGTGCCATCACCATCGAGAGCAGCGACGACGGTCATGGCAATGCCTCGCCGCTGCTCGGCTCGAGCTACATCCAACTCGTCGATAACAGCAGCTACTCGAACCAGTATGGCGGCGCGACGGTCGAAATCGTGGCTGCGGGCGGCGCGCCGGGTTTCGGCGGCAAGGTGTATCTCGGGGGGCCAATCCAGGGCGCCAACGGTACCGAAAATCTTCGGCTACTGGTCGAAAACGGTTCTGCGCACGTCACGGGCGACGTCAGCAACCTGAACAATATCGTGCTCGGTTGCTGCGGCGCCGACATCAACGGTAATGCCAACACGCTGCCCGAAGGTTTAACGGGCGGCAATGGCGGCGTCATCACGTTCGACGGTGCCGTGACCGCGAACAACATCGTCGATCAGCGCCTCTATGCCAGTCCGACCCTGACCACGACGGCGGCAATCTATCTCGGCGCGGTGAACGTCGCCAACTATAACGGCGCGACCGACATGAACGACGACAGTGTCGCCGTGGAGTTCAAGAAAGGCGGCACGTTCACCTCGTCTTTCGATCCGGGCAAGGGGCCGGTTTATGTGGCCGGTACGTTTACATTCAAGAGCGGCTTCAATCCGGGCACACATAACGGCTGCACCGGCCCGTGCTTCAAGATCGACGACGATCTCAATCTGATCGGCAGCGCGACCTTCGATGCCAGCGCGGTGAACGATCCGATCAATCTCATCGGTTCGATCATCCCGAGCGCCGCCGGCGAAAGCTTCACCATGTTGGCGGGGACGGGGACGATCACCGTCGGCGGCACGTCCCAACTCGGCACCACGGGCATCCACGAATTGGCGGGCTTGGTTTTGCAGGGCGGCGAGATCGACCTCAACAACGGCGGCGCCACGACGACGACACTGCAAACCTATACCGGCAACCTGGTCCTCGGCGCCAATACCACGCTGAAAACCGACGCCACCGGCGGAGTTATCGAGTTGCTCGGGCCGGTCGCCACGGGCGCCCACAGCGTCACGGTCTCGTCCGACGCCGTCGTTCTCGCCGGCAATTGGAGCGGCACCGGCGCGCGCAATCTCTACCCGACCACCGCGAACACCGCCGTGACCCTGGGCGGCAACGCGCCCGTCTCTCTGGTGTCCTTCCTCCTGAACGCGGCCGAGCTCGCGTTCCTCGACGGCAGCTCGCCGAGCATGGTGACGATCGGGTCGCACGCCAACGTGAGCACGGGGGCTCAGCAGACCGGCGCCGTCACCACGCACGACTTCACCTTCGACGCGCCGCTGACCATCATCGGCAGCTCGATCACCGCCGATCCGATCAACAAGGATCCGGGCACCGGCAATCTGACGCTCGACGCTGGTGGAACCGGCGGCGTGAACGGCACCAACGGCATCACCAGCGTCAATCTCGGCAAGGGCGATTTCCTGACCATCAATGCCGGTACTTCGTCGCTGACCGGTACGGTCAACGGCCAGAGTGGCAACGGCGCGGCCCAGTACGTCACTGCCAATAACGGCTGCGCAGGCTGCACGTTCAACGGCGTCGCCGACGGCAGCGCCGGAGGCGGTAACCCGTCGCCGCCGCCGACCGCGTTCACGCCGCCGCCGGTGCTTCCGCCGCCGCCTCAGCCGGTCGACATCGTTTTACCGCCCTCGCCGCCGGATCAGCCTCCGCCGGAGACGCCCTCGGATTCGGATCCGACCCTCACCGCTTATCTCAATCAGGGGTCGCAGAAGCCGGCTGCCAACGCGGAATATCATCCGCAGACCGTCCATCCGCTTGGCGCCTACCTCAACCAGATGCTGATCCCGTCGGTGCCGCATAACGGTGTGCCAGGCATTTCCTTTGGCTACTCGCTGTCGGGCAACAGCGCGCTATGGTAAGGGCGGCCGGCATCGCGGCGCTCGGCGCGATCGTTCTGCTGGCAGGCGTTCCGGCGCACGCGGCCAACAAGCCGGTTGGCATGAGCGACTTGAATGGCGAAGCGTGCCGCACCGCCCCGCGCACCGACATCGCGCCCGATCCAGGCGCGCCCGCGCCCGTCTATCTCATCTGCGGCGAAAGCAGCAACCGGCCCAGCGGCGCGGTGTCCGCCATCGTGCTGCCGCTGACCCTGCCGCCGGCCGGACCCGCGCGACATGCCGCCATCGAGCGCGCCGCCGCCGAGGCCCCGGCCGGACGCGACTCCGCCAGCCGCATGGTGTGTCAGGCGGGCAAATGGACCCGCACCCCAGACGGCGTCGAGCTGTTGGTGCAATCCTGCGCGATGGTCGACGGCGACTGGCCGCAAGTGCGGATCGTCGCCGCGCTCGGGCGATATTTGGTGCAAGGCGACGGACTGCCGACGCTGATGCCGGCGCTCGAAGCGGAAATGGCGTCGCTTGCCGGCTACAGCCCGGCGTCCGGTTTTGCGTTCGGCGGCACCGACGCCGCGCGAAGCGATCTTGAGGGGGCGTTCGGCAATAAACTCAAGATTTCCGGCGGCGCTTCCTTCAATCGCTATGGCGATCTGGTCGAGCAGGCGCGTCTCTACAGCAGCCGGATGAATTATCCCGCCGCGGAAAAGGCCTATCGCGAGGCGCTCGACATTCAGGTGCGCGCTTTCGGTCCCGAAACCATCGGTGTCGCGACCACGCTCTTGAATCTTGGCATCGTGGTCAGCAACCAGGGCCGATTCGAGGAAGCGGCGGGTCTGTTCCGCCGCGCCGATCCGATCATCCAGGCGTCGGACAATCCGATCTACCGCGCGCGCAATTTCGTCTATCTCGGTTTCGACGCCGCCAATCGAGACAAATTTGCCGACGCGTTGCGATACGCCAAAAGCGCTGCGGCGATGTGGCGCGATCTGATCGCGCAAAAAAAATCCGGCATCGAGGAACTGGCCGGCGGCAGCGAAGCCCGTGACGCAATGCGCGGCGAGCTGGCGCACACGCTCAATCTCGCGGCCGCAATGGCTTGGCGCACCAACGATGTCGCCTACGCAGAGGCCGCGGCCAAGGAAGCGCTCGGCATCATCGGCGAGGAGCACGATCTGCCGCCATGGTGGGGGCCCGACGTGTTGATGACGCTCGGCGACGTGCTGGCGCGCGAAGGCCGGCTGCGTGAAGCCGAGGAAAGCCTGCGCGGCGCCTTGATCTTCAATCAGCGCCTGTTTGGCAATTCGGCGCCGACCGCGATGACGGCGCTGGCGATCGGCCGGGTCTACGCGGCCGACAAGCTCTACGACGAGGCGTTGCGCACCTACGAATTCGCGCTCGACATCATCGCCAAGGACGATGTCACGCGTTCTCTTCTGGTTTACGACCAGATCGCGCCGCTGGTTGCAATCGACAACGCGCTTGGCAAGCAGTTCCCGAACCGCCGCGCCGAGCTCGACGGCGTGCTCTTCAAGGCGCTGCAATACATGTCGGCGAGCGTCGCCGATCAGACCGTGGCGCGCGCGTCGGCGCGGCTTGCTGCGCGCGATCCGGCGACCGAAAAACTGGTGCGCGACCTGCAAGAGTCCGAGCGCCGACGCGACAATGCGCGGCTGATGCTGGCCTATGAGAGCTCGCTGCCGCAGGCGCAGCGCGGCGCCGACAAGGAAAACACGCTGCTTGCCCAGGTGAACCAGGAGACCGCGCGTAACGCGGCGCTCGAGGCGCAAATCCGCAAGCAGTTCCCCGGCTATTTCCGTCTCGCCAGCCCCGAGCCGGTCGAACTCGCGGCGCTGCAAAAGCGCCTGGCGCCGAACGAGGCGCTTGTCGAGTTCGAGTTCGGCCGCGACCACGCCGCCGTGATCCTGGTGACGGCGCACGGATTCGTCGCGCGGCCGGTCCAGTCCGACCGCACCCAGATCGCCGCCGCGGTGCGCGGCATCCGCCGCACGCTCGACATCCGCCAGGGCCGTATCCAGGAATTCGACGCGACGGATGTCTACAAGCTTTACCGCACCCTGTTCGGCCCGATCGAAAACCAACTCGCCGGCATCGACAGTCTGATCGTGGCGCCCGGTCAGTCGCTCGCCAGCCTGCCGCTGGCGCTGCTGGTGACGCAGCCGCCGGGCGGAGCGCGCGACTATGCCCGGGCTTCCTGGCTGGTGCGCCGCTTTGCCGGCAGCGTCGTGCCGTCGGTGCGCGCCTTCACGACGTTGCGCGACAAGGCCGCCGTTACCCATGCCGCGCGGCCGTTCCTTGGCGTTGGCAATCCCGATTTCGCAGGTTCTGCCAAGGGCCGCGGCACCGGCCTCGAAGCGCTGGCCGCGCATTGCGCCGGTGATGGGCCGATCCCGCCGCAGATGCTGCGTGCGCTGGCGCCGCTGCCCGACACCGCCGGCGAATTGCAGCGCGTGGCGCAGACGCTGGGTGCCGGGCCGGGCGATCTGCTGACCGGTCGGGGCGCGACCGAAGCCGCGTTCCGCCGGGAGCCGCTCGACCAGTTCCGCGTCCTCTATTTCGCGACCCACGGCCTGCTGCCAGGCGAGCTCAATTGCCAGACCCAGCCGGCGCTGGCGCTGTCGCCACCGGCGACGCCGGCCGCGACCCGGGCCGAGGACGGGTTGCTCGATGCCAGCGAAATCGCCGGGCTGCGGCTCAACGCCGATCTCGTCGTGCTGTCGGCCTGCAATACCGCCGAGGGCGGCACGAAGCTCGGCGGCGAGGCGCTGTCGGGCGTGGCGCAGGCCTTCTTCTTCGCCGGCGCCCGTACGCTGGTGGCGAGCCACTGGCAGGTGCCGTCGGCCGCGACCGCCTCGCTCATGGTCGGCATGTTCCAGCGCCTTGGCGGCAGCGGCGGTACCGCCCAGGCCTTGCGCCAATCGCAACTGGCGCTCATAAGTCAACCGGGGACCGCCAATCCGTTCTATTGGGCCGCGTTTACCGTGCTGGGCGACGGCGATCGCGGCATGGCCGGTGCGGCGCCGACGCGGCAGTCCTCGCTGACGACGAGGGAGATGCACTGATGCTCGCTCGACTTCTCACGATGGCGGCGGTTACCCTGTTGGCCGTGACGATGGGCGCCGCGGCTGCGCGCGCCGCCAACCTCGTCGTGGTCGAGGCGCGCGGCATCGATTTGAAGCCTGGCGCCGAGATCGACGGCAGCAAGCCGTTGGCGCTCAAGGACGGGCAGGTTGTGACCCTGATCTCGCCGAGCGGGGAAATCATCAAGTTGCATGGTCCGTCGAACGCCGCGCCAGCGCCGAGCCAGGGCGGCTCGACGGTGGACGTGAAGGGCGCGCTGCGGACTCTGGTGACGCAGGAACTGGCCGACAATTCCGAACTTGGCGTGGTGCGCGGCGCCGCCGACGATCCGGTGCCGCCCCAGCCATGGCTGGTCGACGTCACGCGCGACGGCACGCGCTGCCTGCCCGCTAACTACCCGGTCGTTTTCTGGCGGCCTGGCGGTGGCGGGGCGTCAGCCGTGACCATCGCGCCCTACGACAGGAGCTGGCTGGTGCGCACCGAATGGCAGGCGGGGACCGATCGCCTGCCGCTCGGCGCCGCCGTGCCGCTGCGCAATCGCCAGACCTATGTGATCAGGGTCGGCAACAAGGAAACCGCGGTGACGTTGGTGACGATGCCCGCCGCCGTGAGCAACGACGCGATGCGTGCCGCCTGGATGATCCAGGTCGGCTGCGTGCCCCAAGTAAAGTCGCTGCTGCAAGCCGCCCGCTAGTCGCGGAATGAAGTTCAAATGGCGGGCTCTCGTCGTCTTTGCCGCCGTTACGTTGATCGTGACCGCCGCCGCGATGGTGGCGGCGCACAAGATCGCGGTTCTAACTCAGCTCGAACGTATCGTCGCCGACATCCGCATCGCGACCATGTTGCCGCCGGAGCCGCAGGACCCCAACGTGGTGATCGTCGCGATCAACGAGGATACGCTTAAGCAGTTTCCGTACCGCTCGCCGGTCGATCGCGGCTTCCTCGCGAAACTCCTCGCCAGCCTCGATGCCAAGAAGCCGCGCGCCATCGGCCTCGACGTGCTGTTCGACCAGGCGACCGAGCCGGACAAGGACAAGGCGCTGAAAGACACGATGGCTGCGCTCAAGACGCCGCTTCACGTCTCCTACAGCGACAACCGGCAATTTGTCGACTCGGCGCAACTCAAATATCTCAACGATTTCCTGCCGCCGCGCCTGCGTGCGCGCGCGGAATTCGCGGTCGACCCGGTGGATGGCACGGTGCGCTGGATTTTCCCGGGCGCCGAAGGGACGGACGGAAAATATATCCCCGGCCTGGCACGCGCGGTGGCGGCAAGCGCCGGGATCAAGACGCCGGCGGTGCAGGAAGAAATCGTCTGGCATGGCCGTCCCGACAGCAAGACGAGTCCGTTCAAGATTTATCCGGCCCATGTCGCACCGCTCTTGCCGGCATCCTGGTTCGCCGGGAAGGTGGTCATGATCGGCGAAATCGTCAGCCTGACCGACCGCCACCGCACGCCGTTCCATGTGGTTTATCCGGGTCTGCGCGGCCAATTGCCGGGCGTCGAGATACATGCGGACGCGGTCGCGCAGTTGCTGGCCGGGCACCACTCACAGCGGCTCGATCTCACAGGCGAGATTCTGCTCGTGCTGTTCATGGCCGCGCTTGGCGCCGGGTTCGGCTTGCTGCACCGCCATTTCGGTTTTTATCTTGCGGTCGGCGCCGTGATTCTCGTCGTGCTCTGGGTGGCGGGTTTCGCGGCGACCTATTTCACCGGCGTGATGGTGCCGCTTCTGGAGCCAAGCGTCGCGTTCCTGCTGTCGTTGTGGGGCACCGACGCCATCACCGGCCGGCAGGCGCGGCGCCAGCGCGAATTCATCCAGTCGGCGTTCGCGCGCTATCTCAATCCGCAACTGGTGAAGCGGCTCGCCGACGACCCAGGCATGCTGAAGCTCGGCGGCGAGATGCGCGACCTGACGCTGATGTTCAGCGACATCCGCAGCTTTACCACGATCTCCGAGCGCTTCAACGCCCAGGAGTTGACGCATTTCGTCAACCGCTTCATGACGCCGATGAGCGACGCGATCCTCGCGGCCGGCGGCACCATCGACAAATACATGGGCGACGCGATCATGGCGTTCTGGAACGCGCCGGTGGACGACCCCGCCCATGCCGAGCATGCCTGCCGCGCCGCGCTGGCGATGCGCTCGGAGTTGGTGCGGTTCAACGCCGGCCTCAAGGCCGAGGCCGAAGCGGCGCATCATCCCTACACCGCGGTACGTATCGGCATCGGCATCAACACCGGCGAATGTTGTGTCGGCAACATGGGCACGCCGCAGCGCCTCAACTATTCCGTGCTCGGCGACGAAGTGAATGTCTGCTCGCGGCTTGAAGGTCAGTCCAAGACCTACGGCGTCGATATCGTCGTCAACGAGCCGACGGCGAACGAATGTCCCGGCTTCGCCTATCTTGAGCTCGACCTGATCCTGGTGAAGGGCAAGACCAAGCCCGTGCGCATTTTCACGCTGGTCGGCGACGAGGCGGTCGCGACCAATCCGGCGTTCGTCGCGCTCAAGATCTCGCACGATGCTTTGCTTGCGGCCTATCGCGCGCAGCAATGGGCGGAGGCGCGGCGTCATCTTCATGCCTGCCGCGCCGAGGCGCCCGAACTCGTGATGCCGTTTTACGCGCTCTACGAACATCGCATCCGCGAGTTCGAAGCAGCGCCGCCGCCGCCCGACTGGGATGGCGTCTACACCGCGACGGTTAAATGAGGGCGGCGAACGCCTCGTCGTAGGAAGCGGCGATCCGTTCCGGCGCGAAACGGCTGAGATTCGGCGCCGGCGGACGCGGTTGCTGCGCCCAATAAAGCGCGTCGCCGAGCTCCAGCGGCGTCAGCGGCGCGTCGAACAGCTTGATCCATGCGTCGCCGACGTGAGTCCGCAATTCCTTGAGCGCGCCGCGATCCGGCACCAGGATCGGCCGGCCGTAGGTCAGGCTCATGAACGCGGTGCCGGAATTGAGAATTTCGAGATAGGGCGCCACCACCAGCGTTGCCGCGCTGAACAGGGTCGCGATCTCCGGCTCCTTGATGGTACGCAGCATCAACGTGACGCGGCCATCGCCGGCGACCCGCTTCATCGCGTCGGCGATGCCGGCATCGAGCGGCATGCCCGCGATCAACAGCCGGGTATCGTTGCCCGGCATGTCGTTGAAGGCGCGGATCAGCTTGAGCAGGTTCTTGTATCGCCGCACCACGCCGAAAGCGAGGATCAGCTTGCAGTCGGGCGGCAGGCCGAGCCGTGCCAGCGCCGCCTCGCGCGACATCCGCTCGCCGATGATCTCGCCGTAATGCGGATGCGGAATCACGGTGTTTTGGATGGCGCCGAGACGCGGATAGCGCGCCATCGTGACCTCGCGACCGGCCTCGCTCAAATGCACGGCGAGATCGACCAGCCGGGTGTAAAAATCCATGAATCGCGCCTCGAGACGCGGGTGATAACTCTCATGGTCGGCGAGATTGTGCACCGTCCAGACCAAGCGCCGGCCCAGAAACCGCGCGGCGCGCAGCGACGTTGCCGACAGGGCATAGCGCGCCAGCGTCACGACCTTGGAGCGGTTGCGGAACACGACGTTGGGGAAGCTGACATGCAGAATGGCCTCGCTGCCGATCAGCGCGCGCCAATAGTTAAAGCGCCGGACGCGCCAGCCGAAACCCTGCTCCATGTCGTCATAGACCATGCCCGGCATCGGGTTGAGCCGCAGGTCGCGCGGCCAGGCGAGGATGCGCTTGGCGGCGCGGGGCGCGTCAATTGGTGACGCAGGCAGCGATGTCACGATCGGACTCCTTGGTGTCGGATAGGCTGACGGCAATAGGTCGGCCGTTGCCGCGGCGCAGCTCCACGGTCTCGCCGCTTCCGGCGCGAACGAGGTGGACCGCAGGCGGTGCCGCACCGCGCGCGCCAACGGCGATGGCGACAATCGTCTCGCCGTCGCGGCCGGGATGGAGGTTTTCGATTTCAATGCGCCAAGTGCCGGTGATGCGCGCGATCCGCGCGGCGAAGTCCGGCTGCTTCGTTAGCCAATCGGCGGTATTGCCGCGAGCCTCGACATTGGTGCCGTCGACATAGTTCTCATAGCCGGGACCTCCTACCAGACGGATGACGGCGTCGGCCGGCGACAAGATCTGGATCACCGCCTGGCTCTGGCCGCGCACGACGGTGACACGGTTGCCGCGTCCTTCGAGGACACCGGCGGTTTCGCTGCCTTCTATGACGCGCAGGCCGGCGGCGACGGGCTTGTCGCGGGTGTGAAAGAACATACGCGCGCTGGCGACGTCGCGCAGGCGATAGCGGTCGCGGACAATGAAAAAATCCGGTTTGACGTCGATCACGCTGCGCCGGAACGACAGGACGTGGTTCGGGTCGTAGGCGGCGGTGGCGTCGCCGGTCGCTTGCGCGATCGCGCCGGTGTCGGAGAAGTCATCAATCCGGCCGAGATAGGCGGCATATTCCGGGTACCAGATGATGCGGTTGGCGACCGGATAGGCCTCGGCCGACAAAGTCGCGAGGCGCGACCGCGTCGCGTCGGACTGGCTCTTGACCAGCCGCTCGGCGCCGACATCGCCGAACTGGCGGCCGTCGTCATAGACCATGGTCGGCGGCGGCAGCTCGGCGCCGTCGAGATCGGGCGATTTGCTGCCGACAGGCGAAAACACTTCGGTGTTGCGTGCAAGCGATAGCGCGCTCCACAGAAGGTGATAGCGGGTCGGCCGGCTCAGATAGTTCGCGCCCTCGACGATGAGATCGTCGTTGCCGCGCCATAGCGTGAAATGCCCGGCGTCGGTTTCGGCGTGCTCGGTCATCGGCCCGAGATAGAACCAGGCGTCGATGTCCTCGGCGCCGGCCTTGCCGGTGTTCCAGCCCGAGCGGAAATCGACCATGCCTTCACGGGCCAAGTAACGCACCGGCGGGATGTCAGCGCGCGCTGGCGGCACGGGCGTCAGTTTGTCGTCGTGGAAAATCAGGTCGAGCCAGCGCGGATTGTCCCAGCGCTTGCCGAACCCCTGTTTTTCCAGGAGGAACTGGCCGAGCCATTGCGCGAACCCGTCATGGAGATAATCGGCGATCATCAGCGGGCCGAGCGCAGACGGGTTTTGCAGCCGGATAACCATGCCGCGCTGATCCGAGGCTTGGTCGCCGGGGCCGGCGATGAAATCGTCGCCGTCCTGCGACAGGCGGCGCAGCAGGAAATCTGCATGATGCATGACGAACTGGTTGCGGCGCACCACGTCCTGGCCGGTCGCCATGCTCCACAGGATCGACGGCACGATCAGGAACGTGTCCTGATAGGAATAGGTCTTGTAGCCGCCGTCACCATGCAGCTCGTTGCCGATGTCGGTGAAATTCTGGAGCGCGTTCTGCGCCTTTTGCAGCCGGTCGCTTGCGCCGGGCTCGCCCGCGACGGCGAGCACGCCCATGAGATAGCCGTGGAGACCGAGGAAATGCGCCTCGTGCCATTGGAATTTCTTGTTGAGTGATGCCTCGCGCTTTGCGTTCGCCGCTTCGATCTTGGCGATCAGCCGCGCCTTCAGCTCCGGCGTCAGCGCGAAATAGCACCAGTCGAACACCAGCGCCTCGGCGTCACCGTAGACATAGTCGGGCGGGCCGAAGATATTCCAGTCGAAGCCGCCAGGCGGCCCGCTCGACAGATTCTTTTTCGGCTTCCATCCGGCGGATGCGACGGTACGCGCGGCGAGCCGGCACGCGGCTTCGTCTTCGATGGCGAGACCGCGCAACGCTTCGCTCACCGGGTCGAGCCCGACGTCGAATTTGTATTCTTTCACCACGGAGGCATAGGCCGGATCGGTCCAATGCGCCCGGAAGCGCGCCAGATGGGCCGGATCGAAGAACAATCGCGGATGGTCGCGCCGGATCGTCGGTGCGCTCCAGGGACGCGGCGGCGCCGCGGTCAGCGGCTGGAAACGCTGGCTCGCGGGCGGCGGCGGTTGACACATTTCCGATGTCGCCGCGCCGAGCGGGCCGGCGGCAAGCGACATCGCCGCCGCGGCGAGCATCGTCGCGAGCGGGCGGGACCGTGGCCGGAGGTGGGCGATCCCCATCGTTCCGGCTCTCAATAGACGCCTTCGGATTTGAACAGCGCGATGAAGGTGCGGAGGATGATCTTGACGTCGAACCACAGCGACCAATGGTCGATGTAGTAGATATCGAGCTCCACGCGCTTATGCATGCGGTCGATGGTGGCCGTCTCGCCGCGATAGCCGGAAATCTGGGCCCAGCCGGTGATGCCGGGTTTCACGCGATGGCGCGCGGCATATTCGTGGACGATGGCTTCGATCGGTTCGCTGCCGCCCTGTTCCCACAAATCGCTCGCCTTGCGCCACATCGGATGCGGCCGCGGCCCCACCAGCGACATGTCGCCCTTCAAGACGTTGAGGATTTGGGGCAGCTCGTCGAGGCTCCAGCGCCGCAGGAACGCGCCGACCTCGGTAACGCGCGAATCCTTGCGCCGCGCCTGCTTCAGCGTCTGATCCTCGGTGGTGGCGACGCGCATGGTGCGGAACTTGTAGACCGAGAACGGTAGATTGTTGAAGCCAAGCCGGTTCTGGCGGAAGAACACTGGCCCGCGGCTGGTCAGCTTGATTGCGATGGCAATGCCGGCGAACAGCGGCGAGAACCATAGCAGGGCGACGGCCGCGAGGGTGCGGTCGAGAATGCTCTTGAAGAAAACGCCCCACGGCGTCAACGGCGTGCGGCGGATGACGGGAGCCAGCGTGGCCGTGTCGGGGCTCAGCGCCGGATGGAGCAGCGTCGATTCCGGCGCCAGCCGCACCGACGCGGGCAGTTGCCGGAACATGCGAAGGATATCGAGGATACGGCTGTCCGCCGACCAGGGCAGCGCTACAAAAATCTCATCGATGGCGTTGCGCTGGACATAGGTAATGAGTTCGTCGGCGCCGCCGCCGAACGGAATCTCGCCGATCCGATTCGGCACCGCGCTGGCGCGCTCGTCGAAGAAGGCGTCGATCGTCAGGCAGCGGTTGGGCTGCCGCGACAGCGCCGCGATGAACCGTTGGCCGTGCGAGCTGCCACCATAAACGACAACGTGGCGCACCGATTTGCCCAGACGGTCGCGGCGGCGAATCAACGCTTCGAACCCTGTGTTAACGGCGCCGCACGCGATATACGAGGCGACGAACCAGGCGCCAAGCCAATGCAGGACCGCGGGTTCGGCGGCGGCGCCGATCGTGGCCGGGTACAGCACCGAGAAGCCGGTGACGGCGATCCATTGCCCGACGGCGAGCGGCGCCAGGAGCCGCAAGCCCCACAGCGCTCGGATGTTCGCGACGCGGCCGGTGAAGCTGCCCTGGAAACTGGCGAGGATGGGGAACATCACGGCGGCCGCGGCGATAGTGACGCGGTGCGCGCCGAACGGGCCCGCGCCCATGCTGACATTGAACAAAGCGGCGGCGAGGCTGCCGATGCAGAAAATCGCGACCGTTTCGGCGATCAGCAGCGCGGTGACGGCAGCGGGTGGATAATCGCGCGCGACGACATTGTCACCGAGGGCGAGCGTCGTTGCGTCATGAATCTCGGGCGCGCGCCGATCATGTTCAATGTCGGCGGCGCGCTTGCTCGCCGCGGCACCATAAGTGCCGGTGGCTTCGTCGCCGCGAAGGGTCCGAACCTGTGCCAAGAGTTTTCCCGAACAAAATCAATTTGCTCGGCCAAAACTTTAGCTATCGGGGGTTAACGAGTTCTTAGCGCGGGGGCGGGAACGGCTGCCGGCGATCAATAATGTTCGAGCACGCCGATTGCCTGGCCATGGTTGTCCCGCACAATGGATATGGCGGCGAGGCTGGAATCCGGCGGCAGAAGTTCGGCGCGGACCGACGCTATCGGATGATTGTTCATGTTGTAAATGATGAGCCGGCGACCGAGGATTTTCGCGTACCCGATCGGCGTGAATTGCCGTTTTAAATCATAGAGATCGTATCGATCGCCGACCGGCTGTAAACGCTCGACGACGCGACCCGCGATATTGCGGATATAAAGCTGGTATCCGCGATTGGGATCCGGGATGACCTGGGCGTGGGTCGGAACCGCGGCGGCCAGGAGGATCGCGAGGAGAAGGATTAACGAATAATGACGAGCGCCGATCACCGCGTCGGCGCCGTCAACGATGCCCTGGCGTGGCGGCTTGCGGGAACACCGCCAGCACCGGCACGCCGATCACGGATTCGATTTGGCTCGGCATGCTGAAGGCCTCGTCGGTCATTTCGGCAAAGAAGCTCACGGCGATGCCGATGGCAATGCCGAAGATCAGCGCGAGCAGCATGATAATCGAAATTTTCGGCTGCGCGATCTTGGTCGGCAGCGTCGGCTCCTGGACGATGGCGACGCTGGTAATGCCTTCGCGGTTCAGGTCGTTGGTCAGGCGAGCGGTCTCGACGCCTTGCAGATAGTTGCGGAAATTTTCCTCGTCGACCTGCTGTTGCAGTTCGAGTTCGTTGAGCTTGCCGGTCTTCTGGCCCAGTTCGTCGAGGCGCGCGTCGAGGCGCTCCAATTCGGCCTCGAGCGGTTTGCGCGCGCCCGCGGCGGCCGCTTCGTCGCCCGCCGCCGTCAGCGCCGCCTTTTGCAGATCCTGATAAACCGGATTGGGCCCGGTGCGCAGCCGGGCCACGCCCTCCCTCGCGAGCCGCGCCAATTCCTCTTCGCCGTTGGAAATTTGCTTGCGCAGATTGACGATGGGGACGCTGTTTTCCTTGTAGTTCAGCGACATTTCATATTCGCGCTGCCGCAGCTCGCTGAGCCGTTCGCGCGCGTCGTCCACCGGCTTGAAACGGTCGGCTTCATTGGCAAGGGTGATGACTTCGGGAAGCTTTTTGAGCGCTTCCTCGATGCGCTGGTAGCGCTGTTCCGCTTCCTGCTCGGTGCTGATCAACTGCACCAGTTTCTGCCGCGTGTCGGAGCGCTGATGCAAGATCAGCGAGCGCTCCTCGTCGAGCGAGGAAATGCCGGCGCCGGTCTTGAAGGTCTCGACCGCGTTGCGGGAAGCGGTCAACGCGGCGCGCGCCTGCTGCAATTGGTCCTGCAGGAACGGCAATTGCTGCGACTGGTAGATCGAGGCTTCGCGCTTTTGGAACTTGCCGATAACCGCCCGCAACGTCTCGGCCGCCACGTTGGGGTCGGGGTTGAGCAGCGACAGGTCGATAACGTCTGAATCCTTACCGCCCTCCGGCACCAGGTCGTGTCCCAACTGCTCGATCGCCTTGTTCTCGAGCTCCGCGGGATTGTTCGCAGCCATGTTCGGGTAAATGCGCCCGATACCGACCGTGCGCAGGACGTCGGCCAAAAGATCGTGGCTCTGCAACAGCGCGATTTGCGAATTGACGATTTCCTTGCGCTCCTGCTGCTGCGCCGTGATCTCGGGCGTCACGCCGGGGGCGCCGGCACGCGACTGTTGCTGGCCCGAGCCGAAGCGGACAAGGAGTTCGGCGGTGCTTTTGTATTTCGGCGTGGCGACCAGGCAGTAGGCGGCGGCCAGGAACAGGCAAGTTGCGACCGCGGCAATGAACTTGACGCGGTGACGGAACACCACATTGAGCAAGCTGCGTGGCGTGGCTTCGACGATCATCGGGTCCGTCCTGGCATCAGGTCAGGGAATCACGCCGCCGGAAGACCCGAGCAGCACGCTTACATTGGGTGGTACGAACTGCATCACATACTGACGCCAGTTGACGCCGGCCTGTGCCACGTCGGTGCGCGGCACATAAAGCACGTCATGGTCGGCGAGCTGAATGTCGGCTTGACCGCCCGCATGATGGCCGGCGGCGTCGTTGAAGCTGACGTCGTAGGCGCGTTCGACATTCCCGTCGCGCCGCAACAGCACAACATTGTCGCCGTCGGCGGATTCCTTGAGGCCGCCGGCGCGGGCGATCGCCTGGGTCAGAGTCATCGGAGCGCCCGTGGTCGAGAATTCGCCCGGCGTTCCGACTTCGCCGACGACATAGACCTTCCACTGGATCGGTCCTTTTACGGTCAATTCGAGGGCCGGATTGTTCAGGGTCTTGCTGTAGGCCGACATCACGATCCGCCGCGCGTCCGGCAAGGTGCGACCGGCCAACGTCAGGTCGGGGGCGTATTGGAACGAAGCATGTCCGTCGATCTGAACCGTCTGCTCCTCGTTGAGCTCGGGCGTGTACAGGAACTTGACCGACAGCGTGTCGCCAGCCTGCACGCGATAGACGGGGGGTGGCAGGTTAGCCGCCCGGGGCGGGTAGGGCACGGTCTCGGGCCGATCGGCGCAACCGGCGAGCACCAGAAAGGGCAGCAATAGCGCGCATCCCGCCAGGAACCGGGCCACCCGTCCCGTCATCCTCCCGTTCGAGTTTGTTAACGTTTCATTGTTACGATGAAAGTCGCGCAACTTATCCACAATTCCCATGGGTTGCAGACGGCCTGAATTCGGAGCTAACCCCTTGCCACGCCGAATCCTGAACATACCTTCTATAGTGTCTCAAGAGTTGCCAACTATCTATATACGCGGCAACGCTTTTTTTGCAAAGCATAAAGTAGAAAGCCGAGTCGTCCCCGAGAACCGGGCAGAAAATCCATGACTGTCATCCATTCCGCCCGCCGCCGGGTCCTGATCGTCGTCCAGAACCTGCCCGTACCGTTCGACCGCCGGGTCTGGCTCGAGGCCACGACCCTGGCCCGGCACGGCCACGCCGTCAGCGTCATCTGCCCCAAGATGAAGGGCTTCAACAAATCCTCCGAGGTGCTGGAGGGCGTCGCCATCCACCGCTATCGGCTGCCTGATTTCGGCGCCGCCAAGCTTTCGTTTGTCGCCGAATTCCTGTGGTGCTTCGTGGCCGCCGCGGTGTTGTCGCTGCGCGTCGCGATGGGAAGCGGCTTCGACGTGCTCCATGTCTGCAATCCGCCCGAGATCTATTGGCCGCTCGGCATGTTCTGGCGCCTGTTCGGCAAGCGCTTCATTTTCGACCATCACGATCTGTCGCCGGAAATGTACGCAGTGAAGTTCGGCGGCAAAGACACCGGGCTGATTTCGCGCGCGCTGTTGTGGATGGAGCGCATGACGTTCCGCGAGGCCGACCTGGTCATCACCACCAACGACAGCCACAAGGAGATCGCGGTGACGCGCGGCGGCAAGCGTCCCGAGGACGTTTACGTCGTACGGTCGGGCCCGAGCCTCGACCGTTTCAAGCTCTACGCGCCCGATCCCGCGTGGCGCAAAGGCGCGCGCTTCATGATGGTTTATCTTGGCGAGATCTGCGAGCAGGACGGCGTCGACCACATGGTGCGCGCGGTCAAGCATTTGACCGAGGCGTTCGGCTTCAAGGATTTTCATGCCGTGTTCGTTGGCGGCGGGCCGCATCAGCCCCAGATCAAGCAATACGCCACCGATCAGGGCGTCGCGGAATACTGCACCTTCACCGGCCGCGTCAGCGACGACGATCTGTGCCGCATCCTGTCATCGGCCGACATCGCGATCGATCCCGATCCGCTGAACGACTGGTCCAACCAGAGCACGATGAACAAGATCATCGAGTACATGTATTTCGGCCTGCCGATCGTGTGTTACGACCTCAAGGAAGCGCGCGTTTCGGCCGATGCTGCCGCGCTTTATGTCGAGCCCAACGACGACAGCGCCTTGGCGCGCGGCGTGCTGCGGCTGATCGGCGACCCCAAGCGCCGCCAACAGATGCATGACTTCGGAATGGAGCGGCTGCGCGCCAAGCTGGCCTGGGAATTTTCCGTGCCGCCGCTGCTTGCCGCCTATGACAAGGCGTTCGCACCGCGCGCGTTGTCGGCGCCGCGGCCGGCTTCCGTCCCGCGACAGGCGGCCGAATAGCCATGTGCGGAGTAGCCGGGTTCATCCTGCCGGGTCAGCCGCGCGACGCGGGGCAGCGCCTCAAGGCGATGACCGACCGCATCCGTCATCGCGGTCCCGACGGCGAAGGTTTCTTCCTGCAAAGCAGCGCCGACGGCCGCTACGCGATCGGCCTCGGCCATCGCCGCCTCGCCATCATCGACCTCGCGACCGGCGACCAGCCGATCACGCACCAGTCGGGCGGCGTGACGCTGGTGTTCAACGGCGAGATCTACAATTTCCGCGAATTGCGCGCCGAGCTCGAAACCAAGGGCCACCGCTTCCGCACCACCTCCGACACCGAAGTGCTGCTCGAAGCCTATGTCGAATGGGGGCCGCGCTGTGTCGAGCGGTTCCGCGGCATGTTCGTTTTCGCGCTATGGGACGACAAGCATCAGCGCCTGATGTTGGCGCGCGATCATTTCGGCAAGAAGCCGCTGTTCATCCAGGAAAGCAGCGGCAAGGTTCTGTTCGGCTCGGAGATCAAGGCGATCCTGTCGTTCGGCGACGCGACGCCGTCGCTCGACCGCGCCTCGCTCGCCGATTATTTCGTCTATCGTTACGTGCCGGCGCCGCACACGCTGTTCGCCGGCATCCGCAAGCTGATGCCGGGCTCCTACGCCGTGTGGGAGAAAGGGCATCTGACCGAGACGGCCTTCTACCATCCGCCCTACGGCGACGCGCCCGACCTCGCCGCGATTTCCGACCCGGTCGCCGCCTTCGCCGACAAGCTGGACGAGGCGGTGCGCATCCGCATGGTGTCTGACGTGCCGTTCGGCGCTTTCCTGTCGGGCGGGCTCGATTCCTCCGCCATCGTCGCACTGATGAGCCGCCACTCGGCGCAGCCGATCAATACATTCGCGGTCGGTTTCCGCGAAGCACGTTATTCCGAGCTGTCTTACGCCGCGACCGTCGCGCGCCAGTTCAACACCAACCACACCGAGCTGACCATCGCGGCCGACGATCTGATGCAGCATCTGCCGTTGCTGATCGATCATCAGGACGCGCCGGTCGCCGAGGCGTCGAACATCCCGATCTATCTGATCTCGCGCGAAGCGGCGAAGAGCGTGAAGATGGTGCTGACCGGCGAAGGCTCGGACGAGTTGCTTGGCGGCTATCCCAAACATTCGGCCGAACGCTACGCTGCGATCTATCAGCGCCTGGTGCCGGCCTGCGCCCATGACCGCGTCGTAGCGCCGCTGATCAGCGCGCTGCCGTATCGATTCCGGCGCATCAAGATTCTCGCGGCCTCGATCGCGCTGCGCGATCCGGCCGAGCGCATGGCGCGCTGGATGGGCGCGCTGACCTATGGCGAACGCGACCAGCTTCTGTCGGGGGTGCCTGAGCGGCGACCCGTCGACCCGGATCCGTTCCGGGTCGACGGGCGGCGTTCCGCCCTGGAGCGCGTGCTCTATTTCGATCAGACCTCGTGGCTGCCCGACAATCTCCTCGAGCGCGGCGACCGCATCACCATGGCGGCGTCGATCGAGGCGCGCATGCCGTTCATGGATATCGACTTGGCACGCTTCATGTCGCGCCTGCCGGACAAGTGGCGCATCCGCGGCCTGACACGGAAATACATTTTGCGTCGCGCGATGGAAAACATCCTGCCCCGCGCCATCCTGGAGCGGCCCAAGGTCGGGTTCCGCGTGCCGATCAACGAATGGTTCCGCGGCCCGATGCGCGGCTTCGTGCGCGAACTCATCGACGCGCCCGCGTCGCTGACGCGCACGCTGTGCGACCGCGCCACCATCGACCGCACCCTCACCGAACATGAAAGCGGCCGGCAGAACCATGAGAAGCTGATCTGGATTCTGGTCAATCTCGAATTGTTCCAGCGCCAATTTCGCTTGAGTTACTAACCGTACCAGGGACTTGCCATGACGACCGCTATTGCCGCCGCCAAACGCGTGATCCGGGGCCTGTTGCCGCCGAAGGTGATGATGAAGCACATCGTCGCCAGCGAGATGAAGCATGGCGAGGCGGAACTTCTGCTGCTCGACCGGCTGTGCGACAAGGATTCCGCCACCGTCGATGTCGGCGCCAATCTCGGCATCTATTCCTACGTCGCCTCGCGCTATGCCGGTCGCGTCTTCGCGCTGGAACCGGTGCCGGACATGGTCGACTGGCTGCGCAAGACCGCGCCCGTCAACGTCACGGTGATGCCGGTGGCGGCGTCTGATAGCGAAGGCAGGCATACGCTCTATATTCCGTCGATCGGCGGCGTGGTCTTCAACACGCGCGCTTCGTTGCGGCGGGACGCCAATCCCGACGCCGAACTGCGGCCGATCGAGATCAAGACCATGCCGCTCGACAATATCGATTTCGGGCGCGTCGGCTTTCTCAAAATCGATGTCGAGGGTCACGAAGGCGCGGTGCTGCGCGGCGCGGCCAATCTGCTCCGGCGCGACCGCCCGGCGATCCAGATCGAGAGCGAGGAACGTCACACGCAAGACGCTGTCGCCTCGACAGTGCGTTTCCTCGCCGGGTTCGGTTATCGCGGTTATTTCTGGCGCGACGGGCTGCACCCGGTCGCGCATTTTGACAAGGACCGCGATCAGCGCTTGGAGAATTGGCGCGAAGGCGGTTGGAGCAAGCACGCCTATATCAACAACTTCCTGTTCTTCCATCCCGAGGGCCGCGACGTGCTGGCGCGGTTCCCGGTCGCGACGGAGCTTGCAGCATGAGCGACGCCAAACGTATCGCGATCCTCCACCAGGGCTGCGTGCCCAATTACCGCGAGCCGTTTTTCCGCCGTCTCGGCGCGATCCGCAACCGCGAGTATGTCGTGTTCTATGGCGAGCCGGAGCCGGGCAGCGGCTTGGTCGCCGCGCCGCCGCCGTACCAGTTCAAAAGCGAGTTCGTGCGCAACCGGTTCGTTCACATTGCCGGCCGGCGTCTCGTCTATCAGCCGGTGTTCTGGCGCATCGCCACCGGCGGCTACGACGCGCTGGTGATCGGGCACGAGATCAAATATTTCATGAATCTCGCGCTTCTGTTCTGGTTCCGACTCTTGGGCAAGCCCGTGCTGTTCTGGGGCTTCGGAAGCGGCCAGGATTTCTGGGACGAGGAGCGCGGCGAAGTCGGTCGCGCGATGACGCGGCTGATCAATTTCGGCAAGCGCCTTCTGGTGCGGTCGGCCTCGGGCTATCTCGCCTATACCCAGTCCGGCGTCGCGACCGTCGAGCGTGCCGGCATGAAGGCCGACCGTATTCGCGTACTGAATAACACGATCGATCTTGACGACGAGGTAGCAGCCCACGCCAAGGCGCAGTCGCTCGATCGCGCGGCGCTGCGGCAGGACTGGAACATTGCGCCGGACGCGGTTGTGTTCACCTTCGTCGGCCGGCTGCTGGCGGGCAAGCGGGTCGAGGATCTGATCCGTGCCGTCGCCACGCTGCGCGACGACGGCATCGCCGCCGAGGCGATCATTGTCGGCGACGGGCCGGAGCGCGCCAATCTCGAGGACGCGGCCGACGGCGCACCGTGGTGCCATTTCCTTGGCGCGGTGCACGATGTCGACGGGATTTCGCGCATTTATCGCGCCAGCGACGCGCTGGTGATCCCGGGTTATGTCGGCCTCGCCGTCAATCGCGGTTTCGCGCATGGCATGCCGGTCATCACTATCGAGTCCGATCTCCACTCGCCCGAGATCGACTATGTCCAGACCGGGACCAACGGGCTCGTCCTGTTGGAGCACCGCTTCACCGACGGGCTCCGCATGTTCGCCGAGGACACCGAGTTGCGGGCGAGGCTGGCGCACGGTGCGCTGATCACGCGCGACAAGCTCGATCTCGGCCGCATGGTCGCTTCGTTCGACGACGGTGTCGCCGCCGCGCTGCAACGCTCTGGAAAAGTGCGGCTTACGGAACGACCGGCTTGAGGTTCTCGATCACCGGCAGATAGATGGTCTGGCCGGTGGCCAGCTTGTCGGGGTCGATTGTCGGGTTGGCCGACGCCAGTTTCTGCAACATATTTCGGCTGCAAATCCCGTAGACCAGCTGGCACAGCTGACCGAGCGAATCCTGGTTCTCGACCTTGTAGCTCGCCACCGGCGGCGGCGCGGGCCGTGCCGGCGCGGTGATCAGCACGTCGCGGCTCGGCGCGACATCGGGCACGGGCATTTCCTCGCGCGGCAACACCGCGACCTGAGCCGCCTCGCGGCGCGTTTGGACAATCGTACGCGCCGCCGGCGCCGCACCGGGAAACAGATCGGTGCCGACATACAGCGCGAGCGCCGTGACCACCGCGGCGCCGGCCAGCGCATAGCGCATGCGGCGTGCTTGCGGTACCGGCTGCGTCATCCAGGCGGGCAGGGTGGGGAAGCTGCTGCGCTCCTCGTGGCTGAGATGCGGCTCGACGGCTTCCTGCGCGATCTCGCGATTCACCACCGGTGCGCGATGGCCCATGCCGTTGATTAGCGCATTGTCGCAAAAAATGTTGAGCCGGCGCGGATTACCGCCGGCGCGTGCGACGATGTAGTCGAGCGCCGAATGAGTGAAGACTTCAAGCCGCCGCCCGGCCGCGGCCTGGATGCGGAAATCGATATAGGACAGCGCTTCGAGCGGCGTCAGATTGCCGATCTTGGTGCGCACCGCGATGCGCTGATTGAGCTGGCGCAGTTCGTATCGCGCCAGTTTCTCATCCAGCTCGGGCTGACCGGCGAGCACGATCTGGATGAATTTCTGCTTGTCGTTTTCGAGGTTCGACAAAAGACGCAGGCTTTCCAGCGTCTCCACCGGCATGTTTTGCGCCTCGTCGATGACGATGACGATCAGCTTGCCCTGGGTGTGAAGTTGTTTGAGGCGGAACAGGAGGCGTCGGATCAATTCGCCGGTATCCGCGGCCCAGGGCTGGGGTATCGGATCGGCCTCGCCGCTCAGCTCTTCCCAGATGAAGGTCAGGAGCTGGTGCGGCGTCAGCGCCGGCTGCAGCACATAGACAATGGCCGAGGTCGCGGGATCGAGCCGGCGCAGCGAATGGCGCAGCACGGTGGTTTTGCCGACGCCGACCTCGCCCGTGATGACGATGAATCCCTTGCGGACGCGCAGCCCGTACTCGAGCACGCCGATCGCCTCGCGATGCGCCGCGGTGAGGAACACCAAGGATGCGTCGGGAGTGACGTGGAACGGTTCGGTACGAAAGCCGTAGAAGTTGGCGTACAAGCTCAGAGCCGCCGATAGATTGCGCGCGGAATGTGATAACGCCGCTTATTCATCACCACGCCGAGCAACCGGCCGCCATTGGCCTCGATGGCGCGGCGCGCCTGCTCTACGATCGGGGCGCGCGTGCGCTCCGCCTCGACCACTAGCACCACGCCGCCGACGCAGCGCGTCAGCACCATGCTGCCGACCTCGGCGAGGATCGGCGGCGCGTCGATGAACACGATATCCACCAACTCGACCAGCTCGGCAAAGACGCGCTCCATGCCGCCGCTGTCAAACAGGAATCGCGCGCCGGCGCCAAACACCGACAGCGTCGCGCGATAGAACGGCCCGTCGCGCGCCGGCGCGATCACGTCGGTGGCGAGCGCATCGCCGGTCGCGACCGTCTCCAGCCCCGGCTCGATGCCTTCGCGCGTCTCGACCACCACCAGCAGCACGCGCAGCCCCAGGGTCGAGGCGACCGCGTTGCTGAGGTCGCGCGCCAGGGTCGACGTGCCCTCGCCGCGGTTGGAGCTGGTGATCTCGACGATGGGTGGCGCGTCCTGCGGCAGCTGCATACGCAGCGTGTGATAGAACGCGATCAATTCCTCGCGCGGCAGGAGGCTCGGCTCGCCGTAGACTTGCGGGGCCGTGGCCAATGAATCGCGCGGCCGCTCCCCCTCGATCTGCAGCGCGTCGTAAATGCGGGTCATTCGGACACCGTTCCTCGCCACCCCGAACCTGCTGGAATCAAAGTAGTGTATATCCAAATATAGTGGGATTCAACGCCACAGCACCTATTGCTATGTCTTGTTGTGACCGGGCCGAGGCTACAATGTCCGTCCGAAGATCTGGCTCAGCAGGTGGTCGCCGGGAATCGCCGAGATGCGCATCGCCGTGCCCCCGATAACCTGGAGCGCCGCTTTGACCGGCGAGCCGGAGACGATTGTCTGGCTGTCATTCGCCATGATGTTGGGGTGGACCTCTAGCACGCGGCCGTCTTTGGCAATGAAAAACAGGTCGGTAGGGAACTGCACTCCTTGGTTGGAGATCGCTATAGGTCGCACATAGTCGTTGACGTAGAGAATGCCCTCATCCCGCTGTACTTGGCGGCGCGCAATCAACGCGCTGTCGGGCGTGCCGGGGTTGCTGACATACGCCACCAGGAAGTCGTAATGGCCGGTGCGCGTGACGAACGTGATCGTGATGGCGTCGACGCTATGGCGCCGGAATTGCTGGTGCGTGGTACGAGCATCTTCGTCCGCCCGAGCCGTCCGGCCCGCCGCGACCATGCCGCCCAGTCCCGCCCCAATCCACGCGAGACACCGCCGACGCGACGGAAACCGCTCGTATCCCATTGCAGCGTCGAGTTTATTCGGCAATGAGCCGGTAATGTTAAGCGGAAATTAGCGACTCGGACGCCATTCTCGGCGCCATGTATCAAACCGTTTCAAGGCGTTACGACGCGTCGAACGCGTCGCCCGATCTGCCGACCCGGGTCCCGATGAGCCGGATGGAAAAGTATTTCCATCTGTTCGCGATGGTCACCCAGTTCGGCGGCGTCCTGCCGCTTTATATCACTCTGACCGGGCAGGATGTCGGCATCGGCGACAGCGCCCCCATCAATACGGTGACGATGGCTGCGATTCTCGCTGTTAGCACGGTGATGGGTATCCGCTATCGCGACAATATCATCCGAGCGATTCCGGGCATGACGCCGGTGCTGCTGTTCCTGGCGCTCGCCATTGCGTCGGCGATCTGGTCCGACTATCCGGGCATCAGCCTGCGGCGCTCCGGTACGGCGATCACTACCGCGCTCTGGGGCGCCTATCTGGCGTCGCGTTTCGGTCTGCGCGATGTCATTGTGCTGATCGCGGAATCCATCTTCATCATTGCCGTCGGGTCGATGCTGCTCGGCCTGACGTTCCACGAAACTGCGATCGACCTGGTCAACGTCAACGGTCCCGACTCGACGATCGGGTGGCGCGGCATTCTCGACGGCAAGAACACGCTCGGCATCGTCATGGCGACCGGCATGTCGACGATGACCTATCTGATCATCTCGCCCGGCACGCGCAGCCGCGACAAAGTCTTGTGGATAATCGGCATCCTGCTGTGCGCCGCGCTGCTCTATCTGTCGCAGTCGCGCACGAGCTGGGTTGCCGGCATGGTCGGCGTGATCGTCTGCGTGGTAGCACGCGGCATGTACCGGCGGCCCGCGATCACGACTGTGGTGATGGCGTGGCTGGTGCTGCTCGGTGTGCCGCTCGCGTTGTTCATCCTCAACGACCTCAGCACGCTGACCTCGCTCATCGGCAAGGACGCGACCCTGACGGGGCGCGTCGATCTATGGCAGATCGTGCTGCCTTACGGCGACAAGAGGCCGTGGCTCGGCTACGGTTACAGCGCGTTCTGGCATGAAGATAGTCCGCGCACCCAGGAAATCTGGCGCATCCTCAATTCCTACAAGCCGCCGCACGCCCATAACGGCTGGATCGAGACCTATCTCGAGCTGGGCTGGCTCGGCTGCATTGTGGTGGCGATTCAGATGTTGCAGATGCTGATCAGCGCCGCGCGCGCCACCGCCCAAGGCCGCGATGTCGACGCGCCGTACATGCTGCTGATCGTGGTGATGATGCTGATTTTCAACATGGTGGAGGCGGACTTAATCCGCGCGCCCGCCTTGTTCTGGCCGTTCCTCATCATCGGGCCCGTGGCGATGACCAAGGCGATGCGGCAGGCGCCGCGCGCCGCGCTGACGAAGTTCGATCCGCGCGCACGTTTCGCGCCCGCGCCGACTCCGTTTTTGACCCCGCGCCTCAACCTCGCCGCGCCGCCGCCGCTCAAGCTGCGGCCGGGCCCCCTGCGTCCTTTCCCTCTCGCCGGGCACTGATTTCCGATGTCGATTCATTGGTATCTCAATCGGCTTCGCCGCATGACTCCGCAGGAAGTGTCCTGGCGGGTGCGCGATGAAGTGATGAAGCGCCGCTGGCGCGCCCTCAAGGGCGAGCCGGCGCGGCCGACGATGCTGGGAACACCCGCGTTCCATTTCGCGCCGCTCGATCCGGCGAAACTCGATCTCGATCCCGCCGCCGCGCGCGATGTTGTCGCGGCCGCTGAAAAAATTCTCGCCGGCCGCATCCGCCTGTTCGAGCGCGACATGGCACTGCCGCAAAGCGCGATCGATTGGTTCATCGATCCCGATTCCGGACGCATCGCGCCCAGCGAAGCCTATACGTTCGATATCGACGCGCGCGAACCCGGCATTGTCGGCAACCTGACCTTCACGCCTTCGCGGCTGATCCATGTCACGCTGCTCGCGGCGGCCTATGCTCTCACGGGGCGCGCGGAATTCGCCGAGCTCGCGGCGTCGCAGCTGAAATCGTGGTGGGACGCCAATCCTTTCCTGACCGGGATTCATTGGACCGCCGGCATCGAGTGCGGCATGCGCCTCGTCGCCTTCGCCTGGACCCGCCGCCTGCTCGCGAGCTGGCCCGGCGTCGCCGATCTCTTCGAGAACTCGGCGCTGGCGCGCGACCAGATCTACCGCCACCAATTCTATCTCGGCGGCCTGCGCAGCTACGGCTCGTCGGCGAACAACCACCTCATCGCCGAGTATCTTGGCCTCTATGTCGGCGCCACCGCGTTTCCCTGGTTCGCGGAAAGCGCGCGCTGGCTCGAGATCGGCCGCGCCGGCCTCGAGGAAGAGGCGCGGCTGCAAGTGTTTGCCGACGGTGTCGGCCGCGAGCTGGCGTCGGAATATAACGGCTTCACCATGGAGCTGCTGATGGTCGCCGCGGCCGAGGGCATCCTCGCCGGCCGGCCGCTCAGCGCGCCGTTCCATGACGCGATCGCACGGCTCGCCGACGCCTGGGCCGCGTCGCTCGATGTTGCGTTGCGTCCGCCGCGCCAGGGCGACACCGACGATGCCTACGCGCTGCTGCTCGATCCACCCGGCCGTCACAAACGCGCGGTGCGCCTTCTCGCCGAAGCCGCCACTCTCGTCGGCGCCGCGCCGTGGTGGCCGGAACTGCCACGCGATATGGGCTCGGCGATTTTCAAGGAAGTGTGCCGCCGCCATCCGTTCCAACTCCCTACCTTCGCGCGGCCGCAAACACGGCCCAACCTGTTCCCCGACGCCGGTCTCGCGTTTCTGCGCGATCTCGACGGACGAGCCGACGAATTGTGGGTGCGCTGCGATCACGGGCCGCACGGCTATCTCGCGATCGCTGGGCATGCTCACGCCGACGCGCTCTCGATCGAGGTGCGTCACGCCGGAATCGATTTGCTGGTCGATCCCGGCACCTATTGCTATCTGACCGATCCGGTGGCGCGGCGCTATTTCCGCTCGACCGTCGCGCATAACACGCTCGAGATCGGCGGCGCCGATTCCGCGACTTATGGCGGTTCGTTCCTGTGGCTCGACGGGCCCAACGCCGAAGCATTGTCCATCGAAGGCTTGGACAGCGGCACGGTGGCGCGCTGGCGCGCCCGGCACGACGGCTACGCCAAGAAAAAGCCGGGCCAGCCGATCCATGAACGCAGCGTCACGCTCGACCGCGCCGCGCGGCGCATCGACATTGCCGACAGCATCGCGGGGCAGGGCCAATTCGACGTGCGGCTCGCCTATCATCTCGGCCCCGCCGTCGAGGCGCGCGCCGATGGCAATGGTTTCGCGCTCGCCTGGCAGGCCAATGGCCGCCGCTATACCGGACGCCTGACCTTGCCGGCGGCGCTCGGCTGGCAGGTGCATCGCGGCGCCACCGAGCCGATGATGGGCTGGTACTCGTCGGCCTTTCACGAGAAAGAGCCGTCCACCAGCCTCGTCGGCAGCGGCCATTTGAACGCGGGCGAGGTTGTGGCCGCCCGCCTCCAAATCGATCCTTAAACGATTACTAACCTTCTCCCGATAGGTTTCAGGGCATGAAAGTCAGCGTCTTTGGCATTGGGTATGTCGGCACCGTGGTCGCCGCCTGCATGGCGGATGAGGGCCATGACATCGTCGCGGTCGACATCTCGACCGAGAAGGTCGACGCCATCAATGCGGGCCAGTCGCCGATCGTCGAGCCGGGTCTCGGTGAACTGATCGAGCGCGCGGTGAAAGCGCGGCGGCTGTCCGCCACCGCCGACGTCGCACGGGCGATGGCGGACTCCGAGCTCAGCTTCATCTGCGTCGGCACGCCGAGCCTGCCGAACGGCAGCCTCGATCTCAAATACGTGCTTCAGATCGCCGCCGATATCGGCAAGTCGCTTAAGACCAAGCGCGATTGGCACATGGTCGTGGTGCGCTCGACGATTCTGCCGGGCGTGATGGAGAGCCAGATCATTCCGCTGCTGCGCGAACATTCGGGCAAGGAGCCGGGCAAGGATTTCGGCCTCGGCTATTACCCCGAGTTCCTGCGCGAAAGCTCCGCCATCGAGGATTTTCGCAATCCGCAGGTCGCGGTGATTGGCGCGATGGATGCGCGCACAGCCGACGCGCTCAAAAGCCTCAACGCGGATAACGGCGCCACCAGTTTCGTGGTCGATTGCCGCACCGCCGCGTCGATCAAATACGCCAACAATGTCTGGCACGCCTTGAAGGTCAGTTTCGCCAACGAGATGGGCGCGATCTGCAAGGCGTCGGGCATCGACGGCAACAAGGTCATGGAAATCCTCTGCGCCGATAAGCGGCTCAACATTTCCCCGGCTTACATGAAGCCCGGCTTCGCGTTCGGCGGCTCGTGCCTGCCGAAGGATCTGCGCGCGCTCCGTTATCACGCCAAGATGGTCGACGCGCCGACGCCGATCCTCGACGCCACCGTCGCGGTCAACCATTTGCAGATCGACCGGGCGCTCGCGGCCATCGCCGCCACCGGCAAGCGCAGCGTCGCCATGCTGGGCCTGACCTTCAAGCCGAACACCGACGATCTGCGCGAAAGCCCGCTGGTCGAACTGGCCGAACGCCTGCTCGGCAAGGGCTACCGGCTTACGATCTACGACCGCGATCTCCAGGTCGCGAAGCTGGTCGGCTCCAACCGCCGGTTCGCGATGCAGCATCTGCCGCATCTCAACGATCTGTTGGTCGACGACCTCGCTTCCGCGCTGCGCGGCGGCGACGTCGTGGTGGTCGGCACCGGCCACAAGGCGTTCGCCGATCTGCGTCCGAAGCTCGCGGCGCATCATCACGTCGTCGATCTGGTCGGCCGCGATCTCGCCCTGCGCGGCCACCCGAATTACGACGGCGCCGGCTGGGCCGATGCCGCGCCGCAACGCACGCCGATTACCGTGATCCGCGCCGCCTAAGGCGGCTTCGTCCGCTATTCCGGTCCGTCTGGCGTCGGCGTCTTGAACCTGCTTTCATCCGCCGCATATGGCGGATCGAGCGCTCAGCCATCGTGACGCATCGGCGACCGGGTCGCCACTCGAGGTTCTTGCCGCCTTTGCGCGGCTCGGCGTGACCTGCTTCGGCGGTCCCATCGCCCATATCGGCTATTTTCGAGACGAGTTCGTCGCGCGCCGCGGCTGGTTGAGCGACCGGGCCTTCGCCGACCTGGTCGCATTGTGTCAATTCCTCCCCGGTCCTGCGTCGAGCCAGGTCGGTTTTTCCATCGGCTTGATGCGCGCGGGTTATCTCGGTGGTTTGGCGGCCTGGACGGGATTCACCGTTCCATCGGCCGTGTTGATGGTGCTGTTCGCCTATGGCGCGGTGTTCCTCGGCGGCTTGGTCGGGCAGGGCGTGCTGCACGGGCTGAAACTGGTGGCGGTCGCCATCGTCGCGCAGGCGGTTTGGAATATGGCGCGGACGCTCGCGCCGGACCGCGAGCGCGCCACGATCGCGGCGGCGGCCGTGCTGATATTGCTCGTGCATTCCACCATCGCGCCGCTTTTGGTCATTGTCGCTGGCGGCGTCGCCGGTTGGCGCGTTTGCCGGGTGGCAGGCGCGACGAGCGACGGAACGCTCGGACTGCCGGTATCCCGCCGCGTCGGGATCGCGGCGTTGTCGCTGTTCTTCCTGTTGCTCGCGGGATTGCCGCTGTTGCATCGCCTCGGCGTGCCCGGCGTGAACGAGTTCGATGCATTCTATCGCGCGGGCGCGCTGGTGTTTGGCGGCGGTCACGTCGTGTTGCCGCTGTTGCGCGACACGGTGGTCGCGCCAGGTTGGATCGACGAAAACACCTTTCTGGCCGGCTACGGCGCGGCGCAGGCTTTGCCCGGCCCGCTTTTCACTTTCTCCGCCTATCTCGGCACGGTTATCGCGGGAGTGCCGGGAGCGGTGTTGGCGCTGATAGCGATCTTCCTCCCGGGCATCCTGATCCTGTTGGGCACATTGCCGTTCTGGGACGATTTCCGAAAGCGTCGCGGCGCGCAGGCCGCAATGCGCGGTATCAATGCAGCGGTTGTCGGTATTCTCGCGGCGGCCCTGTACAACCCGCTTTGGGTGAGCGCCGTTAAAGCCGCACCCGATTTCGCGCTGGCGTTGGTGGCATTTGTGTTGCTCACGGTCTGGCGCGCGCCGCCCATCGTGGTGGTGGCGCTTGCGGTCGGCGGCGGGATTGCCATCGGGCAGATCGCGCGGTAATCGGGCAGATCGCGCGGTAATCGACTGAACAAGATTTGGGAGATCGCTATGCAGGATTTTGCGGGCAAAGTCGCATTCATCACCGGCGGCGCGAGCGGCGCCGGCTTCGGCCAGGCCAAGGTGTTTTCCAAGGCGGGCTGCAAAATCGCCATCGCCGATATCCGCCAGGATGCGCTCGACAAGGCGGTCGCCGAGCTGAAACAGCGCGGCGCGCAGGTTCACGGCGTCAGGCTCGACATCACCGACCGAGACGCCTATCTCCGCGCCGCCGATGAGGTGGAGCGCGCGCTCGGCCCGGTGCAGCTTCTGTTCAACACCGCCGGCGTGTCGATCTTCGGCCCGCTGGAGAAGGCGACCTACGCCGATTACGACTGGATGATGGGCGTCAATTTCGGCGGTGTGGTCAACGGCATGCAGACCTTCGTGCCGCGCATGATCGCGCACGGCAAGGGCGGGCACATCGTCAACACCGCCTCGCTCGGCGCCTTCTTCGCCGCCAGCGTCGCCGGCATCTACAGCGCTTCGAAATTCGCGGTGCACGGCATTTCGATGGCGATGCGCGACGCACTGGCGAAATACGATATCGGCGTGTCGTGCCTGTGCCCGGCGAACATCAAGACCAACATCGCGGAATCGATCAAGACGCGGCCGGCGAAATACGCCAATAGCGGCTTCCAGGTCGACGACGACGAAATCAAGGCCCTCCACGAAATCTACAGCCAGGGCATGGAGCCGGAGGAACTCGCCGGCCACGTCCTCGAGGCGGTGAAGAAAAACCAGTTCTACATCATCCCCTATCCCGAATCGCGCAAAGGGCTGGAGATGGGTTTCAAGGCGGTGCTCGATGCGCTCCCGCCCGAGGACTCCGACCAGGAAGGGCAGTCCAAGCGCGGCCAGGCGATGGCGAAATACCGCGCCGCCCGCGAAGCGCTCGACAAGAAGAAATACGGGCGGAAGTAGGAGTCTCAAAATTTCTTAATGTTCCGCTCACCTTCCGCTGAAGGGTAAGGGCCTACCTCAATCCCAGCGTTTATTGCATCTGGGAAGGGTTTAGCCATGACATCTTTGTTCGATCGTTTGGGCCGTGGCCGCAAGACCGCGTTTGCCGCCGCTTTGCTCGCGGGCACTGCGCTCGCCACCGGCGGTTATTTCTGGTCGAACGGCAGCACCGCCTTGGCCGCGCCGATCCAGGTCGCGCCCGGCACGGTGCAGCCGGTGTTCAACCAGGCCGGCTTCGCGCCGCTGGTCCGGCAGGTGAAGGCCGCGGTGGTCAACATCTCGACTGCCGGCGTGACCCATGCCTCGAACATGACCGAAATGCAGCAGATGCCGGATTTCGGCGATCAGGATTCGCCGTTCGGCGACATGATGCGGCAATTCTTTCAGCATCAACAGCGCGGCGGCCAAGGCGGTGGTGCGCTTGAGCGCGCGATGGGGTCGGGCTTCATCGTCGATCCCGCCGGCTACATCGTGACCAACAACCACGTCATCGATCACGCCAACAAGATCACTGTCACGCTCGACGACGGCTCGTCCTATCTGGCGAAGGTGATCGGCCGCGACGACAAGACCGATCTCGCGCTGTTGAAGATCGACGCGCACAAAACCCTCCCCTACGTCGCGTTCGGCAATTCCGACGGCGAGCAGGTCGGCGACTGGGTGGTCGCGGTCGGCAATCCGTTTGGCCTCGGCGGCACCGTCACCGCGGGCATCGTCTCGGCGCACGGCCGCAACATCAACGAAGGTCCCTACGACGATTTCCTCCAGATCGATGCGCCGATCAATCCGGGCAATTCCGGCGGGCCGCTGTTCAATCAGTCGGGCCAGGTGATCGGCATCGACACCGCGATCTATTCGCCGAACGGCGGCAGCGTCGGGATCGGCTTCGCGATCCCGTCCAATATCGCGTCGCATGTCGTGTCGCAACTGCGCGAGCATGGCAGCGTGTCGCGCGGCTGGCTCGGCGTTCAGATGCAGCCGGTGACGCCGGCGCTGGGCAAAGCGATCGGCATGAAGGAGCCGCGCGGCGTCCTGGTCGACGACGTGACGGCGAATTCTCCGGCGGCGCACGCCGAGCTGAAACAGGGTGACGTGATCCTGGCGTATAACGGCATCTCGATCAAAGACGGGCGCGATCTCGCCCGCGATGTCGCCAACTCCGCTGCCGGACGCAGCGTGAACCTCACCGTGTGGCGCGGCGGCAGCGAGCGCACGGTCGCCGTCACCATCGGCACGATGGCGAAAGAAAAGACCGCGTCGGCCGCCTCGCATGAAAGTCAGGAGCGCGTCGGCATGGCGCTCGCCCCGCTGTCGCGCGAGACCCGCGAGCAGCTCGGCCTCGATCCGTCGGCCAATGGCGTCGTGGTCGCCAACGTCCAGCCTGGCAGCCGCGCCGACGAAAGCGGTTTGCAGGAAGGCGACGTGATCCAGCGCGTCGGTGACGAATCGGTGACAACGCCGTCCGAGGCGGTGGCGAAAATCCATCAGGCCGAGCGCGACAAGAAAGAAGCTGTGCCGCTGCTGGTGACGCGCAACGGCAACACGTATTATCTGGCGCTGCAATTGCAGCGGGGCTGACGAGGTTGAACTGCTTTGTCACCCCCGGGCGTGACCCGGGGGTCTAAAGCGAGCGACGGGACGGTCCGTCAAATGATTGCCGGTCAAGCCCCGGCAATGACGAATACGGTGAGGTGCATGAAAGTCCTCGTCGTGGAAGACAATGAACGGGTCGCGCAGTTCATCGCCAAGGGACTGCGCGAAGCCGGCCATGCCGTCGATCAGGCCGGCACGGGGCGTGACGGGTTGTTCCTCGCCGCATCCGAAAAATACGATGTCATCGTCATGGATCGCATGCTGCCGGGCGGCATCGACGGGCTGAGCATCGTCGAGACGCTGCGCACCACCGGCAACAAGACGCCAATCCTGATCCTCAGCGCGCTGGCCGAGGTCGACGACCGCATCCGCGGCCTGCGCGCCGGGGGCGACGACTATCTTACCAAGCCGTTCGCTTTCGGCGAGCTGGCGGCGCGGCTCGACGCGCTGGCGCGCCGCTCGCAAGGCACCGACCGCAACGCCGCGCTGGAAGTCGGCGATCTGAAGATGGACCTGCTGGCGCACAGAGTGACGCGCGGCGGCACGCCGATAGCTCTCAAGCCGCGCGAATTCGCCCTGCTCGAATTCATGATGCGCCACGCCGGCCAAGTGGTGACGCGGACCATGCTGCTCGAGCATGTCTGGGAATATCATTTCGATCCGCAGACTAACGTGGTCGATGTGCATATCAGTAAGCTGCGGCAGAAGATCGATGCCGGTTTCGCGCCGGCGCTGTTGCACACGGTACGCGGCGTCGGTTACCGGCTCGGCGCTGAATGATCCGCTTGTTGCGGTCGGTCTCGGTGCGCTTGGCGCTGGGTTATGCCGCGATTTTCATTCTCTCCTCGTTCCTCTTGGTTGGCGCGTTGTGGTGGCGCACCGCGGCCTATCTCGACCGCGAGGTCGATGCCGTCATCGTCGCCGACGCGCAGGCGGTCGGCGACCGGCTGCACGATTTCGGCCTGATCGGCGCGCTCCAAACGGTGCGCGACCGTGCCGCCGCGGAATCCGACGAGCACGCGATCTATCTCCTCGCCGACCCCGGCCTTCATGCGCTCGCCGGCAATCTCAGCGCCTGGCCGGTGCAGATCGGCGGCGGGCCCGGTTGGTACGAGATCGGACTGGCGCGCAATGGCCGCCTTCATGCGACGCGGATCATCTATGCCGCGCTGCCCGGAGGCTATCGCCTGCTGGTCGGGCGCGACGTGCAGGACCGTGTCGCGATCCGCCGCACCATCCTCGGCGGGCTGGCCTGGGCCGTGGGCATCGCGATTCTGCTCGCGATCGCGGGTGGCATGCTGATCAGGCGCGGCGTCCTCCGCCAGGTCGAGGCGATCAACCGCACAACCGCCGCGATCGTGCGGGGCGATCTGGCGCGGCGCTTGCCGACCCACGACTCGACCGACGAATTCGACCAGCTGTCGCAGACCATCAACGGCATGCTGGCGCAGATTCAGGTTCTGATCGAAGGCGTGCGCAACGCTTCCAACACCGTCGCGCACGATCTGCGCACGCCGCTAACCGAGCTGCGCAACCGGCTCGAGGAATTACTTCGCCGCCGCCCGCCGATCGAGGAGGCATGGAGCGAGGTGCAGGGCTCGGTCGGCGATCTCGACCGTGTCATCGGCGTCTTCAACGCGCTGCTGCGTCTCGCCGACATCGATTCAGGTGCGCGTCTCTCGGGCTTCCGCGAGGTGCGGCTCGACAGCGTGGCGGCCGAGGTCGCCGAGCTTTACGGGCCGGTCGCGGAGGCCAAAGGCAGCGATCTCGCTTATGCGGCGCCGGCCGACGCGGTCACGGTGCAAGGCGACCCCGACCTCTTGGCGCAGGCGATCTCGAACCTCGTCGACAACGCCGTAAAATTTTCGCCGGCCGGTGGAAAAGTCGTGCTCGACGTAAGGCAAACCGCCGATGGCGCCGCCGAAGTGCGCGTGACGGATCGCGGGCCCGGCATCGCCGACGCGGAAAAGACCGAGGTGGTGCGCCGCTTCTATCGCGGCGACGCCGGCAAGGGCAAAAGCGGCGTGGGGCTGGGTCTCAGCGTGGTCGCCGCCGTCGCCAAGCTGCATGGCGGGCGGCTCGAATTCGCCGACGGCGATCCTGGGCTGATCGCGACGCTTATCTTGCCGGCGCCGTCGGCATCGGGTGCGTTGCCGAAACCGGCGTGACGCCGGGCTGCCCCGCATCTGCGATACTCGGCGGCGTTACCGGAGTCGGGATGCTGGTGCGCTCGAGGCCAAGCCGCGTCACCAGCGCCCAATCGACCTCATCGGCTCTGTCGCCGGCGACGTCGCGCACGCGCTGCACGAGATCGTCGGGCACGACGCGGGTTATCGGATGCTCGATATCGATTTCATCGACCTGCGATTTGTTGGGAAACACCGCGACATAGAGCCGGTTATGCACCCACGCCGCCTCGACTTCCTGGTTGATCACGCGGACCTGCGTGCCGACTGGAATCTCGTGGAACAAATGGTCGATATCCTCGGGATAGAAATGAATGCAGCCATGGCTGACATTGCGGCCGACGCCGTAAGGCTTGTTGGTGCCGTGAAGGTAATAGCCGCGCCACCCGAGCCCCATTGCGAGGTCGCCCATCGGATTGTCGGGCCCCGGTGGCATATAGGCCGGCAGTTCCGGGCGCTCGCGGCGGATCGAGGGCGGCGGCGTCCATCCTGGATGAATCTGCTTGCTGACGACACGCGTGACGCCGGTGGGCGTGATCCAGCCTTGCACTCCGGCGCCGATCGGATACGTCTCAACCGTCTTGCCGCCAGGTGGGAAATAAAACACACGCTGTTCGGCGAGATTGAGGACAATACCTTTGCGCGGCCCATCCGGCAGCAGATAAAGGTTTGGCAGGACGATGTGCTTGTCCTTGCCCGGAATCCACGGATTGACGCCTGGATTCGCGAGCATCAGCTGGGCATAGCCGAGGTCGTTGTCGCGTGCGACGTCGAGCAGCGTGTCCTTGTAGACGGCGACGTACTCACCGATGCCGCCGATCGCGTTCTGGCCGGGTGTCAAAGCATAGGTGCGCGCGCCTGCGAGCGACGGCACCAAAATCAGTGCGGCGATAACGGCGACGCTTCGCCAGCGCTCGAACACAATCATCCGAAGGTTACCCGGCGGCCGCTCATCGCGTCGCCGGGTCTCCCAATAAAACGAAAATCGAACCGACTTACTTTCGCAAATGCTTCTGGAACATCCGGTCGATTTTCTCGTTCGCGGCCTGCGCATCGGCCTCGGCCTTGTTTGCGACCTGCAACGCCTGCTCGGCCGTCGCCATCGCCTTGTCGGCTTCGGCCTTGGCGGCGTTCGCGGTGTTCTGGATCGCGGTGATTTGTTCGGAGGTGGCGCAGCCCGTCAGCAACAACGGAGCGGAGACCAACACCGCGAGAACCCCATATCTTGTGTAACCTGACCGCATTTTTCTCTCCTGGCTAATGTCACAAGGTCGTCGTGACTAAATCAGGTGGTACGGAAACCCGCGTCTCTTGACACGCCTGTGTCCGAGACAACCCTACGTTAATGAGAGAGGTTCCCGCCCGCAAGGCGGGTTTCAGCGCTTTTTGTCGCAATTTTCGCCTTTTTTCAGGCGGCGAGCAGTTCGAATCGGTCGACATCGACCAGGCCCCTGTCGGTGATCCGCAGATGCGGGATCACCGGCAGGGGCAGGAACGCGAGCTGGAGAAACGGCTCGGGCAACGGGCAACCGAGGTCGCGCACGAGTCGCTTGAGGCCGGCGAGTGAGCCGGCGACCTCCTCGAAAGGTGCAAGGCTCATCAGGCCCGCGACCGGCAGCTTCAGCTCGCCGAGGATGCGACCGCCGCGTGCCGCCGCGAACCCGCCGCCCATCGCGATCAGTCGGTTCACCGCGAGCGCCATGTCCGAATCGTCGTCGCCGATGACGCAGACATTATGGCTGTCGTGCCCGATCGAGGACGCCAGCGCGACGCCGCGCAACCCGAACCCGGTGACGAAGCCGCGCCCGATATTGCGGTTCTTGCCGTGCCGCGCAACGACGCAGACCTTGAGAATGTCGTTGGCGGGATCGGCGATCCGCAGACCATTCCGCATCGGCAAGTCGCGGGTCAGAAACTGAGTCGTCACCGTGCCGGCGGTGACGCCGATCACCGGCGACGACGGTGTTACGCGATGCACTGCGAAATCGGCGGCGCCGACCGGGTCCAATTTCATGCTGTCGAGCCCGACCGGCGGCGCGAAGCGGCGGCCGGCGAAAGTCTCGTCGCTGACGACGCGACCGCCGGCGATGACCTGGCGCACGCGGCATTCGGCGAGATGGTCGAGCAGCACGATGTCGGCGCGCTGGCCCGGCGCGATCAGGCCGCGATCGGCAAGGCCGAAGCCGCGTGCGGCGGACCAGGTCGCGGCGCGATACACGTCCGCGACCGGCGCGCCCTTGGCGATGGCGGTGCGGATCAGATGATCGAGATGGCCTTCTTCGAGAATGTCGAGCGGGTTGCGGTCGTCGGTGCAGAAACTGCAAAAGCTCGAGGTCTTGGCGTCGATCACTTCCGCCAGCGTCGCAACGTCCTTGCACACCGTGCCGTCGCGGATCAGGAGATGCACGCCCTTGCGCAACTTCTCCCACGCCTCGTCGACCGTCGTGGTCTCGTGGCAATTGCGGATGCCGCAGGAGAGATAGGCGTTGAGCTCCATGCCTTTGAGGAACGGCGCGTGGCCGTCGATATGCCCGCCCTCGAACGCGGCGAGCTTGTCCAGCACCTCGGGCTCCTTGGCGAACAGACCCGGGAAATTCATGAACTCGGCAAGACCGATCACTTTGGGATGATCGCGGAATGGCAAGAGATCGTCCGCGGTCAAGCGCGCGCCCGAGGTTTCCAGCTCGGTGGCCGGCACGCAGGATGGAAGCTGCACGCGCAGATCCATCGCCATGTTCGACGACGCGTCGAGGAAATAGCGCAGGCCCGGCGCGCCCATCACGTTGGTGATTTCGTGCGGATCGCAGATTGCCGTGGTGGTGCCGCGGGGCAGGGCGCAGCGATCGAACTCGTCCGGCGTCACCAAGGTGGATTCGACATGGAGATGCGTGTCGATGAAACCCGGGACGCAGATCGCGTCGCCGCCGTCGATCTCGACGCGGCCGCGATATTGCTCATAGGTGCCGACGATGCGGTCGCCCGATATCGCAATGTCGCCCGACGCGATCTCGCCGGTCACGACATTGAGGAAACGCGTGTTCTTGATGACCAGATCGGCGGCGTCGCGGCCCAGCGCCTGGTCGATGCGCCGCGCGATGTGGGAAATGTCCCGGGCCATCGCGCATTGTCCATGATCGACACGGCATAGGCAATGTGCGTGCTTCGAGACGCACGCTTCGCGTGCTCCTCAGCATGAGGATCGTTTCTCATGGCAGTCCTCAGCCTGAGGAGCGATGCGAAGCATCGCGTCTCGAAGGCCGCACGGGATTGACATCGGGGCGACCTACCCGAGTTATAGCGCCATGAAAATTCCGCTCTATCAGATCGACGCCTTCACCGCGAAACCTTTTGGCGGCAATCCCGCCGCGGTCTGTCCGCTCGAGGAATGGCTCGACGACGCGACGATGCAAGCCATCGCCATGGAAAACAACCTGTCGGAGACGGCATTCTACGTGCCGGAGGATGAAGGCTTTCATCTGCGCTGGTTCACGCCCGCCATCGAGGTCGAACTATGCGGCCACGCCACGCTGGCGAGCGCGTGGGTGATCTTCAACCGTTTCGACTGGCCGCTCGAAAGCATCGATTTTCGCAGCCGCTCCGGCGTGCTCACTGTGACGCGCGACGGCGAACGGCTGGTGCTGGATTTTCCCGCGCGACCCGCCGAGCCGGTCGGCGGCATCGACGCTGCGGCCGATGCGCTGGGCGCACGCCCAACGGAAATGCTGCTTGCCGGCAACGGCAACGCGCTCGCGGTGTTCGACAGCGCGCACGCGGTGCGAGCGCTAAAGCCCGAGTTCCGTAAAGTGGCCGCGCTCGAACCGTTCGGCGTGATCGCGACCGGACCGGGCGAGGATTGCGATTTCGTGTCGCGCTATTTCGTGCCGAAGGCGGGGCTCGACGAGGACCCGGTCACCGGGTCGGCCCATTGCACGCTGGTGCCGTACTGGTCGGCGCGTCTTGGCAAGAACAAACTGTTCGCGCGCCAAGTCTCGAAACGCGGCGGCGAATTGTGGTGCGAAGACCGCGGCGACCGCGTGCTGATCGCCGGCCAGTGCGCGCCGGTGATCGAAGGCACGCTGACGCTTTAGCCGCGCGCCGGCATGATGAGGCAGGTCTCGGTGCCGTGCGCATAGAGCGTACCGGCGGCGTCGCGCACGAATCCTTCCGAGGTCGCGATTCGGCTGCCGAATTGAAGCACGCGGCCCTCGCAGCGCAGCTTGCCGCTCGCTGTCGTCACCGCCTTCACCAGGTTCAGCTTGAACTCGATCGTGGTGTAGGCCTGTCCTGCCGCAAGTCTGGTGTGAACCGCGCAGGCCATCGATGAATCCAGCAGCGTCGCGATCCAGCCGCCGTGTATCCCGCCGAGCGGGTTGGTGAACGCGTCGGTCGGCGTGCCCTCGAACACGACGCGGCCTGCTTCTGCCTCGGCGAGGAAAATATTGCTGGTGACGCAGACCGGCGGCGTCGGCAACTCGCCTGCGATCATGCGGCGGAACACGTCGAGCCCCGGCCACGACAGCAGCACGTCGCGGGGCACCGGCCCCACGGGCCGCGATTGTTCGGACATCTCATTACCTCCAAAGAGGGCGGATTTGTCGCGAGTATAAGGGTTGACCGTTGCGATAACGCCCCTTAGTTTCGCGCGCGGGACACGGCCCCCCAACGGGTCGCATCTATTCTGGAAGGAATAGCCTCCATGAAGCCGAACGTCCGGCCCCGCATTCCCAATTTTTCGTCCGGTCCTTGCGCCAAGCGTCCCGGTTGGACGCCTGAAGCGCTGTCGAACGCGCTCGTCGGGCGCTCGCATCGCGCCAAGGTCGGCAAAGCCCGCCTTCAGGAAGTGTGCGACCGTTCGCGCGCGTTGCTCAATCTGCCCAAGGATTGGCGGCTCGGCATCGTGCCCGCCTCCGATACCGGCGCCGTCGAAATGGCGCTGTGGTCGATGCTCGGCGCGCGCGGCGTCGACGTCCTGACCTGGGAGAGTTTCGGCCAGGGTTGGGCGACCGACGTCGTGAAGCAGCTCAAGCTCAAAGACGCGCGCGTGTTCGAGGCGCCGTACGGCAAGCTGCCCGATCTGCGCGCGGTCGATTGGCGCAATGACGTGGTGTTTCCGTGGAACGGCACCACCTCCGGCGCGCGCGTGCCGAACGGCGACTGGATCGCCGCCGACCGCGAAGGCCTTGCGATCTGCGACGCGACCTCGGCGGTGTTCGCGATGGACCTGCCGTGGGACAAGCTCGATGTCGTCACCTGGTCCTGGCAGAAAGTGCTCGGCGGCGAGGCGGCGCACGGCATGCTGGCGCTCTCGCCCCGCGCGGTGGCACGGCTTGAGAGCTACACACCGCCCTGGCCGTTGCCCAAGATTTTCCGCCTGACCTCCAAGGGCAAATTCAGCGAGGCGATCTTCCAGGCCGAGACCATCAACACGCCGTCGATGCTGGCGGTCGAAGATGCGATCGACAGCCTGAAATGGGCGGCGGGCGTCGGCGGCACGGCGGGGCTGAAAAAGCGCTGCCAGCAGAATCTCGACGCCGTGACGGGCTGGGTGGCGCGTACGCCCTGGATCGAATTCCTGGTGAGGGACGAGGCGATCCGGTCGTGGACCTCGGTTTGTCTCGAAGTGGTCGACGACTGGTTCAAGAAACAGCCCGAAGAGACCCAGCGCGCGGCGCTCAAGAAAATGGAAACGCTGCTCGACAAGGAAGGCGTCGCCTTCGACTTCGTCGGTCATCGCGACGCGCCGCCGGGCCTGCGCATCTGGTGCGGCGCCACCGTCGAGACCAGCGACGTCGAAGCCGTGCTGCCGTGGCTCGATTGGGCTTACGGTGAAATCCGCACCCCCGTCGCCGCGTAGAGGTCGCCATGCCGAAAGTCCTGATTGCTGACGCGCTCAGCGCGCAAGCCGTTGCCGTGTTCAAGGATCGCGGCGTCGAGACCGTCACCAAGACGGGCCTCACGCCGCAGGAATTGAAGGACATGATCGGCGGATTCGACGGGCTTGCCGTCCGTTCCGCCACAAAGGTCACGAAGCCGGTGATCGAGGCCGCGACGAAGCTCAAAGTCATCGGCCGCGCCGGCATCGGCGTGGACACGATCGACGTCAACGCCGCGACCCAGCGCGGCATCGTGGTGATGAACACGCCGTTCGGCAATTCCATCACCACCGCCGAGCACGCCATCGCCATGATGTTCGCGCTCGCCCGCGACATTCCCGCCGCCAACGCCTCGACCCAGGCCGGAAAGTGGGAAAAATCGCGCTTCATGGGAGTCGAGCTCTACGGCAAGACGCTCGGCATCGTCGGCTGCGGCAATATCGGCTCGATCGTCGCCGATCGCGCGCTCGGCATCAAAATGAAGGTGATCGCCTACGATCCGTTCCTGTCGCCGGAGCGCGCCGTGACGCTCGGCGTCGAGAAGGTCGAGCTCGACGAGCTGTTCGCGCGCGCCGATTTCATCACGCTCCACACGCCGTTGACGGACCAGACGCGCAACATCGTCAACGCCGCTTCGATCGCCAAGATGAAAAAAGGCGTGCGGATCGTCAATTGCGCGCGCGGCGGCCTCGTCGTCGAGGAAGACCTCAAGGCTGCGCTCGATTCCGGCAAGGTCGCCGGCGCCGCGCTGGACGTGTTTCCGGTCGAGCCGGCGAAGGAAAACATCCTGTTCGGCCGCGACAACGTCGTGGCGACGCCGCATCTCGGCGCCTCGACCAGCGAGGCGCAAGAAAACGTCGCGGTGCAGATCGCCGAGCAGATGTCCGACTTCCTGCTCGCCGGCGCCGTTACCAATGCCGTCAACGTGCCGTCGATCTCGGCGGAAGAAGCGGTGCGGCTCGGTCCCTATATGAACCTTGCGAAACAGCTTGGTGGCTTCGTCGGTCAGCTTATCGAGGCGCCGGTGTCCGCGGTCGAGATCGCCTATGAAGGCCATGTCGCCGAGCTCAACGTGAAGCCGCTGACCGCGATCGCGCTGGCGGGTCTCCTGGCGCCGACGCTGACCACGGTGAACGTCGTCAATGTGTCGATGATCTGTCGCGAGCGCGACATTCGCGTCAGCGAAACGCGCAGCACCGAACCGTCGAACTACCAGACCATGATGCGCGTCACCGCCATCACCGGCGACAAACGCCACTCCGTCACCGGCACGCTGTTCGGCGCCAAGCCGCGCCTCATCGACGTCGAGGACATCATGCTTGAGGCCGAGCTGGGGCCGCGCGTTCTGTTCGTGCGCAATATCGACAAGCCGGGCTTCGTCGGCAATCTCGGCAAGACGCTCGGCGACAACGGCATCAATATCGGCACCTTCAACATGGGCCGCATCGACGCCGGCGGTAACGCGATCTGCCTCATCACCGTCGATTCCGATTTAAGCGACGCGGTGCTGGCGAAGGTCAACGCCATTCCGAACGTGGTGCAGACCAAGCTGATGAGCTTCTGACCCGCCTCTTGACGCTAAAACGCAAATTGCGTATATAGAGGCGAGCCGCTCGGGTCCGACGCGGCCGTCCGAAGGCAGAAATTTTTTTGCAGAACGAAG
>JANWJX010000070.1 GCA_025451725.1 Allostellaceae bacterium
GCTCGGCGCGCGGCTGGTGCTGGTCGGGCGCGACAGGGCGCGCGGCGATGCTGCGCTGGCGCGCCTGCGCGGCGCGGCGCCCGGGCTGCAGGTCAGCATCTATTACGCCGACTTGTCGCTGATGTCGGAGCAGAAGCGCGTGGCGACCGAAATCCGCAGCGCCGAGCAGAGGATCGACGTGCTGATCAACAATGCCGGCGCTTTGTTCACGTCGCGCCACGAGACCGACGAGGGGCTCGAATTGACTTTCGCGCTCAATCACATGGCCTATTTCATCGTCACCAACATCCTGCTCGACCGGCTGCAAGCCGCGGGCGCGGCGCGCATCGTCTCGACCGCGTCCGGCGCGCATGTCGGCAACAAGCTGGATTTCGACGATCTGCAATCGACGGAACATTACAGCGGCTATCGGGTTTACGGCCGGTCGAAGCTCGCCAACATTCTGTTCACCCGCGAACTGGCCCGCCGCCTCGCCGGTACGAAGGTCAGCGCCAATTGCCTCCATCCCGGCTTTGTCGCGACACGGTTCGGCAGCGGCAATGGTCTCCTTCCGCGCATCGGATTGCGCATCGCCATGCTCGGGGCCATCAAGGTCGAGCAGGGCGCGGAGACCATTGTTTATCTCGCCTCGTCGCCCGAGGTCGAAGGCTTCAGCGGCGGCTATTACCGCCAGCGCCGGCTCGCCCAGACCAGTCCCGCGGGCCAGGATTTCGACGCGGCACGCCGGCTCTGGGTCGAGAGCGCGCGTATCTCGGGCATGGCGGTGTAGCGCGTGGCTTCTCGCAATCCGTACGAGGTGCTGGGGGTCAAGCCGGACGCGACCGACGCGGAAATCCGTTCGATCTACCGCAAGCTCGCCAAGCAATTCCACCCCGACCTCAATCCCGGCAACAAACAGGCCGAGGCGCGGTTCAAGGAAATCGGCTCCGCCTACGAAATCGTCGGCGACAAGGCGAAACGCGCGCGGTTCGACAAGGGCGAGATCGACGCCAGCGGCGCCGAAAAGCCGCAAAATCCCTATGCCGATTACCGACACTATGCCGAGGCGGATGCCGGCGAGCGCTATCGCGGCTCGGGTTTCCGCGGCGCCGAGAACATGTCGCCCGAAGATCTCGAGGATATGTTCTCATTCTTCAGCCAGGCCGGCGCGGCGGACGCTGCCGGAACCGGTACGCGCGCGCGCGGCGGTGCCCGCAATTTCAAGATACGTGGCGAGGACCGGCATTATCTCCTCACCGTCGATTTCCTCGACGCGATCAACGGCGCCAGCAAGCGGCTCGATCTGCCCGGCGGCAAAAGCCTCGACGTGCGGATACCGGCGGGACTGCGCGACGGGCAGATATTGCGGCTGAGCGGGCAGGGCGGCGAGGGCCTCGGCGGCGGCCCGGCAGGCGACGCGCTGATCGAGGTGCATGTCGCGCCGCATCCGCTGTTCCGCCGCGAGGGCGACGATATCTACATGGATTTGCCGGTGACGCTGGGCGAGGCGGTGCTTGGCGGCAAAGTGTCGGTGCCGACAGCCGACGGTAGCGTCACCATGTCGATTCCGGTCGACTCCAATTCCGGCCGGACGCTGCGCCTCAAGGGCAAGGGCGCGCCCAAGCCCGGCCTCAAGGGCGAGCGCGGCGATCAATACGTCGTACTCAAAGTGATGCTGCCGGAACAGGCCGACGCGGAGCTGGCCGCGTTCCTCAAGGATTGGGCGCCGAAGCATCCATACGATCCGCGGGGGAAGGCGCGATGATTACCATCGAGACCGTGGTCCGCACCGTCGCCGGCGTGCGCGAGGCCGAGCTGCGCGCCTGGATCGACGAAGGCTGGGTGCGGCCGGAGCGCGCGCGCGGCATGCTGGTATTCCGCGAAATCGACGTCGCCCGCGTAAGGTTGATTCACGATCTGCGCCGCGACCTCGCCATCGGCGACGACGCGCTGCCGGTGGTGCTGAACTTGCTCGATCAGCTTTACGCGATGCGCCGTCGCCTGCGCGCCGTGAACGACGCGATCGCGTCGCAGCCGCCCGCGGTGCGCCGCACCCTACGCGTCGCGCTGCATCCGCCGAAACCGCGCGCGCCGCGCAAGAAGAGATAGGAAGGAAGCGCCATGAACGTCCCGATGATCGTCATGCTGGCGATACACATTCTGTGCGCCGTCATCTGGGTCGGCGGCATGGTGTTTGCGCATTTCATGATGCGGCCGGCCGCGATGCCGTTCGAGCCGCCGGTTCGGCTGCCGTTCTTCCGCCGCGTCTTCCAGCGCTTCTTTCCCGCGGTCGGAATCATCGTGCTGCTGTTGCTGATTACCGGGTTCGGGATGATCTTCCACGGCTTCGGCGGGTTTGCGACCGCGCCGGAATACGTCAACGTCATGATGGGGCTGGGCATCGTCATGATGCTCGCCTTCGCGCATCTCTATTTCGTGCCGTGGCGGCGCATGCAACAGGCGCTCGACCGCAACGATGTCCTCGGCGGCGCGGCGGCGCTGAACCAGATTCGGGGGATCGTGGTGTTCAATCTGTATTTGGGCTTGGTCGTGATCGCGGTTGCCGCGACCGGCCGCTATTGGGGCGCATAGCCACGAAATCGTGATTGGAAGAGCGGGAACTGTCGCCCCGGGCTACCTATATGACCACAGGTAGGCGAAGAGGAGGCGGCTATGTTCCTGCTTTTCGGTATTTTGCTTTCGGTATTGCTTGGCTTTGCGCAGCCGATTTGGGCCGACAGCTACGAAACCCCCGTTCCGATGCCCCCACCACCGCCCGCCGCGGCGATGCAAGTGCCACAAATGCCGGGGCCGGCATCGCCCGCTCTTGCGCGCGTCTATGTCTATCGCGACAACGGCAACTATCAGAATCTATCTTGGACCGCCGTCACGTTTAACGGCGCGCATGTCGGCGATTCCGCGCCAGGCACTTACTTCTATCGCGACGTGCAGCCGGGTACCTATGTCATCGCGCTGCGCAACGAGGAGCCCGATCCCGCGCAAAACAGGATTGTGACCGTCGCGCCCGGCAGCACGACTTTCGTCAAGGTGTGGGCGCGCTCGGACTATGCCGCGTCGGTGCCGGCGGTGCATACGCGGAAGATGCATTTCGACGGCATCCAGACCTCGCACATGCCGGATATTTTCGCGGCGACGGTCGAGCCGCCGACGGTAGCGGTGCCGGAGATTTCGCGGCTCGAGCCCGCAAGCTGATAGCGGCGTGATGAACCGGGCAATTTTCCTCGTCGCGCTGCTGTTCGCCTTCGTTTCGGCGACAGCCGGCGCGCAGACCATGCCGGGACCGGCGTCGGCGGCGCAGGCGCGCATCTATTTCTATCGCGGCGCCGATCCCGGGGTAGTGGCAGGCTGGACCCGTGTGTTCCTCAACGACGCCAAGGTCGGCGATATCGGCGAAAGCAGCTATTTCTATCGCGACGTTGCGCCCGGCGCGTACAAGATCGGCGTCTCCAGCGACGTGCCGTATCCCGATCAATACCGCAACGTGACGGTGGTGCCCGGCAGCACGATTTATGTGCAGGTATACAGAGTGCCGGGCTATGGAATTCAATATAGCCCGGGCGGTTTCTCCGGCGGGCCTGTGATTTATCAACCTACCGTGTTCGGCAATCGGGTCGTGCCGCCCGCCGCCGCGATTCCTGCGATGACGGGCCTTGCGCCGGTAAACTGATTTAAGCGACTTCGCGCGGGCGCGGCGCCGATTTGAATTTGGCCAAGGCCTGCGGAGTATCGATATCGGTGAGCACGCCGTCCGTGTCCATCTCCGCCTCGGCGACCAAGTCGGGATGCGCGGCGATCACATCGCGCGCGCCGCTGTCGCCTTCGACGCGAGCCAGGTCGAGGAACATCTGCTTCCCAAGCAGCACGGGATTGCCGCGCTTGCCCTTGCGGGTCGGCACCACGATGGCGCGGCCTTCGACCGGATTGAAATGCGCGATCAGCCGGTCGATCTCGCCCGGCGCGATGCGCGGCATGTCGCCGAGCAGCACCACGGCGCCGTCGATGTCGGGCGGCAGCCCGGCGAGGCCGGCCTTCATCGAGGTCGAGAGGCCCTGCGCGAAATCGGGATTATGGACGAAGGTGAGTTTCAGATCCTTGAGCGCGGCTTTGACCTCGTCCGGTTGATGCCCGGTGACGGCGATGACGGGCCGCGCCTGCGACGCCAGCGCCGCCTCGGCGGCATGGCGCACCATGGGCTTGCCGTCGATGGCGATGGTCAGCTTGTTGACCGTGCCCATGCGCGTTGATTGGCCGGCGGCGAGGATGATGGCGGCAATGCGGGCGGCGCGCGGCGCCGATCCATTGGTGACGGCTTCGTGCGCGGCGGCGCGGGGCAGACCGCGCTGCGGAATGTCGGCGAGCAGCCCGCCGACCCCCATGCGCATGATCTCGTTCGGGCCCGCGGGCAGGCCGGCGCACAGACGCTGTAAAACCCAGTCGTAGCCGTTGACCTTGGGCGAGCGCGCGCAACCCGGCAGGCCGAGCACCGGCAGCCCATCAAGCTCGCCCATCAGCATGAGATTGCCGGGATCGACCGGCATCCCGAAATGCAGAATCTTGCCGCCCGCCTGCGTCAGCGCCGCCGGAATCACATCGCGTCGGTCGATGATCGCCGAGGCGCCCGCCACCAGCACCATGTCGGCGCCGTTCGCGATCGCGGCTTTGATTTGTCCGGCGAGTTCGCCGCTTTCATGCGCGCAGCGGCTTTCCGCAATAAGCGCGCTGCCGAGGGCGGTCAGCCGGTCGCGCGTCGTCGTCACGGTCTTGTCGAGCACGCTATCCTTGAAGCCGGGCAGGCGGGTCTGGATCAGCGCGACGCGTTTCTGCTTGAACGGCACGACCTGAAACGGCGATGCCGCGCGCGCCTTGGCGGCGCAGACCTCGACCACATCGCCGCTGACGGCAAACGGGATGATCTTGACGGTCGCGACCATCTGCTTCGGCGCGACCACGGTATAGGGTTCGACCGTCGAAAGCGTGATGGCTTCGTCGACCAGGTTGAAGGCGTCGACCGCGTCGCGGTTGACGACGCACAGGCCGAGCGATTGGGCATAGACGTTCACGCGGCCGGTGAAGGCGGGGCCGATATCGACCCCCGGCGCCGCCAGCCCTGCGGCGACCATCGCCGCTGCCTGGTTCTCGCCGATGTCGCCGGCTTCAAGTTTGGCGGCGACGACGCTGGCGATGCCGGCGGCTTTGAGGGCGGCGATGTCGTCGCCGGTGAGGACGCGGCCCTTCTTCAGCCCGCGTCCGGGCAGGACGATGCTATGGGCGAGGGCCGCACCCTGCGCCTCGGCAAGCGGCAGGGCGCCGAATTTCACTCCGCCGCCTCGCGCGAGGCGGCCTTCGCGGCGGCGCGCTCGGCCTTGGCCTGTTCGACCGGGGCGCGCAGCACCTGCGTTACTTCGGCCATGATCGAGATTGCGATCTCGGCGGGAGAGATCGCGCCGAGCTTCAGCCCGACCGGGCCGTGAATCCGCGCCATTTGCTCGTCGGTGAAACCGAGCTCGCGCAACCTGTCGAGCCGCCGCCCGTGCGTCTTCCGCGAGCCGAGCGCGCCGATATAGAACGCGTCGGAGCGCAGCGCTTCGGCAAGACCCGGATCGTCGAGCTTCGGATCGTGCGTGACGGTGACGACGGCGGTGCGACGGTCGGGCTTCAGCGCTTTCATGGCGTCGTCTGGCCAGTCGCTGTTGATGGTCACGTCGGGGAAACGCTCCGTGCTGGCGAAGGCGCTGCGTGGATCGATGATCGTGACCAGATAGCCGGTCAGCGCCGCCATGCGGGCGAGGGGCTGCGCGATATGTACCGCGCCGACGATCAGCATGCGCAGGCGCGGATTGAAGATTTCGATGAAAATCTTGCCCTCGCCGGTCATCACCGAGTCGTTCTCGTCGCGATCCCAACAGCGCGTAATCGCGGCCATGACGACGTCGGTGACGGGAAGATTTCCCGTAACTTCAGTGCCTTGGATCAAACTCTGTTGACCGGTCTTGAGGTTGGTGGCGAGCGCGGCGGCCTTGCCGGAACGGCTGGCGGCGAGCGCCTCATTCAAAAGCTTTATGTTCATGCGACGGGCTCGACGAAGACGTCGATCTTGCCGCCGCAGGCGAGGCCGACTTCCCACGCGCGCTCGTCGGTGACGCCGAACGAGAGCACGCGCACTTGGCCGTCCTTGATCGCCTTCAGCCCTTCCTCGATGACCGCGCCTTCGACGCAGCCGCCCGAGACCGAGCCGAGAAAGGCGCCGTCATCGGCGATCACCAGCTTCGAGCCGCTCGGCCGGGGCGACGAGCCCCAGGTCGAAACCACCGTGGCCAAGGCCACGCCCTTGCCTTCGCCACGCCATTTCGCGGCTTGGCCAAGGATCTGTTCGTTGTCGCCAGCGCTTTCCATGTTACCCCGCTTCCCGCCAGGCCGCCGCGGCATCCAGACGCCGCGGTCCCGGCTTGCTCAACGCGATCACCAGCTCTTCCAGGCTTTCGAGGCTGTGGACGGGCCGGAATTCATCGACATGGGGCAGGATTGCCCGCACACCTAACGATTTTGGCGCAAACCCCTCATAACGCAACAACGGGTTCAGCCAGATCAGCCGGCGGCTGGATTTGTGCAGCCGCTCCATCTCCCTGCCGATATCGCTGCCGCCGTCGCGATCGAGCCCGTCGGAAATGAGAATCACCACCGCGCCCTGGCCCAGCACCCGGCGCGACCAGTTCCGGTTGAAGGTCTCGAGGCAATGGCCGATCCGCGTCCCGCCCGACCAGTCGTCGACCGCGCCGGACACGGCGTCGAGCGCATCGTCGACATCGGCCTCGCGCAGATAACGCGTGATGTTGGTCAGGCGCGTGCCGAATAGGAAAGTATGGACCCGGTCGCGGTCGTTGGTGACGGCATGGACGAAATGCAGAAACACGCGGCTGTAGCGCGCCATCGAGCCGGAAATGTCGCACAGGATCACCAGCGGCGGCGGTCGAGACCGGCGCGAGCGGCGGCGCAGCGACAGCAGCCCGCCCGACCGCATCTGCGCGCGCAACGTGGCGCGCATGTCGGCGCGGGCGCCGCGCGGATCGGGGCGGAAGCGCCGCGTCGGCAGGTCGTGGACCGGAAGCCGCATGCGCTTGATCGCGGTCTTGGTCTTGGCCAGTTCCTCGAGTGACATTTTCTCGAAATCCATTTTTTGCAGGACTTCGCGCTCGGAGAATGTCATCCGCGCGTCGATTTCGAGTTCCTGTTTCTGCTCGCGCTCGGGTCCGTCGCCGGCGCTGCCCGGCGATTTCAGCGCCTCGGCGAGGCGGCGGTTCATTTCCTCGCTCGGCGATACGTCGGTGCGGATGTCGGGCATCAACATCTGCATCATGCGTTCGAGCAGTTGCGGATTGCGCCAGAAGATGTGGAACGCCTGATCGAACAGTTCGCGCTGGTCGCGGCGGTTCACGAACACCGAATGAAGCGTCCAATAGAAATCGTCGCGGCTTTCGATGCCGGCTTTTTGGAGCGCCTCGACCGCGACCAGCACCTTGCCCGGCCCGATCGGCAGCCCTGCGGCGCGCAACGCGCGGCCGAAATACATGATGTTTTCGAGGAGCCGTCCGTTGCCGCCGAAGGGGCGCGCGGGGAGGGTCAGGGCGTCGTCGGGCATTGCGACCTACTGCGCCGCCGCGAGCTCCTGCTTGACCTGGCGCAACAGGCGCTCGGCCTCGGAGCCTTGGATTTTCATGATGTCGTCCTGGTATTTCAGGAGGACGCCCAGCGTGTCGTTGATCGCCTCGGGCGTCAGCGCCAGCACGTCGAGTTGCGACAGGGCGTGCGCCCAGTCGATGGTCTCGGCGACGCCCGGCAGCTTGAACAAATCCTTCATGCCGCGCAGCTTCTGGACGAACGCGACGACCTCGCGGCTCAGGTTTTCGGCGGCGCCCGGCGCCTTGATGCGCAGGATTTCGAGCTCGCGCTCGGCGTTCGGATAGTCGACCCAGAAATAGAAGCAGCGCCGCTTCAGCGCGTCGTGGATTTCGCGCGTGCGGTTCGAGGTGATGACGACGATTGGCGGATGTTCGGCCTTGACCGTGCCGATCTCGGGGATGGTGATCTGAAAGTCCGACAGGGTTTCGAGCAGATAGGCTTCGAACGGTTCGTCGGTGCGGTCGAGTTCGTCGATCAGCAGCACCGGCGGGCCGGCGAAGTCCGGCTCCAATGCCTGCAAAAGCGGCCGCTTGATCAAGAAGCGGTCGGAGAAAATATTCTCCTCAAGCGTATCACGGCTTTCCTCGCCGGTCTCGGCGAGGCGGATCTCGATCATCTGCCGCGCGTAGTTCCATTCGTAGACCGCCGAGGCGACGTCGAGCCCTTCATAGCATTGCAGGCGGATCAGCTTGCGGCCCAGCGTTTCGGAGAGGACTTTGGCGATCTCGGTCTTGCCGGTGCCGGCTTCGCCCTCGAGAAACAGCGGACGGCCGAGGCTTAGCGCGAGATAGACGGCGGTCGCGAGGCTGCGGTCGGCGACGTAATTTCCGCGGCCGAGAAGTTGAAGCGTATCGCTTACCGAAGCGGGCAGGGCAGCCATGGGTTCCTGGAACTCGATATCGGGTGGGGGATATGGCGGTTACAATAGCGGCTTGGCGGCGGCGATGCTAACCCATTGTGTTATTGCCGTCCGGCCGGCGCGGATCGCCTAAATTCACCGCCTTTTTGCCTCAATCGTTCCACGAACGCGGCCTAGCGTTCAGGCTGCTGAAACAGAATGGATTGGGGAGCCATGATCAAGATTTATCCAGCCGCAATCGTCGGTGCTGTCCTGCTTGCCGCGTCGCCGGCGCTGGCCGCGTCGCAGATCACCTGCTCGCAGATTCCGAAAGCCGAGGCGTTCCTGCACAAGCTCAAGCCCGGGCCGAATACCCGTGCGGCGTGGAAGCACCTGGAGCTCGCCAAACACGCCAAGTCCGACCACGCCTGCGTGACACAGCTCGGCGAGGTGAACTATTACGCCAAGAAGTCGATGCGGGCTGATAAGGCCGTGGCCAAAAAATCGGGCGGATCAACTCAGTAATTCTTCCGCGATTCCTGGTCCACGTATTTGAGCTGATCGCTCATTTTGCCCTTGGGTTTGAATTCCCAGGTGCCGCCATACTCAAGATCATCGACGCGCCAGCCCGCCGCGGTGTGAACGAGATAGAGTTTGTCGTGCCAGCGGAACGTCTCCCGCTTGCCTTCCTTGTTCTTGCCGATGACGTGCAGTGCAATCATGCAGACCGACGCCTCGCCCTTGGTCTCGCAAACCGCGCCATCGAACTTGGCGCCGCCTTCGACCATCGAGGAGAACAGGTCGCCTTCGAAAAGCGGCGGGGACGGCTCTTTCTTGTTCTTGTCGGCCCAGCGTTTCTCGCCTTCGTTGCCGAGCGCAATCAGCCCTAGGAGATTGTCCGACAGAACGGGTTTCCAGACGGACTGATGTTTCTTGTCCGGAATGTCCATGGCGTGAGCGCGCGCATAGACCTGATAGAAGGCTTTGGCCGCGGCTTCAGGCGTGGTCAGCGTCTCGGCGGCCATCGCCGGGGCGGCAAACATCGGCATGACCGCAAGAATCAGCATCGTTCGCGATCCGATAAATGAAATCATGAGAATGACCTCTTTTTGTCCGGCGATCCGTCATCGCGAGACACACGGCTGCCCGCTATCGGCGAACGACAGTGAAGGTATGAGACAAGAGTTTGCGGTCCCCATACCAGAATTCCAAAACCCACGGTCCGGGGATCAATTCCCACGGATCGTCGAAGCCGTAGCTGACATAGAGCGTGCCGCCGACGGTTGTATCGTCAACGCGCTCCAAATGGTGAATCGCGGCCTTGCCCGGCTGCCGGAATCCAGGCGTTGGCAAACGCCAAATCCGCTTGATCTGGACGGGCGCGCCGTTCGGATTGCCGACGACCCGGTAGCGCAGGCCGAATTCGACCCCAAGCTGCGCCGGAACAGTCGATGTCGTCTCCGCATGACGGAGATTCGAACGGCCGCAGCGCTGGATACCTTCGGCGTCGCGCTTGCAGGACGTTTTGTCGGCGGTGTAGATCCCGTATTCGACCGTGTCGATACGCTCAATCTGCGGCGTTTGCGCGTAGGCGCTCGCCGAGACGAACAGCAGCAGTAAGAGAGACGTTACAATTTTCATTTGGCCCCCGTGTTCCGTCGCGCCTGCATGCGCGGCAGAGCACGGGAGGATAGCCCCCCTAGCCGGCTTTCGCCACCGCGCGCCGGGCCATCACGCCGACGAGGTGGGCGCGATACTCGCTCGAGGCATGGATGTCGCTATTGAGGCCGTCCGCTTTGACGCTGAGGCTCTTGAGCGCGTCCGCGTTCCACGACTTGCCGAGCGCCGCCTCCGCGTCTTTCCAGCGGAACACGACGGGGCCCGCGCCCGTGACGCCGACACGGACATTGCCGCCGGTCTTGGCGACGAACGTGCCCACGATGGCGTAGCGCGACGCGGGGTTCGGGAACTTCATGTAGGCGGCCTTCTCGGGGATCGGGAAGCTCACCGCCGTCACGATCTCGTCGGCGCCGAGCGCGGTCTCGAACATGCCCTTGAAGAAATCGTCGGCCGCGATCTTGCGCTTGTTGGTGACGATGGTCGCGTTCAGCGCCATCACCGCCGAAGGATAATCCGCCGCCGGATCGTTGTTCGAGATCGAGCCGCCGATGGTGCCGCGATTGCGCACCGCCGGATCGCCGATATGCGCGGCGAGATCGGCCAGCGCCGGGATCGCGCTTTTCACCTCGGGCGAGTTGGCGACGTCGACATGCTTGGTCATCGCGCCGATGACGATGGCGTTGCCGTCCTTCTTGATGCCTTTGAGCTCGGCGATGCCGCCGAGATCGACAAGCTGAGTCGGCTTGGCGAGCCGCTGCTTCAGCGTCGGGATCAGCGTCATGCCGCCCGCGACCAGCTTGGCCTCGGAGTCGCCGCCGATGACTTTCGCTGCGTCGGCGACGCTCGAGGCTTTTTGATATTTGAAATCGTACATGGGTTGCTCCCCTTACTAATCGGTTAGGCGGCCTGGCGGCCGTTGATGGCGCGCCAGACTTTCTCGGACGTCGCCGGCATGGTCAGATCGTGAATCCCGACGGCGCCGAGCGCGTCGATCACGGCGTTCATCACTGCCGCGGGCGCGCCGATGGCGCCCGCCTCGCCGCAGCCTTTGACGCCAAGCGGGTTATGCATGCACTTGGTCGCGTGCGTGCCGACGGAAAAGGACGGAAAATTGTCGGCGCGCGGCATGCAGTAATCCATCAGCGAGCCGGTGACGAGCTGGCCGCTTCTGGCGTCGTAAACTGCGTTCTCGAGCAGCGCTTGGCCGACGCCCTGCGCCAGCCCGCCGTGAACCTGGCCTTCGACAATCATCGGGTTGACGATGGTGCCGAAATCGTCGGCCGCGGTGAGGTTGACGAGCGCCACGTCACCGGTGTCGCGGTCGATCTCGACCTCGGCGATGTGGGTGCCGGACGGGAAGGTGAAGTTCTTGGGGTCGTAATAGGCGGTCTCGTCGAGACCCGGCTCGAGCGTTTCGTGCGGGAAATTGTGCGGGACGTAGGCGGTGAACGCGACCGCGCCGAACGGCGTCGACTTGTCGGTGCCGGCGACGGTGAAGGCGCCGTTCTTGAACTCGATGTCGGCCTCGGATGCTTCCATCAGATGCGCGGCGATTTTCTTGCCCTTGTCGACAATCTTGTCGAGCGCCTTGACCAACGCCGAGCCGCCGACCGGCAGCGAGCGCGAGCCGTAAGTGCCCATGCCGAACGCGGACTTCGCCGTGTCGCCATGCACCACATCGATCTGCTCGATCGGCACGCCCAGCCGGTCGGAGATGACCTGCGCGAAGGTGGTCTCGTGGCCCTGGCCGTGGCTGTGCGTGCCGGTGAACATGGTGATGGAGCCGGTCGGATGGACCCGCACCTCCGCCATTTCATAAAGACCGGCGCGCGCGCCGAGCGCGCCCGCCACTGCCGACGGTGCAACGCCGCATGCCTCGATATAGGAACAGATGCCGATGCCGCGCAGCTTGCCGCGCTTCGCCGCTTCCTCGCGGCGCTTGGCGAAGCCGGCGTAGTCGGCCGATTTCAGCGCCATGTCGAGCGTGGTGAAATAGTCGCCCGAGTCATAGGCGAGGGCGACCGGCGTCTGGTAGGGATAGGCGTCCTTGGCGATGAAGTTGCGCCGCCGCAGCTCCGCCGGGTCGATCTTCAGTTCCTGCGCAGCCTTCGAGACGATGCGCTCGATGACATAGCAGGCCTCCGGCCGTCCGGCGCCGCGATAGGCGTCGACCGGCACGGTATTGGTGAACACCGCCTTCACTTCCGCATAGATCGCCGGCGTGGTGTAGGTGCCGGCGAGCAGCGTCGCGTAGAGATAAGTCGGCACGGCCGGCGCGAAGGTCGAGAGATAGGCGCCGAGATTGGCCAGCGTCGAGACTTTGAAGGCGAGGAACTTGCCGTCCTTGTCGAGCGCCAACTCAGCGTGGGTGACATGGTCGCGGCCCTGCGCGTCGGACATGAAACTTTCGCCGCGTTCCGCCGTCCATTTGATCGGGCGATTCACCTGCGACGACGCCCACACCAGGATGCATTCCTCGGCGTAAAGGAAAATCTTGGAGCCGAAGCCGCCGCCGACATCGGGCGAGATGACGCGCAGCTTGTGTTCCGGCATTTGCAGCACGAACGCGCCCATCAGCAGGCGGATGGCATGCGGGTTCTGGCTGGTCGTCCACAGCGTATGTTCGCCGGTGCCGCGATCATACTCGGCAATGGCCGCGCGTGGCTCCATCGCGTTGGCGATGAGGCGGTTGTTGACGATGTCGATCTTGGTGACATGCGCCGCCTTGGCGATGATTGCGTCGATCTGCGCCTGGTCGCCGATCGCCCAGTCGTAGCAGACATTGTTCGGCACCGCGTCATGCACCAGCGCCGCGCCTTGCTTTGTCGCGGCATTCATGTCGATGGCGGCGGGCAGCGGTTTGTACTCAACTTCGATCAGCTCGGCGGCGTCTTTCGCTTGTGCCTTGCTGTCAGCGATGACGACGGCGACGGGGTCGCCGACATGCCGCACTTTGCCCTGCGCCAGCACCGGATGCGGCGGCTCATGCTGCGGCGAGCCATCCTTGAATTTAACCACCCAGCCGCAAGGCAGACTGCCGACCTTGATGTCCTCGCCGGTGAAGACGGCGAGGACGCCCGGCGCGGCCTTGGCCTTGCCGGTGTCGATCTTGCCGAGCGCCGCGTGCGCGTGTGGGCTGCGCAGGATGTAGGCGTAGGACTGGTTCGGGCGGTCGATGTCGTCGACGTAATTGCCTTTGCCGGTGAGGAAGCGGAAATCTTCTTTGCGGCGAACCGCGGCGCCGATCCCCGAGTCCGGCATCAGCGTCCTCCCGCCATCGCCTCCGCACCGGCTTTGATCGCCTTCACGATGTTATGATAGCCGGTGCAGCGGCAGATATTGCCTTCGAGCCATTCGCGGATTTCGTGCTCGGAGGGGTTCTTGTTCTTGTTGGCGAGATCGACTGCGCTCATCACCATACCCGGGGTGCAGAAGCCGCATTGCAGGCCGTGATTCTCCCGGAACGCCGCCTGCATCGGGTGTAGGTCGTTGCCCTTGGCGAGACCCTCGATGGTCAACACGTCCGCGCCTTCGGCCTGCACGGCGAGAAGAGTGCAGCTTTTGACCGAGACGCCGTTGACGTGAACGACGCAGGCGCCGCACTGGCTGGTGTCGCAACCGACATGTGTGCCGGTGAGACCGAGATTCTCGCGCAGCAACTGAACCAGCAGCGTGCGGTTCTCGACCTCGGCGGTCGCCTTCTTGCCGTTCACGGTCAGGGTCACGGAGGGCATAGCGTCATTCCCTTCTGAATATAGCGATTTGCTGGATGTTTTCGTTGCGCGCGAGTTAGCCCCATCCGACGGGTTTCGGTCAAGCGCGGACGAAAAAAAGACAATGTGCGGACGGAGTCACGTCAGGCGAAAATCGCGAGGATGATGATGACGATCACAACCAGTCCGGCGACCCAGGCCCACGGCGGAAGGCGGAAACCGGGCGACCCGGCGGGCGCGCTCGGCGTCGGCAACATTTGTGACGGCGCGGCGGACGATGCGGCTGCCGGGGTAGCAGCGGTGGCTGCCGCGGGCGCGGCCGCCGCGCCGACCGCGGCGCTGAAGCGGCTAAAGAAATCGTCGGCCATCTTGCGCGCGACGCCGTCGACGAGGCGCGAACCGATCTGCGCCAGCTTGCCGCCGATCTGCGCGTCGACCTGATAAGACAGGACCGTGCCGCCGGTGCCGTCGTCGGCGAGCTTCACGGTGGCTCCGCCCTTGGCGAAGCCCGCGGCGCCGCCGGCGCCTTCCCCGCTGATGCGGTAGCCGTTGGGTGGATCGAGATCGCTCAGCGTCACTTTCCCCGAGAATTTCGCCGACACGGGCCCGACCTTGGCGGCGACACGTCCCGACATCTCGGTGTCGGAAATCTTTTCGAGGCTTTCGCAGCCGGGGATGCACGCCTTCAGCACGTCGGGATTGTTGAGGGCTTCCCAGACCTTCTGGCGCGGCGCCGGAATCCGATATTCACCGGTCATATCCATGATGAAATTTCCTTTAGGGTTTGGCGGCGAGCCTATCGCCCCGTCCCGGGCGAATCAAACGGCTCGCGGGCGGCGCGGTTCCCCGAGGGCGCATTCGAGCGCGGCGCGATCCCATTTGCCGAGATCGGCCGCCGCGTCGTAGGTGCTTTGCAGAAACGCTAACAGCGTCGCGTCGGGATCTGCAGCCGTCCGCACCGTGTCATAGGGCAGGAGGAATTCGTCAAGCTGGGCGTTGAACGATGCCGCGTCGGGCCGAATCTTGGCATCGCCGAAACCTGATGGCGCGGGGTAGGCGTAGGAGTAGAAGGCGGGAAAATCGATGGCGCCGCCGCCCGGCCAGAACCCAGCGCTGCTGACTTCGTGGCTGTAGGCTTCGCGCGCCACGGCGTCGGGCAGGTTCGGCACGCCGCCGGGATGAAGCGGGGCGCGGCGCCCTGAAAAGCGCGTCACCGCGAGATCGAAGCTGCCCCAGAAGAAGTGCACGGGGCTCGCCTTGCCGAGAAAGCCGGTTCGGAAGTGCTTGAACACGCGATCGCACTGCAACAGCACGCTCCAAAATCGGTGCGCCGCGTCTTCGTCGTAGGATTTGTGGGTTTCGTCGCGGTCGAACGGAATCGCGTCGGGCAGCTCGTTCGGAATCCGGTCGATGGCGCAAGGCATGCCGAGCCGCGTCAGTGCGTCCATGACCGCGCGATAGAAATTTGCCACCGATCGGGGCCGCAGCGCGATCCGCCGCTCGCCGCTGTCGGCACGGATGACCAGTGCATGAGAAACAAAATCGAACTCGCAATCGAATACGCCACTTGCGTGCGGGATCGGCGAGGTGGCGAGGCCGCGCGCCGTGACATAGAGCGCGCTGTGCCATGAGTGATTGAGCCAAGGCGTTTGCCTGACGCGCAACTTGCCGACGATCTGCGTCCAGAGTTGTAATGTCGCCGCCGTGTCGCGCCATTCGGCGAAGGGCAGGGAGGGCCAGGCTTCCCGTCGTTCCATCTCCGTCCTCCGTATTGGTTTGGTGCGATGCGACCATCAAGGCATAGTCCGTGCCATGTCGGGGGTCACGACATTTCCAGTGACGAGCGCGCTCGGCCTGTTGTGGGTCGTCCCGTTTCTCGGTTTGCTGCTGAGCATCGCGCTCCTGCCGAGCATCGCGTCGGCGCATTGGCTGCGGCGCCACGGCGAATGGACTTTGTTCTGGGCGCTCGCGTTTTCGGTTCCCGCAGCGACGACGCGAGGCGCCGGCGCCGTGGCGACGGTACTCGGGCAGACCGCGCTGCATGAATATGTCCCATTTATTCTACTCCTCGCGGCGCTTTATGTCGTCACCGGCGGAATTCAAATCCGCGGTACGCCGCGCACGGGCGCAGGGCTCAATACGGGGCTGTTGGCGGCGGGGACGGTGCTGGCCGGTGTAATCGGCACGCTTGCCGCGTCGCTGCTGCTGGTGCGGCCGCTGATCCGCATCAATCGCCATCGCGCGCGCCGCACCCACGTTTTTGTCTTTTTCATCGTGCTGGTGTCGAATGTCGGCGGCGCCCTATCGCCGTCGGGCAACCCGCCGTTGCTGATCGGCTATCTCAAGGGCGTGCCGTTCCTGTGGCCGTTGGAGCATTTGTGGCTGCCGACGCTGGTGTTGAGCGCCGGACTGCTCGCGACGTTCTTCATCCTCGACCATTATCTGCTGCGCCGCGAGCCGCTATTCGTGCGCGAAATGGCAAAACTCGGCGTCGGCGGCGTCGTCAATATTCCCCTCTTGATCGGCGTTGTAGCCACGGTAATCGCGGCGCCGGAATATGTCGCCGACGCGCTCTATGTCGTGTTCGCTGGTCTATCGCTATGGCTGACGCCGGCCAACGCCCGCCGCGCCAACGATTTCGCTTGGGGCCCGATCGTCGAAGTCGCAATCCTGTTCGCGGGCATCTTCGTCACGTTGATCCCCGCGATTGGCGTGATCGCGGCGGGACCGGGAGGGCCTGCATCGCCGCTGTTCGCTGCGCTGATCGTCGACGGCGCGCCGAACGATCTCCTGTTCTATGCCGCGACCGGATCGCTGTCGGCGATCCTCGACAACGCGCCGACCTATCTCGTGTTCTTCGATTTCGCGGGTGGCGACGCGGCGCGCATGACTGGCGCGCTGACGACGACACTGGCTGCCATCTCCGCGGGCGCGGCCTATTTCGGCGCGCTGACCTATCTCGGCAACGCGCCCAACCTCGTGGTCAAATCGTTGGCCGAGGCGCATGGCGTCAAGATGCCCAGCTTCTTCGTCTTTGCCGGGCTTGCGGTCCTGATCGCCGGGCCGTGGTATGCGTTGGTCGCGCTGTTGTTCTTCCGATGAGGGTCATGTCGATGTTGCGCCGAAGCCTGTTGGTCGTGCTGGTCGCTTCCGGACTCACCTACATGGCGCACGCCCAGCAGCTTCAGACCTTCGAAAAAGCCGAAATCACGATCGACACGGCGGCGGGGTCGAGGCGTTTCTCCGTCGAACTGGCGGTGACGCCGGCGCAGGAAGAGCAAGGGCTGATGTTCCGCCAGCGCCTCGCGCCCGACGCCGGCATGCTGTTCGTGTTCGGCGACACCGCGGTGCGCACGTTCTGGATGAAGAACACGCTGATCCCGCTCGACATGCTTTTCATCGCGCCGGACGGCCGCATTGTCGATATTCACGAGCGCGCGGTGCCGTTGTCGGAGGATGTCATTCCGTCGCGCGAGCCAGCTCGCGCCGTGCTGGAGCTGAACGGCGGTACCGCCGCGCGGCTCAGCATCAAGATCGGCGACGTGGTGCGCTACAAAAGCTTCGGCAACGCGCGCTAGCGTTTTCTGGCCAGAGTCAGCCCGTCGCCGACCGGCAGCATGCTGAGATCGACGCGCTCGTCCGACGCCAATTTGTTGTTGAGGGCGCGGAGCGCGCGCGTGTCAGCCCCGCCGCCGCTCGATTCCAGCACCGCGCCGCCCCACAGCACATTGTCGAACACGAACAGCCCGCCCGCGCGCAACAACGTGAGGCCGCGCTCGAAATAGGAATCGTAGCCGGTCTTGTCGGCGTCGATCAGCATGAAATCGTATTTGCCCGCGCCGCCCGCCTTGATGAGCGCGTCGAGCGTGTCGATGGCGGGGCCGAGCCGCAGCTCGATCTTGCCGGCGACGCCAGCCTTGTCCCAGTGTTTGCGCGCGACCGCTGTGTATTCCTCGCTGACGTCGCAGCAGATGAGCTTGCCGTTGTCGGGCAACGCCAGCACCACCGCGAGGCTGCTATAGCCCGTGAAGGTGCCGACCTCGATGCCCCGCTTTGCGCCCATCAGCTTCAGTAACAATTGAACGAGCTGCGCCGATTCCGGCGTGAATTGCATGTTGAAGCGTGGCTTGGTTTCGTTTTCGCGGCGCAGCGCTTTCAACGCGGGCGCCTCGCGCAGAGAATGGGCGCGGATATAGTCCTCGACGCGTTCGGCGAAACTCGGCATGGCGATGGCCCTTTTGCGGTGACGCGCCAGAATCGCCCGCTTGCTTGAACTTTTCCAGTGCTCGCGCGATAAGATGGGCAATGCAAGGGGCGGGATTTCGGGGCGTAGCTCAGCCTGGTAGAGCGCCAGCTTTGGGAGCTGGAAGTCGGAGGTTCGAATCCTCTCGCCCCGACCATCCGCCTTCGCTTGCGCTTTGGCGGCTTTCGTTGGGAGTGCAAATGGCTCAGGCGCGTATTTATCGGCCGGCGAAGACCGCGATGCAGCAGGGCAGGGCCAAGACCCGGCAATGGGTGCTCGATTACGCCCAGGCGACGCCGCGCACGCCCGATCCGCTGATGGGCTGGACCAGCGCCGCCGACACGCTGAACCAGATCAGCATGCGGTTCGACACGCTCGACGAAGCGGTGGCGTTCGCCAAGAAAAAGGGGCTCGATTACGTCGTCGCCGAGCCGCACGCGCCAGCCTTCAAGCCCAAATCCTATGCGGACAATTTCCGCTACGACCGGCCGCGTTAACGACCCCTGTGGTATAAAGACGCCGGGCGCCCTTAGCTCAGCGGATAGAGCAGCCGCCTTCTAAGCGGCAGGTCGCTGGTTCGATTCCAGCAGGGCGCGCCACTTGCTTGGGCAGAGGTTGACGGCATGATCCAGTCCTGGTCGCGCGGCGTCGCCGACGACAATATGGGCGAGGCGATTCTCGTCGAGCTTGCCGGCAAGGTCGCGCGCCATCCCTGGTGGGCGGCGCGCGGGCGATTGCTGCTGGCGTTGCTGTCGCGCCTTGGCGATTCGCGCGACAGCCGAGTGATCGAAGTCGGTTGCGGCTGGGGCACGAACCTTACCGCGCTGGAGCGCGCCGGTTACCACGTCGTCGGGCTCGACATTTCGCGCCAGTCGCTCGAGCGGATCGACCGGCCCGACCGGCAATTGATCGAGGCCGATCTGACTCAGGATTTGCCCGCCGATGCACCCCAATACGACGTGGTGCTGGCGCTCGACGTCATAGAGCATGTCGACGACGACCGCGCGGTGGTGCGGCGCCTGGCACAGCTCGCGCGGCCCGGCGGCCATGTCATTGTCAGCGTGCCGGCCTTGCCGGAGCTGTTCTCCGAATTCGATTCGGTCCAGGGCCATCGCCGCCGCTACACGCCCGAGACGCTGCGCGCCGCTATCGACGGCAGCGGCCTCAAGATCGAGCGGATGATGTGGTGGGGTCAGTGGATGGCCCGCATCCTCGGGCGCCGCAAATCGGCCAACCGCGCCCGCCCGGGCGAGGGCAATGCTCAGGTCTATGCCCGCTATCTCACCGTGCCGCCGTGGCCCGCGCCGTTGCTGCTCGATCTCATGTATCGGATGGATCAAGGTCGCACGCTGGCGGGGCGCAACAAGACCGGCACGTCGCTGTTCGCGGTCGCGGTCAAACCCTAGCCGGATCGATTTGCGCCGTCGGCGCTTATATATAGCGGGCGCATCAACGGGCGCGGAGCGGACATGGCCGGCGTAGGAAGTCTGACCCGATACAAGGCGAAGCGGCGTTTCGACCGGACACCCGAGCCGAAGCCCGGCCGCGCGCCGGGCCGGGCCGGGCATTCCTATCTCATCCAGAAGCACGACGCGACCCGGCTCCATTACGATTTCCGCCTCGAGCTCGATGGGGTGCTCAAGAGTTGGGCGGTCACCAAGGGGCCGAGCCTCGACCCCGAGGTGAAACGCCTCGCGGTGCATGTCGAGGATCACCCGCTCGAATACGGCAAGTTCGAAGGCGTCATCCCGAAGGGGCAGTATGGCGGCGGCACGGTGATGCTGTGGGATCGTGGCACCTGGGAGCCGCAGGAGCACCACGAGGACGTCAACGCCGATTATGCCGCCGGCAAGCTCAAATTCACGCTCCACGGCGACCGGCTCAAAGGCGGCTGGACGCTGGTGCGCATGCGATCGCACCGGCCGGGCGACCGCGGCGACAACTGGCTGCTGATCAAGGAAAACGACGAATACGCGCGCCCTGGCGACCATGACGAATTGCTGGCTGATGGGACCGAAAGCGTCGCCACCGGCAAGACGATGGATCAGATCGCCGATCCGACTTCCAAGGCGAAGGTGTGGAACTCGAACCGTGCCGACGGCAAGCCGGAGAAAAAAGTCAGGCCGCGCGCGCGCAAGGCGCCGACGCTTGGCAGGCTCGCCGGCGCAAAGGCGGCCGCGCTGCCGAAATTCGTCGAGCCGGAACTGGCGACGCTGGTGGCGACGCCCCCCAAGGGCGACGAGTGGCTGCACGAGATCAAGATCGACGGCTATCGCGTCTATTGCCGTCGCGACGGCGACAAGGTCGCGTTCCTGACCCGCTCGGGCCAGGACTGGACCAAGAAATTCGGCCGTCTTGGCGACGCGGTGCGCATGCTGCCGGGCAAGACGTTCGCGATCGACGGCGAGATCGCGGTGCTCGACGCCAAGGGCCGTTCGGATTTCGGCGATCTGCAACAGGCGCTGAGCGAGGAGCACGATGAGAAGCTGGCGCTGATCGCTTTCGATCTGCTCTATCTCGACGGCAAGGATCTGCGCGGCACACGGCTGCTCGAACGCAAGAAATTGCTGCGTGCGCTGATCCCAAAAGGAGCCGAGACGCACGCGCTGCGTTATTCCGACCATATCGAAGGTTCGGGCGACGCGATTTTCAAAGAGGCGGGAAAGCGCGGCCTCGAAGGCATCGTGTCGAAGCGCGCCGCGTCGACTTATCGGTCGGGCCGTGTTGGCGACTGGCAAAAAGCGAAATGCATCCAGCGCCAGGAATTTGTCATCGGTGGCTTCACCGAAGGCGAGCGCGCGCGCAAAGGCGGGGTCGGCGCGCTGCTGCTCGGCTATTACGAGCGCGGCGCATTGCGTTACGCCGGCCATGTCGGCACCGGCTTCACCGCGCAGTCGGCCGTCGATCTGCGCACGCGCCTGATGCGCATCAAGACGGCGAAGCCGGCCTATGACGAGGTGCCGAAGGAGGCACGGGCAGGCGCAATCTGGGTCAAGCCCGAGCTGGTCTGCGAGGTCGAGTTCGGCAACTGGACGACGGACGGCGTGCTGCGCCACCCCTCGTTCAAGGCGCTGCGCGAGGACAAGCCGGCGAAATCCATCGTGCGCGAAACGGTAGGCGGACCGCCGCCCAAAGCGGCCGCCAAGTCCGCGAGCACCGTCGCCGGCGTGGTCATCACCCATCCTGATCGCAAGGTGTTTCCCGAGAGCAACATCACCAAGCTCGATCTCGCGCGCTATTACGAGGCGGTCGCGGAATGGATGCTGCCCGAGATCGCCAACCGGCCGCTCAGCCTGCTGCGCTGTCCCGAGGGCATCGCCGGCGACTGTTTCTTCCAGAAGCATTTCGAGCACGGCGTCGAGCGCATCCTCCGCGTCGCCATCAAGGAAGACAAGGCGACGCGCTCCTACCTGGTGCCGCGCGATGCCCAGGATTTGGTTTCGCTGGCGCAGGAACGCGTGATCGAGATTCACCCGTGGGGTGCGCTGGCCGACGATCCCGACAAGCCCGACCGCATCACTTTCGATTTCGATCCCGCGCCGGACCTGCCCTTCACCCGCGTTATCGAAGCGGCGAAGACGATGCGCAAAATGCTGGCCGGATTGAAACTGACTTCATTCGTCAAAACCACGGGCGGCAAGGGGCTGCATGTCGTGGTGCCGGTGCGACGCGACGTCGATTGGGACCAGCTCAAGAATTTCTCGCAGGCGGTGGCGCTCTTGCTGGTAGAGAGCGCGCCCGACAAGTTCACCGCCAACCCGCTGAAGCGCGAACGGCAGGGCAAGATTTTCGTCGATTACCTGCGCAACGCGCGCGGCTCGACGGCGGTCGCCGCCTATTCGGTGCGGGCGCGCCCCGGCGCGCCGGTCGCCATGCCGATCCGCTGGGAGGATTTGGAACGGGACTTCAAACCGGCGCGTTTCGATCTCAGGACCGTGCCGGGGATTTTGCAGGCCCGCCGCGCCGATCCATGGCGGGAAATCGGCTCGGTGAAACAATCGATCGCGGCGGCCCTCAAAAGCTTGGGGACGAAAGAGTGAGGAGCCACATTATTTAGTATTATCAAATATTTTCACGCCATTCTTTGCGTAAATCCCGAGAATAGAATAATCTCTCTAAGGCCCTGATTCGGGAGGAAACCCGTGGCTCCGTCGCGCCCCTACTGGAAGGGCTATCTCAAGCTTTCCCTGGTGTCCTGCCCCGTGTCGCTGTTCACGGCGACTTCCTCGAGCGAGCGCGTCTCGTTCCGCCAGATCAACCGCGCCACCGGCAACCGCCTGCGCCAGCAGATGATCGACGAGGTGACGCGCGAGCCGGTCGAGGGCTCGGACAAGGCGCGCGGCTATGAATACGCCAAGAACACCTATGTTCTGATCGACGACGAGGAACTCGACGCCATCGCGATCGAGAGCAACCACACGATCGAGATCGACAAGTTCGTTCCGCGCGCCCAGATCGACGAGCGATATTTCGATACGCCGTACTACCTCACGCCCAACGACCAGGTCGGCCAGGACGCGTTCGCGGTGATCCGCGAGGCGATGAAGGGCAAGAACCTGGTGGCGCTGGCGCGCATCGTGCTGGCGAAGCGCGAGCGCGTCGTGATGCTGGAGCCGTGGGACAAGGGCATCGTCGTGGTGACGCTGCGCTATGGCTCCGAAGTGCGCGACGCCAAGGAATTTTTCGACGAAATTCCGGCGGTCGCCGTGCCGGCTGACATGCGCAAGCTCGCCGAGCATATTCTCGAGACCAAGGCGGCCGATTTCGAGCCCAACACCTTCGTCGACCATTACGAGGAAGCGGTGGTCGAAATGCTGAAAAAGAAACAGGCCGGCCTGCCGATGCCGCGGGGCGCCGCCGCGCCGCCGCCGCATAACGTCATCAACCTGATGGACGCGCTGAAGCGCAGCCTTGCAGGCTCCGGCGAAAAAAAGGCTCCGGCTGCGAAAGCGCCCGCGGCCAAGGCGCCGCCGGCAGTCAAGGCGCCGCCGGCAGTCAAGGCCGCCAAGGGCAAGAAGAAGCGCGCCGAGGGCCAGCGCGAAATGCTGCTGCCGATCAGCGGCAGCGGCAAGCGCGCCGCCAGGGACACCGCCAAGGAAGCGCCGAAGAAGGCCGAGAAGCCGGCGCGCGCCCAGGGTCGGGCC